>NZ_CP080417.1:3600000-3953852 GCF_019457535.1 Shewanella halotolerans | reverse complement strand
CCGCAGCGCCTTGCTCTATGCGGCCGAATATCGGCTAGAGCCCAAGTGGCAGCCATTGCAGAGCCTGCCCGTGTTTCGCTGGTTCGATATTCCCTGGTGGCAGTGGACGGCATTTGTCGAGGCGGGCAAGGTGAGTGACGAGTTTGCCTTAGATAGCCTGCACAGCCAGATGAAAACCAGTTTCGGCGCCGGTATCCGCTTCGAGGTGGAAGGCGTGGTGGTACGTACGGATCTTGCCATCGGCGAGGAGGAAAGCCAGTTCTGGGTCATGGTGAACCAGCCTTTCTAGTCATTACTTGAGTATTGCTGGGCTGGTTAGCCCTCGAAGCAGATCTCTATGTAGGCGGTGCCGTAGATGCTGCTAAAGGGCATGATGATCTTCTGCCCGTCCGACTTGTGGGCTATGGTGTGGTTCTTACCCGATACCACTATGGGGGTCGCCATATCGAACTCGTAGCCTTTATCGCTTAGGAGATTCTTGGCGCCGCCGGTCACCATGTTGGTCAGCTCACCCACCAGATCCGTCACCTCTTCGTCTATGCTCTCCGGCTTCTCTCCCAACATCTTATTCATGATCTCTAAGATCAAGGTTTCTTCGAAGGTGATGGATAGCGAGCCCTTGGTCTGAGGGCCGACCATGCCGATCAGGCCTGACACATCGCCCTTGGCCAGGTTATCTTTCTTCAGGTTAGGTTTGCCGGGTTTGAGCTCCATGTTGGCCATGGTCTTGAGCACATTGAGCAGGGAATCGAGAAAAGGATTGATAAAGTCTACATTCATCGCAGGTGCAGCCCCTTCTGGTGATAACAGATTGCAGCATATCGGACTTTAAGCTTAGGTGATAAATGGACTTAAAGCCTGCTGGCACTTTAACACCATAACATAAAGCTCTGGCACGGCGACAAATCTTTTATATCTAACTTACTAATGATAAAGATATTTGTGAGCTGTTGTTTGTTTTAGCCGCCCAAGGCGTATAAGGATGGCGGCTAAGGCTTGCTCAATTCATCCATTTCGCGCTAGCCTCGACAGCATTAACGCCCGCTAATGTTAGGAGCCGCCATGTCAATGCTTTCCACACACTATACCCATGTACAATTCAACGCCCCAGGTGGGCCCGAGGTGCTGGAGCTGGCGCAGAGTCCCTTGCCTGCCATAGCGCCGGATCAGCTGCTGATCAAGGTGGAATATGCCGGGGTGAATGGCCCGGATGTCGCCCAGCGCCGCGGCCTCTATCCACCGCCAACCGGTGCTAGCGAGATCTTGGGGTTGGAGGTGTCTGGCACAGTGGTGGCCAAGGGCGAGCAGGTGACCGGCTGGCAGTTGGGGGACAGGGTGTGCGCCCTGGTACCCGGCGGTGGCTATGGCGAGTATGTGGCGACCTGGGGCGTGCACTGCCTGCCTATTCCCACAGGAGTGACCATGGCCCAGGCGGCGGCGCTGCCCGAGACCTTCTTCACCGTGTGGGGACACATGTTCATGCGCGGCGGCCTTAAGGCAGGTGAGACAGTGCTTATTCATGGCGGCTCGGGCGGTATCGGCTCGGCGGCGGTAACCTTAGCGAAACAATTCGCTGTTAAGGTGCTGGTCACCTGCGGCAGTCAGGAGAAGATTGACTACTGCCTCGCCCTGGGGGCCGACCACGGCTTTAACTACCACGACGAGGATCTGCTGGCTCAGATAAAGGCGGTGGCGCCTCAAGGGGTGGACCTGGTACTGGATATGGCCTCGGGTGACCTTATCGACCTCAACCTCAAGGCGCTGGCGATCGAGGGCCGCCTGGTCACCATAGCCCTGCAACGGGGCAGGCGTGCCGAGGTGGATGTGGCGCTCTTGATGGCTAAGCGTATCTGCTGGACAGGGGCGACCCTGAGGCCGCAATCGGTGGCGGCCAAGCAGGCGATCGCCGATGGCCTGCGTCAGCAGGTGTGGCCTAAGTTCGACACCCAGGAGGGCAGCAGCCTGGTGCCTCACCTGTTCGCCGAGTTTGCGCTGGGTGATGCGGCCAAGGCCCACGCCCTGATGGAGTCGGGGCAACACAGAGGAAAGCTGGTGCTCAAGGTAGCGAAAGACTAGCCGTCAACTGGTGTGACAAGCCGCGCGCTCATGGGGGCTGAGCGGTCTGTTAACTTTGGTATAAAGTAGGTTAGAAAAAACTTGAATAACTGATTTGATCGGCTAAATTCGTTACTAGTATCTACCGAGTGAACATTTTGATAGCAATTAAATAAAATAGATCCATTTGGCTATTGATTTCTGGCGGTATTTATTAAAAATGTGTGGGCTATTGTCCAGAGGCGTTTGTGGCGATGGCAGTGACTAAGCTAACTGTTGTCAGCTTTATAATTTTATATTGGTATGTGTTGATTTAAGGGTATTAGCATATATGTATGACACGTCTAAAGAACCTGTTTGGTATGGTGAACTTCGTACGGCTCGAGGTAATACTATCCTCATTCACGACAAAGAGTTTCCCGAAGCCACGGCGGGACGAGTTTATCTCTATAACACGGTAAGAGATGCCGTGATTGAATATGCCGAGGACATCGTTAAGGTGAACCTGCATGACCTTACGGAAGAGGAACTTAAGGCCGCTAAAGCTGAATATGACGCGAACTGGTTAGCGACCCGAGCCGCCTTCATGCAGCAGCATGCCGGTTGGGTTGAGGCGATTCATGCTAAACCTGCACCAGCGCCTAAGAAGGTGAAGGTGGATGCCGAAGAAGGCGCCAGCGATGACGACGATGACGATGTCGAACTCGAAGTCGATAGCCTGGACGACGGCTATGATGATTGGTCTGACGATGACGACCGCAACTAGGCAACCTGCCAGGACTCCTGCTTAGTTCGCCGCCATCCTTAGGTAAGAGGTTCCGGTCCCTCTGGAACCCCTACCTAAATCATTTTACTTCTCTTATCTCTCTTCCCGTTAGCATCTCATTTGATGAGATCGAACTGATAGCGACTCATGTGGTGATACACCTCGCCCGGCATCAGCCAAGGCGTGCCCGGTAAGTGTGCCTGATTGGGGGCATCGGGCAGTTGCTGAGGTTCGACACATACCGCCTGATATGAGGCCAGTCTTTGTCCTTGTTTGCCAAGGGTGCCCTCGAGGAAGTTACTGCCGTAGATCTGCACACCTGGCTGATTGGTGTAGAGGGTCATGCGTCTGCCTGAGGCCGGGGCGCTGACAGTGCCGAAGCGGCTCAGGGCCTTGCCGTCATGGTTGGGCGTCAGGTAGCAGTGATCTATGCCCCTTGTCGGCTCGGTTTCCAGCGCCGTCTTCAGGCTCGCGAGGGACTGTCCCTGGCTGAGATCCAGCGGCGTACCGGCTACCCGAGTCACATCGGTTGGGATCCCCTGCTCATCGGTGGTGAGGTAATGCTGGCTGTCGCTCTGGATAATATGCCCCAGGCTGCTGCGCTCGCTCGCACCTTCCAGGTTGAAGTAGCTGTGCTGGGTCAGGCTGATGGGGCAGGGTTTATCTGTGCTGGCGAGGATCTCCACATAGAGGTTATTGCCCACCAGGCGGTAGTCGAGCTGGATATTGGCGTTACCGGGAAAGCCCATGTCGCCATCCGGGCTGAACAGGCTTAGGCGCACGCCATCGCTGAGTTGGCCGATATGCCACTGCTTACGATTGAATCCCTCGCGGCCACCGTGCAGGCAGTTGTCCTGATGGTTGTTATCCAGACTGAATTCTTGACCGTCCCGGCTCAGGCGGGCACCGGCGATGCGGTTGGCGTAGCGTCCGGCGATGGCGCCCAGGTGGGCGTCTTGGGTCAGATAATCCTGGGCGCTGTCGCAGCCCAGCACGATATTGCCACGCTCGCCCTGGTTATCCGGCGCCCAGAGGGAGCGGATAATGCCGCCGAGGCTGAGCACCTCGATGGCCAGGGTGCCGTTGTCTATGATGATGCGTTCAATCTGGCCACCACGGGGATCGTTCCAGGCATCGAGCGGGCGAAAACGTACCATGATAATCTTTTCCTTAAGCGATTAAAGTTGGGATCCTATTGTATTATCTCGCCCCTGGACGAGGGCATGAATACGTATTCTAAACAGCGATTTACGCTCGATGACCCGCGATTAGTAGAGCTCCTCGTCCAACCTTGAGGCGCCCTGGCTGGCCGAGCAGAGATAGACGCTGGCTTCCAGGCCCGTTGCCGCCTGATATTGGCGCTCGACCGCCTCGACCACGGCGTCGGTAAGGTCGTGATCCACCAGCGCCACGACGCAGCCGCCGAAGCCGCCACCCGTCATGCGTACGCCGCCGCGATCGCCGACCACGGCGTCGATGATCTCGACCAGCTTGTCTATCTCGGGCACGGTGATCTCGAAGTCGTCACGCATCGATTGGTGTGACTGGGCCATGAGCTCGCTTAGCTTGGCTATGTTACCCGCCTCAAGGGCGTGGGCGGCGTTCTGGGTGCGGCGGTTTTCGCTCAGCACATGGCGCGCCCGGCGGTAACAGACCTCGGGTAGATCATCCTTTGCCCCTTCCAGGGTACGCAGCTCAAGATGACGCAGGCTCTCGACGCCGAAATGCTCGGCGACCTGCTCGCATTGTTCACGGCGCAGGTTATATTCGCTGTCCACCAGACCGCGGGGGACGTTGGAGTTGACTATGATCAGGCTCAGGCTTTCCGGGATAGGCACAGGCTCGCAGTCGAGATCTTCACAGTCGATCAGCAGGGCATG
Source organism: Shewanella halotolerans (assembly GCF_019457535.1). Classification (NCBI taxonomy): domain Bacteria; kingdom Pseudomonadati; phylum Pseudomonadota; class Gammaproteobacteria; order Alteromonadales; family Shewanellaceae; genus Shewanella; species Shewanella halotolerans. Next base: position 3,949,151 of record NZ_CP080417.1, on the reverse strand, counting down.
CTCCTCTTGGGCCATGGCGCTGATCATCTGATCCATGATGCCGCAGGCACAGCCGACATATTGGTTTTCGCCGCGCTGGGCCATCTGGGCCACGGCCAGCGGCGATAGCCTGAGCTGGCTGCAATCGTTGAGCGCGGTGCCGAAGGCGATCTCTAGCGCCGCAGACGAGGAAAGCCCAGCCCCTAGGGGGACGCTACCGACGACCGCCAGATCCATCCCCTTGGCGGGCAGGCCGCTGGCTGATACCGCCGCGGTAAAGCCCTTGAGGTAATTGATCCAACTGTCGTTGGGATCCATCTCACCCTCCTGACCGAAGTGCCAGGTGTAGATCTTGCCGGGAAAGGCGTCGGATACGGCGCGGAACTTGTCGTCGTCGCGTTGTTTCACTGCTATAACGGTTCTAAAGTTGATGGCGGCGGGGAGGACGAACCCATCGTTGTAATCTGTATGTTCGCCGATCAGGTTAACCCGGCCCGGCGCCTGATACAGGTCATCGGCCGTGGTACCAAAGGTCTGCACAAAAAGTTTATTGGCGCGCTGTGCGGTATTCGACATTGGTGTTGAACTTCTCAGAAAAAGTTAGCGTTCTCTGCCCCTGTGGGCAGTCTTATTCATGGTGGTAACAACCATGAGTCATCCTTGTCATTTTTATATCACGTCTCAGTCATTGATGTAACTGAGATTTGTCAGCTGGGATCGGGAAAATATCGCCGACAGGCTCTAGTGTTAACCTGATGTTTTATCTTGGCCAGTTCCCGAGCCATCATGGGCTCGGCTGAGGTCTGCCTGGAACGGGTCTGTTTGCTCTAGCCAAATAGCTTAGTCCAGGGTTGGCTCGGCGACGGGGGCGACGACAGGCTGGGCAATCAGGCGACTCAAGACCAAGGTAACCAGTATGGTCGCCAGCAGGGTGATCGCCATCAGGTGAATGAAGTGCAGTGGGCTCCAGACGAAGGTGAACAGGGCATAGAGCAAGACCCCGAAGACCAGACCCCATTTTATCGCCTTGGCGCTGACATTTTTGAAGACCAGCGCACAGATAAAGGCCGCCAGTACCGGCATCGAGTAGAGGCCGTTGAGCTGTTGCAGCAGGGCTATGATGCTCTCGGAGCGGGCGAACAGGGGCACCAGGGCGACCGAGATCAGGGTGAACACCAGAGCGACCCGAGTGCCTATCTTGCGCACGTTGGCATCGGCGTTGATGTAGTTCTGGTGGATGTCGCAGGTGTAGAGGGCGGCGGCCGAGTTGAGGCAGGAGTTGAAGGAGCTGAGCACGGCGCCGGCAATCACTGCGGCGAAGGCGCCAGAGAGCCAGCTTGGCAGCAGGTCACCCACCAACTTGCCGTAGGCCACGTCGCCCACATCGCCATAGAGCTTAAAGGCGACTATGCCCGGCAGCACCACGATCACTGGGATGATCAGCTTCATCACCACGGCGGCGTACAGACCCTTCTGCGCCTCCTTCACCGACTTGGCAGCTAGGGCGCGCTGGGTGATCACCATGTTGGTGCCCCAGTAGAAGATCTGAATGAAGATCATCCCGGTGAGCAGGGTCGACCAAGGAATATCCGACTGGCTATCGCCGATCAGGGTCAGGCGTTCCAACGGGACGCCGGAGAGATCCCAGTCCACGGCATGCATCGCCAGATAGGAGACTGCCAGCCCCATCAGGATCAGCCCCAGGCCATTGAGGGTATCAGAGATGGCGATGGCTCTCAGGCCGCCGAAGATGGCGTAGATGGCGCCCACCACGGCAAAGATGATCGCCAGCACTGTGACGGAGATGGAGAGGCCGAACATGGATTTCATGAACAGCGAACCTGTGTAGAGCACCACGGGCAGCAGGATGAAGGCGTAGCCCAGCATGAAGAGCACAGAGACCATGGCGCGGATCCCCTTGTCCTGATACTTACGCTCCAGCAGCTCTGTGGTGGTGGTGCAGTTGTAGCGGTAATAGATGGGGATCAGCCACTTGGCCAGGATGATAAGACCGATTGCGGCGGCGATCTCCCACCAGGCGACCAGCAGGGTCTGGGCGCCATTCATGCCGACGATCTGCTCGGCGCTGATGTTGGTCATCATCAAGGAGCCGGCCACCACTATCCAGCTCAGGCCGCCACCGGCGAGAAAGTAGTCGCGACTGTCGTTGGCGTCGCGGGTCACCTTGCGACACTTAAGATAGGTGATCAGGGCGACCAGCGTCGTGAGGGCGACGAAGATCGCCACCTGTATTGTCTGTTCCATCTGCTTGCTTCCTTATTGTTATTGTCTTGCCAGGGTGCGGATATCGTCATCGCTGCCCACTGGCATCAGGGTAAAGCCGAAGCGGATCGACTCGGCCTTGATGCAGTAGGGCCCGTGCACAGGACGGCCCCAGGAGGTATCACCGCCGACGCCCATCTGGCGGTAATCGATATTCCAGGTGACGAACTCCCTGAGCGGGATCTCGGCGCCGTGGTTGCGGGTGACCGCCACCAGACCCGAGGCCGAGTCCTGGGCATCGCCGCGGCGAAAATCTATGTCGGCCTGGGCGAATGGCCAGAGGCTGGTCTGTAGGGTGGCGATCTCTTGGCGCTGATCTCTTGTGTGAGCCTGGTTAGCGATCGCTAGCCATCCTTGACCCTGATGATCTGTCACCGCGGCGTAGCGCACCTGAGTGCGCTGGCCCGTCTCCTGGGGTCTTGGGTATCTGTGATAGGTTTGCTCGATTGGCAGGGCATACCAACCCAGGGGATTGCCCGACTGGCGATCGGCATAGGTCTCCTCTGGGCCACGGCCAAAGTAACTCAGGTATCTGTGCTGAAAGCTTAGCTTGGTGCTGAAGCCGAAGCGGGGCAGATCGGCGAGCGGCTTATTCCCGGGGATAAATTGGCTGTCGACTGTCAGGCGTCCCGCCTCATCCAGGCTATAGCGGGTGCGCAGGCTAAAGCCCATCTCCGCATGGCTCTGGCTTATGGTCAGGCCAAGGGCGGGATCGGCGTCGATCGCCGTAACTTCAAGCTCAGTCGCCGCGTCTTGCCAGGCCCCGGCCCACTCAGGCATCTGGTTACCCAGATCGTTATCGGTTGGCGCGCGCCAGAAGTTAGCCATCAGTGGCGCCTTAAGCTGAGGCTCACCCTCTTGGTAGATCTGGGTCAGCCAGCCGCTGCGTTTATCAAACTCATAGCTCAGCTCACCCGAGGTGAGGCGATAGCTGCCGCTATCCTCGCTGATCTTGGCCTGGTTTTTCTTTACTTGATAAGCGGCTCTAGCCCCGAAGCGTGGCAAGGCAAACTGCTCGAAGGCGATGCGGTGATCGCTCGGCAGCAGCGGCCTAGGAGCATCGACCAGCACCTCGAGTAGCAGGTGATACTCGAAGGGGGCGCTAAGGCTCTGTTTGCCCGGCAGGGTGAAGCTGACACGGGCCTGCTCGCCGGGGGAGAGTATCGGCATGACCTGGCGTTTGCTCGCGATGATCTTGCCATCTCGCTGCAGCGTCCAGTTCAGGCTCAGGTTTGATGTGGAGGCGAAGTCGAAGCCGTTGATGAGATTCACCCAGGCCTTATCACCTTCAATCTTTAAGTCTGTCAACTTGATGGGCTGATAGACCTTCTTCACCTCACTCAGGTGGGGATGGGGGTTACGGTCGGGATCCACCAGGCCGTTGTTGAGGAAGTTGCCGTCGGTGGGCATATCGGGGTGATAGTCCTTACCGTAGGCCCAGTATCTCTGACCTAAATCGTTGCTGAAGGCCAGCGCCTGATCCACCCAGTCCCAGATGAAGCCACCCTGCAGCTGGGGATAGGCCTCTATCACATCCCAGTAGTCTTGCAGGTTGCCCACAGAGTTGCCCATGGCGTGGGCGTACTCGATCATGATCAGCGGTCGGTCGCTGGCACGCTCGGCGTATTCGCGTATCCGCTCGATGGAGGGATACATGGGGGCGACGATATCCGTGTAAGGCGCCTCGCCCGCCGGTTCATACTGCACAGGGCGGCTGGGATCCCGCTGTTTTATCCACTGATAGAGGCGCTCAAACAGCTTGCCTTCGCCCGCCTCGTTACCCAGGGACCAGATGATCACCGAGGGGTGGTTCTTGTCGCGCTCGACCATACGCTCGATGCGTGCCTGATGGGCGGGCAGCCAGCTCATCTCGTTGCCCAGCTGGGTCTTGTCGTCTATCGCCAGCGGGTGGGACTCTATGTTGGCCTCATCGATCACATACAGGCCATAGCGGTCGGCGAGGCTGAGCCAGTAGGGATGGTTCGGGTAGTGGCTGGATCGCACCGCATTGATGTTGTTCTGCTTCATCAGGCGGATATCCAACTCCATGGTCTCACGGCTGACCACATGGCCGGTTTGGGGGTCTGTTTCGTGGCGATCCACGCCGCGTATGGTGATCGCCTTGTTGTTGACCTTAAGCTGACCCTTCTCGATGGCGATCTTGCGCACGCCGATTTGCTGACTGGCGACCTGAAGCGTCTCTCCCGCCTCTGTCTTGAGGGTCAGGATGAGCCGGTACAGATTCGGGGTCTCGGCGTTCCAAAGCTTGGGGGATTTTAGAATCTGGCTAAAGTCGAGCTTGGCATCGCCTTTCAGGCTCAGGCGCTGGTTAGCTTTCGCGACCGGCTTGCCTTGGGGATCCAACAGGCGCGCCTCCAATTCAAGGGCTCTTACCTCTGGCTGGTGGCTGGTGAGATTTACCCTGATGGCAAGCTCGGCTTGGGTGAGATCCTCGTTTAAATGAGTGATGACCTGGATATCTTCTATGCGCTGCTTGGGCGTGGCGTAGAGGTAGACCTCGCGCTCTATGCCCGTCATGCGCAACATATCCTGGCTTTCCAGGTAACTGGCGTCGCTCCAGCGGATCAACTGCATGGCGATGAGATTGTCGCCCGCTTGCAGGTAGGGGGTGATGTCGAACTCAGCCGGGGTCTTGGCGCCCTGGCTGTAACTGACCTCACGGCCATTGACGAACAGGGTGAGGGCCGAGCGCGCCGCGCCTATATGGATGAACACCTGTTTCTGCTGCCAATGGGCGGGCAGGGTGAAGGTCTTGCGGTAGAGGCCTGTGGGGTTGTGATCATTTGGTGCATCGGGCCACTTCGTGTCGAAGGGATAGCGCTCGTCGAGGTAGATGGCGTGGCCGTAGCCCTGGGTCTCGAAATTGCCCGGCACCTGTATGCTACCCCAGTGGCTGGCATCAAACTCGGCAGCGGCGAAGCCTTTAGGGGTGGCGCCGGGATTCTTGGCCAGATGAAAGTGCCAGCGGCCGTTGAGATCCAGATAATGCTGGCTGCGATCCATCTCATCTAACAGCGCCAGGGGCTCGGACTCATAGCCGAAGAAGCTGGCATGGGACGCCAGCTTGTTGACCTCGAATAGGGTGTGATCCTGCCAGCGATCCCTTGCAAACGCCGGGTTGGAGATTACTAGCCCAAAGACTAGGGAGAATGCAAGTGCATAGGAGAGTTTCTGTAGCAGAGAGAAGCGATTGATCATTGTGGTGTGTCCTTACGTTGCCAGGTGATGGCAATAAAATCCAAAGTGGGGCTGATGGCGATCCGAGAGGGGCTGTGATGGTGTGGCGTCGGCGGGGTAAGCTGGGTTACCGCCTGCCAGCTGCGCAGCTCTTGCTGGGGCGTCTTGGTCATTCTTTCATGTGTGCCCGCTAACGGCAGGTAGGGCCAGGCGCGAAGCACAGTGCCCTCAAGGTTAAACAGCCAACCATCGCTGCTCCAGGCATAGTCTTCACTGCCCTGGCCTAGGGCGATAAGCGGCGTGTGGCTGCGAGATTCTGGGTCGAACAGGGTGACGACTCGCTCGCCGTCCATGCGTTTCTTAAGGTAGCTAAACTGCTTGATACTCGGCAGGGCGTGCAGGCTGCGCCCGACATCGCTCACCACGAAGTGACGCTCGTCGGCGCTTTCGCCAACTGGCTCATAGTAGAGGTTATAGCCATATCTGGCCCAGATCAGGGTACCGATACCCTCTAGCCTGGCATGGTAACCTGCTGGGATCAGGCTGTTTACCGCGCGCTCGGGAGCGGTTTCATCATGCAGTGACTGTCGCCAGATGCTCTGGTGGGGCACACCCTGCTCGGCCACATAGGTGAGGCCCTGTGAAGTTAGCTGAGGTGAGTATTCGCTGATCTCTGGGGTGTGGGTCAGGGCGGTTATTTTGCCCGTTTCGATGTCGAATCGAAAGATGTCGTTATGATCACCGGCGCGATCGGAGGCGAACACCAGCTGTTTGCCCTTGGGGCCAAATGCAGCCTGATTGTCGTAACCCGGGCGGTCGCTGACCCTGACGGGCTCGCCGAGTCGCCAGTGGGGGGCGTCGGCCTGTTTGGTTAAGGGATAGAGCCAGATGTCATAGCCCGCGGCGCTGACCTGAGCGGTCGCGCCGCCTAACAGGCAGAGGCTGGTCTTGAGTATGTTTCCGAAAGTATTGGATTGATTAGTTTTTTGTTTTTTTGTCGGCACAGTATTGTACTTCCCATCTTATCGCAGGATGGCAAGTACAATACAAGATATTTGGAATAATGTATACAATCTATGGTTTGAGCGCAGTTAGGGCTAGCCTGTGGTCTCCTGAGGCTCGACGGCGATATCGGCCTCGTGCTGTCTGCCGGACTTGAGCTCGCAAACCACATGTTCGACAAAACCGGCGCCGGCGGCCTCGTAGAGGTTGAATACACTGTGCACCCCGGCGGCCTTGAGGGATTGGGCATCCTCGCTGTATTGCACGATCGCGCTCAGCTTGCCCTGATAATCCAGGCGCTTTAGTTGCTCCACCGCAAACTGGTTACCCGCGTGATGGGGCATGGCCAGCAGCACCAGTTCGAGATTCGGCGCCCTGTCCAGCTTCTCCCAGAAGTCGGTATCCGAGGCGTCGCCCTGTACCACGTTGCGTCCCTGCTGGCGGTGGAAGTCCACCAACTCTTGCTTGTGTTCTATCCCCAGGATCTCGCCGTCAAACTGATTGGCCAGCTCGTCGTAGGCACCGCTACCGATACGTCCCATCCCCAGGATGAGGAAGCGTGGGTTGCCCACGGGGATCTGTCTGTCTTCGGGGTGCAGCGGGTGTCTTTCCAGCTTCTGCAAGCGACTCTGAAACTTCTGATACAGGCGGGCCGAGGCGGCATTAAGGGGCGCGGCAAACAAAAAGCTGAGGCTGAGGGCGACGGCCAGGATCACCAACCATTGCCCGGGTAGCCAGCCCTTGCTGGTGGCCACGGCGGCGACGATCAGGCCAAACTCGCTGTAGTTGCCCAGGTTGAACGAGGTCATCAAGGAGGTACGCGAACGCAGCCTGAAGTGGGTCAGCAAGTAGAGGAAGAGCACTATCTTCACCGGCACGATAAGCACTAAGAGGGCCGCCAGGCCGATGTCGGCGAAGCTCGGCAAGCCATTGAGACCTACGGTGAGAAAGAAGGCCACCAGAAACAGCTCTTTGAAGTAGAAGAGCGACTTGGCCAGCTCAGACGACTTGGCGTGACCCGCTAGCAGTATGCCTATGATAAGCGCACCCAGGTCCGGCTTGAGACCGACCAGTTCGAATAGGCCGGCACCCACCACCAGGGCCATTACCAGGCCGAAGAGCACTAAGAGTTCGCCGTGACCGACCTTGTCGAACGCCTTGTAGATGAGCGGTTTAGCGAAGGGCAGCAGCAGGAGTCCCAGAGCCCAGACTGAAGGGATATCCCCCTTGGAGATGGTGAGGAAGGCGACGGCGAAGATATCCTGCATGATAAGAATACCGATGGCGACACGGCCATAGAGGGACTGCATGTCACCTTTATCTTCGAGCACCTTGACGGCGAAGATGGTGCTGGAGAAGCTCAGCGCGAAGGCCAGCAGGGTAAGCTGATTGAACGCCAGGCCGCTCAGTTGCTCCAGCCCCAGCAGGCCGAGCAGCTTAAGCAGGGGCACCAGGAAGATAATAGATCCCATCAGATGCAGGCTGGAGCCCGCCCACACCTCGGCCTTAAACAGGCTACGAATATCCAGCTTGAGGCCGATGGCAAACAGCAGCAGGGTTACACCCAGCTCCGCCAGCTGTTCCAATAGGGGCAGGCTGCTCTCGTCGATACCGAAGAGGAACAATACAAAGCCCGCGACCAGATAACCTATGAGTGGTGGTAAACCGATACGACTGACAAGCATGCCACAGGCTAAGGTGATGATGAGGATGGCGGGTTCCATGTTGCTCCTAGAGATCCGTAAGGTATACCCCTGATTGTATAGGAATTGGGTTAACTATAAATGAAAACTTTGATGAGCGAGCTATCTTTTAGCCCTTAATAAAAAACCTCCCGCAGGAGGTTTTTAGGTAGTTTAGACGAGACTGCCTGAGCTTATTTGGCTAGCAAGTGATCCAGGTGGGCGGCAAACTCCGCAGGCTTCATGAAGCCAGTGACCCGCAGATCGTCGCGGATCTCGCCCTTGGCATCGAACATCAACAGGGTAGGTAGCCCCAGCACCTCGTAGTGCTCAAGTAGCTCGATATCGATGGCGTCGTTTTTGGTCACGTCGGCCTGGAGGAACACCATCTGCGACAGACGGGCCTGCACCTCTGGGTCGACGAAGGTGATCTTCTCAAACTCCTTACAGGCGACACACCAGTCGGCGTAGAGATCCAGCATCACGGGCTTACCCTGTGCACTGGCGGCGGCCACTTCGGCCTGTAGATCTTCAAGGCTCTTGATGGTCTTGTGGCTCACCTTATGGCTAACCGCACCCGTCTGGGCCTGGTAGCCCAGGCTGGCCATGACGGCCTGGAAGCCATAGGAGAAGCTGCCCAGCAGGATCAATAACAGCAGTACCGAGCGCACCGTCTGCTTCCAGTTAAACTCGGTGAGTTTGTTCTGATGCATCAGGTAGGCGGTTAGACTGATGCCCCACAGGGCCCAGAGCAGATCCGACACCAGTCCGGTCCAGATTCGGCCTATCATCAGGATAGAGACGGCGATCAGCAGGAAGCCGAACACTGTCTTGATCACATCCATCCAGGCGCCGGCGCGTGGCAGCAGCTTACCGCCCGATGAGCCTATGATCAGCAGCGGCAGCCCCATGCCCATGCTGAGCACATAGAGGGCCAGGAAGCCTTGCAGCAGGTCGCCGGTTTGTGCCACATAGACCAAGGCGCCCGATAGCGGCGCCGTGGTGCAAGGGGATGCCACCAGACCCGAGATGATCCCCATGACAAACACACCTAGGACGTTGCCACCCTTCTGGTTGTTAGAGAAGCGGTTCATCTTCTCCTGCCAGCTAGACGGCAGGCGTAGCTCGTACAGGCCGAACATTGAGAGGCTGAGAACTAAGAAGAGGACCGCCAGCCCCACCAACACGGCAGGGTGTTGCAATGCGGCCTGATATTTCATGCCTGCCGAGGCGACGATAAGCCCCAGCAGCGAATAGGTGATCGCCATCCCCTGCACATAGACCATGGAGAGGCTGAAGGCCTTGCCGGTAGAGAGTTTCTCACCCTGGCCGACGATGATGCCCGACAGGATCGGGTACATGGGGAAGACGCACGGGGTCAGCGCCAGGCCTATGCCCAGGCCGAAGAAGATAACCAGGGTCCACAGCAGGTTGTCGCCAGAAAGCATCTGGCTGAGAGAATCCTGTTGGGTGATAGGCGCCTGATTGCTTGCGGTTTCACTCGCTACTGGTGCAGCCTTCATCGCCTCGGGTAGCAGACCCTCGTTGGCGGCGACCTGGGTCAGGGCCGCGCTACGTGTGGTGGGCGGGAAGCAGAGCTTACCTTCGGCGCAGCCCATGAAGGTTACGCTGATGTTGGCCTCGGCCGTGGCTTCTTTGAGAGCCACAGGCACCTCGACGTAAGAGTAGTAGACCTCCTGCTCGCCGAAATACTCATCGCTGTGAGCCTTGCCCTTAGGCAGTTGGATCTCACCCAGGGTCGCGCCGTCGGCGGCGAACTTGAGCTTGTCGCGATACAGGTAGTAACCGTCGGCGATCACCCAGCTGATCTTGACCAGGTTGCCCTCTTGTTGGGCATCGAAGACGAAGGCCTGATCCACAGGCATCAGCTGAGGTTCATCTTTAAGAAAATCAAACTTACTGTTGCTGAACAGGCTTTCACTTTGCGCCCCGGGGGCGATCAACAGCAGGGTCGAGAGGAAGAGGAACAGTATTTTCTTCATGATAGTGAGGTTTCTTTTATCCATGCTAAGTAAGCCGCCGAACCTGTGTGGATCTCTGTGGCGATCAGCTCGGGAACTTGGTAGGGGTGCAGCGACAAGAGGCGTTGCTCCAACTTGTCGTAATGACGGGCGAGACATTTTATCTGCAGGCATACCTCTGTCTCCTGACACACTTCACCCTCCCAGGTGTAGAGCGAGGTGACGGGGGCGGAGATCTGAATACAGGCCGCCAGCTTGGCTTCCACTAAGGCGCGGGCCAGGGTGCTGGCCGTCTCATTGTCCGGGCAGCTGGTGGTGACGAGTAGACATTTTTCCTGCATCTGTTGCTATTACCCTGTATGGTCATTAATTGGGTGTTAAGGTAACCGGGTTATACTGGCTCTCGAGGGTATCGTGAGCATCAGGGTCTGTTTATCTTTCAGGTTTAATTTTTGTTCAATCTAAACGTGTCTTGCTCAAGGCGCGTGCTGTGTCGCATAGTTATTCTATGTAAAAAGCACGCAACACCGGGCAAGGCGCGTTTAAATGAACCCTTCGGGCAGCTTTTGTAGGCCATTTCTACGGCGTTATCTCCTGTTCATGTAGATTAACTACACTACACAGGCTCTGCCTTGTATAAATCCCCTACAAAATGCTGCAAAAACAAACAGGAAAGGTCAACAGACCCTAGCTACTTTACGTGTTTTGTCGGCGACTTGCATTAAGCTATTGCTAAAATAGTGAGCTTATCCCAAGTTTGTCACTGGGATAAATTCGCTAAAAAAGCCGCCTGACTTGAAAGTAGACCCGTTCGCCCCCATTTAGTTTTCAATCAATTAGAAATTTCGTCAGTTTGTGAGGTCAGCGTGTTTTTCATCCTATTGATTATCTTTGTTCTCATTCCCGTTATTGAGCTCAATGTGCTGATTCGCGTTGGCGAAAACTTAGGCAGCTGGACAACCGTGGGCCTGGTGATCTTCACCGCCGTGGTGGGGGTCTCTCTGGTGCGTAGCCAGGGGATACACACCCTGATGCAGGTGCAGCAGAAGCTGGCGCGCGGCGAGGCGCCGGGTCAGGAGATCGTCGAGGGGATGATGCTGGCCATGGCTGGTCTACTGCTGCTGATCCCAGGCTTCGTGACCGACTTTATCGGCCTTTTGCTGTTAACCCCGCTCACCCGCGCGCCCATCGCCGCCTTCCTCTACAAGCGGATGCAGGTCAAGGTGAGTCAGCAGGGAGGCTTTCATGGCCAATTTGGGCAGGGGCCATTTGGGTCAAATGGTTCGGCCGGTGGCCGCTCGCCCTTCGACCGCTCACCCTTCGATGAGCAGGGCAACACCTTCGATGGCGACTATGAGCGCAAGCCAGATCCTTCCGAGAAGCTCGATGAAGAGCGTCAGTTAGGCGACAAGCCTGAGGTCGATAAGCCTGAGGGTGATAAGGCGAGCGACGAGGACAAGCGCGAGCCGAAGTAAATCGGCTTAGTCATTAGCCTTCTTGTTGAGCCATTACTCATCTAGCTGGGCCATCACTTCCTTGGGATTTCTGGGGTAGAAGTGGTCCGCCTTCCTGTCGATATGTTGAAAACGGCGGGTGTTCTTGTAGGGCAGTTTCATGAAGCCTGACACCCCTTTCCCCTGAATCTTATCCACATGGCTGAGGATCCTGTCTAGGCTCGCCCTGAAGGCGGCCTGCTTACGGGGATTCAACAGACGCAGATAGCTGTGGATCTTCATATGGTTAGGTAACACCTCGAAGATGATGCAGCCGGTGTGGTGGATCTGGTTGATCCAGCCAAGCTCTGTCATGATCTCCTTGGGCAGCTCCAGATTTTCATCCGGGTCGCGACCGTCCTCGAAGTAGGAGTGCAGCCTGGATTTATCCTCCAGCGAAGGCACATCGCCCACCTCGAAGGGCAGCTGCTGATCCGGGCTTGGTTTGAAGGGCTGACTGGTGTCGTCGCGCTCCAGATGCAGGGTGTCGCGGGCGTTGAAGAAGCAGGCCTTAAACACCCCGATACGGCGGATGCCCCGCGCCAGGGTCACCATGTTGTTCACCGCCAGGATGAGCGCCGCCTTCTCCTCGGCGTTATAGGTGGCCAGGTTAGAGTCGATAAAGACCCCGGACTCCTGCCAGTGGATCGCCAGTCCGCCAACCAGCGAATATTGGCCCACCCGGCTGACCGCGGCGATAAAACCCTTCTCTGTGTCTCCCATGCCCGCCATGAAGTTGCGGTAGTACTTCTCCAGCTGGAGATCGTCCATCTTCTCTATCGGCTCATCCTCGTTGTGCTCCCGCAGAAAGGATTTACGCGAGCTGTAGGTGACAGTCTCCACATCTTTGGCCTGCTTGAGGGTCCACACTGGGATCTCAGGCTGCAGTGGCGCCATGGGCAGATCCGGCAGATGCAGACGATGGCTATGGGCCATGCTCTTAAGAAAGTAATCCCCGGCCCGGTTGCGGGTGACGGGATCCTCGCTGAGCATGCCGTCCAGGGTGCGGGCCAGCTCTATGGGCAGGCCTATGCTGCTGGCGGGGATCACCTTGCTGCCGAATCGGCTGGCCTGACCCGAGGCCAGGGCGTAGAGGGTCGCCGCCACCCCTTGCTCGTCGAATCTGGGGCTGGAGAGGGCGCCGCTAAGCTGCTCCTCACCGATGAAATAGACATCCCCCATGCGGGCGTTGGTGTGTTGCTGATCGCTGGAGAGCAGATCCATCACATTGCCGTTGACCGGATTGCCCTCGCCATCGCGCTGGGCAAATACCGCTGAGCCCCAGTCGATCAGCGAGAGATGATCCCGCTCCATGTCGTACACCAGATTAGAGGGCTTGATGTCGCCGTGTACCAGGGGGCGGCCGTTGTGCAGATAGTTGAGGATCTGCGCCAGCTGGCGAGCGATACTGACTATGATGCGCGCCGGCAGGGCGCCATGCCTGAGGCAGAGCTTGTCGAGATCTTCCCCCGGCGCCCTGGCCATCACCAGGATCCCTTGCTTGCCCACATGCTCAAACTTGATCACCGGAGGCACATTAGGGTGGATCACCTGGGAGAGCATATAGGCCTCCTCCTCCAGCCTGTCCTGGATCTGCTGGGGCAGGGTGATACGGGAGAACTTGAACACGTGTGCATGGCCATGGCCATTGATGCCGGCGAACACGAAACCGTAGGCGCCCTTGCCCACCAGTTCGATGTCTGAGTAGCCCAGCTTGCTCAGCTGCTGTTTACAGAGCCTGATCCACGCCCTGTGTTTACGGGCGTCATCGGCCTTGAGCAGGTAGATAGACTGCTCTTCGGAGATATAGAAGTGTTGTAGCTCAGGGCTGGGGGCTTGGCTGTTGGGCATGGGTCATTTCACTGAATACTGATATGTTTTTATAGCAAGAAGCGGCGGCTAGGCACAATAGCTAGATTTTTCAGCAGTGCGATGCCTAACCGATATTTTCGTATGAGATGTTGACCTATATCAATTCTGTTACATACACATACAGGTAACCTGAAGCTAATATAAAACTAAGCTTCATTTTTGAGCGACTTTGATGAGTGAGGAGGGCGAAATGACGGAACTAAACAAAGCCCTATTGATTGAGTTATTAGAATATCCGAGGAAGCGCATCGTGCAGTCGATGGAGCTAAAGTTTTGTCCTCACGCGGGTTTTTTCAATAGCACAGACCCCCAGTGCATCCACTGTTATCAGGGGATGGAGTGCGTCTGGATGAACCATAACGACGAGCTGGTGGCCGTCGAACGCAAGTCGGTTGCCGAGCTGAAGCAACAGCTGCTGATCGCGGTTGATTTTATCGACTCCAGCCTCACCCCTCATCACCTGTCGCGCCGTAACTGCGAATGTGAAAACTGTGTCTGGCTCAGACGGGTACAAAAAGTCCTGGATATTCAATAACGACCAAGAGAAAAGCTTGCTGAAATAATCGGTAAGCTGGCATCTTGGCCAGCGAGAGATTAGAGTAGCCTGCATAATGAGACACTTGCTTATGCGGAGCTAACGATGCAACCCAGTTTTTGGCACGACAAATGGGCCTCACAGCAGATAGGTTTTCATCTGGATGAGGTCAACGCCCTTCTTATCGATTATTGGCCGCAGCTCGAGTTAGCTGCCGGCAGCCAGGTCTTTGTTCCCCTGTGTGGTAAAACCTTAGATCTCTGTTATCTGGCCGAGCAGGGGCTAGAGGTGATCGGCTGTGAGCTGAACCAGAGCGCGGTGGAGCAGTTCTTCAGCGACAACGAGCTGCCGGTCGAGCGCCAATCGAGTGGCGAGCATGAGTGCTACCGCACCGAGCAGGTGAGCATCTACCAAGGGGATCTGTTTCGGCTGCCAAAGGAACCCTTGGAGGCGGTGAGCGGCTTCTATGACAGGGCGGCGCTGATCGCCTGGCCCCCAGAGATGCGCCAGCAATATGTGGAGTGCCTGGCCGGGTTATTGCCGCCTAAGAGCATAGGCTTGCTGATCACCTTAGACTATCCCCAGGAAGCGCTAAAAGGCCCACCATTTGCGGTATCGGATGCCTGGATCCAGGAGCATATGAGCCCCTATTTCGAGATCGAGTGCCTCAGCACCCAGGATGTGCTGGCCGAGAATCCAAGGTTCGTGAAGAAGCAGGTGCCCTGGCTGACCGAGTCTGTCTATCGTCTGGTGAGGCGTTAAGCTACAGCAACTTAAGCTACAGAAACCTAAGCTAAAAAAAGTAAGCGTTAGAAAGCAAAAAGGCGACCTAGGGTCGCCTTTTTCATGAGAGCCAGAGGCTCATCGAATTAGAAGTCGTAACGAACACCAACGGTGAAGATGTTATCGTCTTCTAGGTCAACTTTCATGCCAGCAACTTTGTGGTCGCCTTCGTACATTGCATAGTGACCGTAGATCAGAGTTGATTTAGCTACGCGGTAGTCAGCACCCACAGTGATGTTAGTCACGTTGATGTCAGTACCAGCTACACCAGAGATGTTTTTGTAGTACTTACCGAAACCAGCTTCGTCTTTACCGTACTCAGCTTTCAGGTTAACGCCGTTCAGGTTGTAGGCAACGTTCACGAAGTAAGTGTTGTTGTCTTCTGAACCGTCTTTAACGCTTTCAGAGTTTTGGAATAGACCGCCTACTTTGAAGTCGCCTAGTTTAACTTGAGCAACACCACGGTATGCGTCGATACCAGAGATGCCTTTGTTGTAAGCTACTGCAACATAGTAGTTTTGTGCCTTGAACTTCTTGTCACCCAGAGTTGCGCTTAGAGCGTACTGGTCATCAGCATTTTCAACGCCAGCCTGGTTGTTGTCAGTCATCAGGTAAGTCGCGTTCAGAGTGATCAGGTCAGCGATCTTTGGAGAGTAGTACCAGATACCGTCGGCGCTACGAGTTTGCGCGCCTACCAGACGGTCGATATCGGCGTTTGAGTTACCGAATAGGTCGATGCCACCTTCAGATTGCTTGAATACTGTGTCGTTACGACCAACAAGCAGGGTACCGGCTGCGCTCTTAAGACCTAGGAATGTGTTACGAGCCTTGAATACGTCACCTTTAGAAGAAGTATTCTCAACTTGGAATTCCATTTGGTAGATAACATCGATACCGTCAGAAATCTTTTCAGAACCTTTCACACCTAGGTGTGAGAAGTTGTTCTCAAGAATAGTACCATCTTTACCTTCTTGAGTAGTTGAACCCTTGTCAGAGTTAGTTAGGGTTAGGTCTAAACGACCGTAGAAGTTAGGGCCATCGGCTAGCGCGCCGAATGAGGTCAGTGCAATAACAGATGCTACTGATGCAGAGATTAGAGATTTTTTCATGTATTGTGCTCCCAAGAACTGAGTTCTTTTCCATTTTTTAATGGTTATTAACATAGTTTCCATAATTTGCTCCGAGGGTCCGTTCTCGTAACAAAGTTGGCCAGAAGTTTACAGTTTTATGGCAGCAAGAGTGTGGCGCAGATCAAATTTCTGCTTATCGAGATTAGCTTTACGAGGAATTTGTGACAGATCTGTCTCATCCGTTTAAAAAACAGCCAATCCTTGTAAATTTAACGTATTACGCCTACTCCCAAAGGGGTATGCACTCTGCTGTTGATGTAAACAAACTGTAACTTATTAAGAAGTTGCTAAAATTGTAGGCGTTTTGCTTGGTAAAGCATAAATATGTTTAAAAAGTGTGCGCTTACGCACAAATATTGCGTGTTTTTTCGCTGACAGGGTCGAAAGCAGTGGGAGCGCAGATAAAGCCACGCGGCGAGTAAAGCGGCTAGAAGAAAAGCAAAAAGGCGGCTCTTGGCCGCCTTTATTTAAGCTGGAGACAAGTTAGAAGTCGAAGCGCATACCTAGGGTGACTATGTCATCACCCAGATCTTGCTTCATGCCAGCCAGTTTCAGGTCGCCATCATATTTAGTGTAGTGACCATAAAACAGCGTGCTCTTACTGATACGGTAGTCGGCACCTATGCTGAACTGTTGTAGATCTACGTCAGACAGGGTTTCCATGCCCGCGCCATCGCTACCACCCACATAACGCTTCACATACTTGCCCAGACCCGAATCGTCCTTACCGTACATCGCCTTAAACTTCAGGTTACCCATCACATAGGCGGCATTGATAAAGTAGGTATCGCCTTCTAGGTTGGCGTACTTGCTGTCCACATGTTCACTGTTCTGATACAGGGCGCCTAAGATCACCTGACCTAGCTTCACCTGTGCTACGCCGCGATAGGCTTTCACATCGTCGATGTTGTCGTTGTAGGCCGCGGCAACATAGTAGTTCTGCGCCTTGAGCGCCTTATCACCTAAGGTGGCGCTGAGGGCATACATGTTGTCTGGTGCCACGCGCTCGTTGCCGTCATAGGTCACATAGTTGTCTTCCATCAGGTAGGTGGCGTTCAAGGTGATGAGATCGGCGATCTTAGGCGAGTAGTAGGTGATACCGTCTGCGGTACGCGATTGACCGGCGGCCAGCAGATCGATATCTGAGTTGGTGTTACCGAAGAGGTCGAAGCCACCTTCGGATGCCTTAAATACGGTGTCGTTACGACCCACAAGGGCGGTACCTATGACGCTTCTTAGCCCCAGGTAGGTGTTACGTGCGGCAAAGGTATTGCCTGAGTTGTCATAGTTGCTGACACCAAACTCCATCTGGTAGATCACTTCCAGGCCGTCGGCGACTTTTTCGCTGCCCTTCACCCCTAACCAAGAGAAGTTGTTCTCTATGATGGTGCCATCTTTCTGGTTTTGGGTGGCGATGCCATTATCCGAGTGAGTGAAGGCAAGATCGGCACGGCCATAGAACTGAGGACCGTCGGCGAGCGCGGTGAATGAGGTGGCTGCGAGGGTGGCGAAAATGCTTGCCGATAGAACAGATTTTTTCATTGTCATCTTCCTGTAGCGATTATGGCCATCTCAAAGAGGGCCTTTGATTTTTTAGCTAGCGAGAGTCATGGGCCCAGAGGGAGCTTTCTTGGCCGCTTATGCTGCGTCGCGGCGTCAGTGTGCCCAGAAGTGCAATGTTGAGATGTGATCCGTGTCGCAAATCATTGGTTTTACGTGAGTTTTATCATGTTGTTTTACATTTAAAAACAGTGGGTTAATTTGGTCTTTACCCTGTTTCACCCTCTGCTTTCCTGGCTGCTGCAATCGCCCCATAGGCTTAACACTTGTCACCGTTTTTCTTTTTGGGCATTTGCCTGGGATTGCGGTAAAATCGGCGGGATTTTAGTTATCTTACCGGAGCCCACCTTGAGCCAACCTGAACTCTCTGACGCCTATCTCAATCGCTTTGCCGGCATTGGCCGCCTATATGGCGCTAAGGCACTGACCCGATTTGCGCAGTCCCATGTGGCTGTGGTCGGCATAGGCGGGGTAGGTACCTGGGTGGCCGAGGCGTTGGCCCGCAGCGGCATAGGCGAGATCACCCTGATCGATCTCGACGATATCTGCGTCACCAACACCAACCGCCAGCTGCACGCCCTCAAGGAGACGATAGGTGAGTCTAAGGTGGCCGTAATGGCCGAGCGTATCATGCAGATTAACCCAGAGTGCCGGGTCAATCAGGTGGAAGATTTCATCACCACAGATAACCTGAATGACTATTTTACCGGTCGTAAGCAGGGCGGTAGTCTGGACTATGTGGTCGACTGTATCGATGCGGTCAAACCTAAGGCGGCATTGATCGCCCACTGTAAGCGCCAGAAGCTGCCGATAGTGACGGTAGGTGGCGCCGGCGGTCAGACAGATCCCACTCAGATCCAGGTGGCGGATCTGGCTAAGACCTACCAAGATCCTCTGCTGGCCAAGGTACGTAACCTGCTGCGCCGCGAATACAATTTCTCTAAGAATGTGCAGCGCCGTTTCAGTATCGAGGCCGTGTTCTCCACCGAGCAGTTGGTCTATCCCCAGGCCGATGGCAGCGTCTGCAACGTCAAGGCCACGGCCGAGGGTAGCATGCGCATGGATTGTGCCTCTGGCTTTGGCGCCGTCACAGTCGTGACAGGCAGCTTCGGTTTTACCGCCGTGAGCCGGGTGCTGACCAAGCTTGCCGCCAAGGCATAGCCGATATCGCCTGCTGGCCTGAGGCGTAAATCACCAAAAACTTGATTTAAGTCTAAAGTCACCCTTTGGTCACTTGTTAGACTCAGTCGACATTTTTTGCTGGTGATTGATTATGAAACAGGCCCTGTTAAATCGATTCTTACGCTATGTGCAATTTGATACTCAGTCTGACGGGAGCCAAAGCTGCTGCCCCAGTACCCAGGGACAGATGGCGCTGGCGGATCAACTCAGAGAGGAGCTGATCAAGTTAGGCTTCAGTCAGGTGGCGCTTTCCGCGACTGGCTATCTGACGGCCCTGGTGCCCGCGACGGTCAATGGGGTTCCGCCCATTGGCTTTATCGCCCACTTGGACACGGCGCCCGACTTTAGCGGTGCCAATGTTCGTCCTCAGCTGATCGAGAACTATGATGGCGGCGATATCCCCCTCGGCGCGCAGCATAGACTCTCTCCCGAGGAGTTTCCCGAGTTAGATCACTACCTGGGACAGACGCTGATCACCACAGATGGTAGCAGCCTGCTGGGCGCCGACGACAAGGCGGGGATCGCCGAGATCATCACAGCGCTATCGACCCTTCTGCAAGATCCCGACAGTCGCCATGGCGATGTCTATCTCTGTTTCACGCCGGATGAAGAGATAGGGCGCGGCGCCGACAAGTTTGATTTCGACGCCTTCAAGGCCGAGTGGGCCTACACGGTAGATGGCGGCGAGCTAGGTGGGCTGGAGTTCGAAAACTTCAACGGCGCCACGGCCGTGGTGACCGCCAAGGGCAACAACTGCCATCCGGGTTCGGCCTACGGCGTCATGGTTAACGCCCAGACCATGGCTGCGCGTTTTCATGCCAAGATGCCGCTGGGCGATACCCCGGAGAACAGCCTGGACTACGCCGGCTTCTTCCACCTGATTGAGATGAAAGGGGTGACCGAAGAGGCGCAGCTCACCTATCTGATCCGCGACTTCGATCTGGACCAGTTTGAGCAGCGCAAGCGTTGGCTTGTCGAGCGGGTCGAGGCCTGCGATGCTCAGCTACAGCAGGGTTCATTAAGCGTCAGCATCACAGACAGCTACTACAACATGCGCGATCAGCTGATCCCCCATCCCCATATCGTCGATATCGCCAAGCAGGCGATGACTGATCTCGGCATCACCCCCAAGATCAAACCGATCCGCGGCGGCACCGATGGAAGTCGTCTCTCCTACATGGGGCTGCCTTGTCCTAATCTGTTTACCGGTGGCCATAACTTCCATGGCAAGCATGAGTTTATCTGTCTGGAATCTATGGTGAAGGCGACCGAGGTGATCATGGGGATCTGTCAGCTGACGGCCAAGCAGTTGAAAGCCTGATGAGTGCTTAAAAGCCTGATGGGTTAGAGAGGTTGAGCTCGACGGCCTCGCTGTCCAGTACTTCCACCGGGAAGCTTACCTCGAAACAGGCGCCGCCCAGCTCGCCGTCGTCGCGATAGCGAATATTGCCCTTGAGCAGGGTGACGGCGTTGAAGGCGGCGGAGAGGCCTAGGCCTGTGCCGCCTTCAGAGCGCGTGGTGGTATAGAAGGGCTCGAAGATATGGCCGGTGGCCTCGCTGTCGATCCCTGGTCCATCGTCCTGAATACAGATCTTGAGCATCCCCTGGTCCACCTCGGCATCTATCCTGATTTTCCCCTGGCTGCGGCCCTTGAAGCCATGGGCATAGGCGTTGGAGAAGAGGTTAGTGACTATCTGCTTAAACAGGCTCAGGTTGGTGAGTATGTTGAGGTCGGGATCGACCCGGTATTCCACCTCGGCCAGTTTATCGCCGTAGATAAATCGCATCGACTCGTGGTGCTCTTCGAGTCCCTGTTTGAGATTGATGCTGCGCTTATCTTCCAGGCTCTGCTCGGCCGCTATGGTCTTGAACTTCTGGATTAGACTGCTGGCACGGGTGATGTTGCTGATGATCAGCTCGCAGCTCTGCTGGTATTCCTCCAAGATGGCGTTGATCTCCTCCAGGGTCGCGTTCTCGCTGTGGATCAGTTTGATCAGCTCCTCTATATGGATCAGCTGGGTGCTGGCGGCGGTGAGACAGATGCCTATGGGGGTGTTGATCTCGTGGGCCACCCCAGAGACCAGGCCGCCGAGGGCCGCCATCTTCTCCTGTTCGACCAGCACCTGCTGGGCACGCTTGAGCACTAAGAGTGATTGCTCCAGTTCCTGGGTGCGTTCCTTCACCTGGCGGGCCAGCTCATCCTTGTAGCTACGTTCCAGTTCCAGCAGGCGCTCGCGATCCGCCAGGGCTTCCTGTAGCTCTAGCTTGGAGGCCTTGATGTCGTCGAAGGAGTGCCTGAGTTGCTGCTGCATCTTGTTTATCGCCTCGGCAACCAGCCAGAATTCGTCATTCTTATGGCTGTCCTTGACGAACACCAGGGGCTCGAACTCGCCTTCCAGGTTGATGTTTTGGCTGTAGTCGCTGAGCTTATGCAGGTGGCGGGTAACCAGGTACCAGACCAGGAAGAGGATGAAGCCGGCGACGATGAAGGTCTTGATGGCGTTGGAGAGCAGTATGACGATGGCGCGATCCAGCAGTTTCTCATAGACCACCCTAAGATCTGCCTGCACCAGCAGGGTACCCACGTCGATATTCTCGCTGCCCGAGCTATAGATCAGCTTGAAGCTGCGCTCTATGGTGTTCTCCGGCGTGGCCGTGCCCGCCTGCCAATGCTGGCCACTGTCGTCGTCTATCTCTATATAGGTGATGTCCGGCAGTTGGATGAGGCCATCTATCTGGGTGTTGATCAGCCGCTCGTCGATCACCCAGATGCTGGCCGCCAGCACGTCGAGATTGACCTTCTCTATACTGTCGAATTGGCGGGTGATGCGGTTGACGTCGCTACGATAGTCGTTGATCAGCTGAAAGCCCGTGGTGAGCAGGGTGATCAAGGAACTAAAGAGGATGATCGACAGGGTGAGTTTTCTGCCGATGGGACTCTTGAGTAGCTGCGCTGTGTGGTTTGCCATTTATGGGTTCGCTTATCCTAAGCACCATAAGAACGGCCGACGATTGACGCTAGGTGCAGTGTCCAGATCACATAGCTTTAAGCATAGCCTGATTATTATCTTCTGCTCGGGTAAAGGGATAAAAATGTCGCCAAGATGATGTTTGTAAAGTCTTTATGTAGCTATGCGTGTTGGCATTTTACTTGCAGTTATTCTGCTTACTGCAGGTTTTTTGACACTAGGTATCAAGATGGAAAAAGTAAATCTGATGCTGTTTAAACAGACGAGTCCCAAACAAGTGATCTTTAATTTGATGTTGTGGCTGACCCTGATCAGCGCCGCCTTACTCTTTGCACCCACCTCCTTGATGCAGACCCTGAGGTTAGAGCTGCTGGTTAACCAGTATGCCCACTTCATCGGCCTAGGGCTGATTGTCGGCGCCGCCTATCTGCTGACTCAGGTGACCAACTATTTTCTCGACGAGGCGATCAAGCATCTCAAGGGCAAGCGCACCAAGGAGACGATCGAGAAGAAGGTGAGGCTGCTGGATCCCACAGAGCGCGCCCTGCTGCGAGAATTCTTCCTGCAAGGGGAGACGGTACTGACCCTGCCTGAAAATGAGGCCGCGGTGCAGAGCCTGCTGCAAGCCAACATCTTGCAGTATCTGGGCAACAAGCAACAGTACGCCATCCACGGGCCGACGGCTGACTTTAAGATCGCCATGGAGGCGAGATCCCATCTCAATCGCCAGGTGTTGCGTCTGCCACAAGGCGAGCCTAATCAAGAGCAGCTACAGCTGCTGATCAAGGCCAGACCCCACTTTATTCACAGTGTAGTGCCGAGTCGCAAGCACGCCGCCTAATCTCGTTTTGGGGTTTTGGTAGGAACTGTGTAGGAGGTTTGGTGTGAAAACACCGAGCGCTAGATAAAAAAGTGGGGGCATCAGCCCCCATTTGCATTAGAAATATGATTTTCTGGACTTCTAAGTCCTATCTATTCTGGTTTCGACTTCGAGATAAACAACCACATGATGTATGACATTATGCCGATGGTGGTGAAGATCACTATCATAGATAGCAGGCCAATGGGGTTACCGAACATTAAATCTAACCAAAATGCCATGTGAGAAATCCTCTTTCGCAGCTGTTTATATCGTTGTCTGAAGCTAAATTAGCGCGAATGGATATGAGAAATGCTGATCTCGATCAATGAATGCTGTCAATTTGATAGCGCCCTATCATCGTTTTGCTGAATTTTGTGAGCCTGGTGGCAAATTTATCCCGTGTGAACAGGGTGATTGTGACGAGTTTTAGCCGCTTAGGATGAAAAATCGGCAGTCGGTAATAAAGGTGTCGCAAAAGGCTTGCCATTAGTAAAAGCAAAGGTATAATTCCGTTCACTTACTCGAGACAGAGAGTAAGGTCTGATTGATGAGCCGGAGTGGTGGAATTGGTAGACACGACGGATTCAAAATCCGTTTCCTTCGGGAGTGACGGTTCAAGTCCGTCCTTCGGTACCATTATCAGTTGCTCTCCTCGAGAGAATAGCGGTAAGATCAGACAGACAAGATGCAGATGTGGTGGAATTGGTAGACACGCTAGCTTCAGGTGCTAGTGGCTTAACGGCCGTGCGAGTTCAAGTCTCGCCATCTGTACCAACTTGTTGATGCACTCCTCTCTAGAAGAGATAAGAACCTGCTTAATAGCAGGTTTTTTTATGCCTGAAATTTGTCCTTGTTTGAAATCTCGGCAGCATCTCGCCTTAATCGACAGCTCTTAACAGCCTCTGCTGAGTTGCTAGTAATAGCAAGAAGTCGCAAGCCTCTAGCCTAAACAGCTGGAGCGCCTTCGGCGCCCCATCTCTTGCTTATTTTAACTCTGTGTATGACTGCAACTAGAAGTTGTAGGCGAGACCTATCATATAGTGGTCGTGTTCGAACTCCTGGTAGCTGGCCTCTAGCATGAGATCCAACTGAGATAGCAGTGGGTAGCGATAGCGCAATCCCACATCGTAAATGCTATCGGCCACCTTGCCATTGTCGAGATAGCCATAGTTTTCCGCATCGGTAAACAGGCCCACGTGCGCGACCAGTTGACTCTCGTTAAACAGATCTAAGCCATAGTTGACCTCTGTATACCAGGCTTCCACATCCTGATCGTAGTTCACCGTCAGATTGAGGGTCTTGTAGTCGATGCTTACTGCATACTCGACGCTGTAGCCACCGGCCCCATAGGTGTATTTCATGGCATTGAAACCCAGGCCCAGATCCTCGGTGACCATCTGGTA
The DNA here is from genome assembly GCF_019457535.1 of Shewanella halotolerans. NCBI lineage: Bacteria > Pseudomonadati > Pseudomonadota > Gammaproteobacteria > Alteromonadales > Shewanellaceae > Shewanella > Shewanella halotolerans. The sequence goes on along the minus strand of NZ_CP080417.1, from coordinate 3,925,236 downwards.
GTAGCCGCCGTAGTAATCGATCTCATAATCGTTGTAGATACTGCCTTCGTCTTCATATCGATAGGTCTCGAATGAGGTCCCCAGATAGAAGCCGCTTTCATGTTCCACCATAAGGTCGCCCTGCAGGGTGGGCTTGTTGTCGCTGATGGTTTGGCCGCGCCACAGGTAGTTGCTGAGGCCCATGAGTACGCCTGAGGCGGCGAATTGACTTTCTTCGGCCGCTAGAGGTTGGCTCATGGTGCAGGCGATGGCTAAGGCACAAGAGGAGAGTATTATCTTATTCATTATCAACCCTTAAACTATTTTTAGTCTGTTCTAATAAACTTGATATTAAATTTATTTAAATGTAACTACTTGCCACTTTTATTGTGGTGGTTAGATTGTAATAAATAGATATAAATAAAATAATAACCCTTTATTAAAATATTGTTTATTTGTGATTGAATGGCTTTTTTCTGTTTTGGTAAAAATGCAATTTGCATCTTGCAGGAGAATACCGAGGATAATAAATGTTCATGGTAGCGTTTATATCTTGTTGATTATAAAAGTTTAATGTGTTATTTGTGATGCTTGCGTACTTTGTGGGTTAGTCGCAAAATGATTTCTCGAAAAGTGAAAATAACCACTTTCTTCAAATTCTCACCATTGAGGGAATACGCTTAATAGTTAGTGTGATCTTGCTCCTTATTTATTTTGATTTGGTTTGTATGATTTTAACAAGGGTGAATAAATCTATTTCTCCCGTTTGGTCTGTTATACATCATCTTAAAATTCTTTATGTCTACGTCGATCAATTAATTGGCTGGAATAAAGAGTTAAATAGAATAATAAGGAATGTCTATGAGCGAAGTGCATTGGGGGCTGTTGGTGGCAGCCTATCTGTTCTTGGCCGGTGCGGGAGCGGGGGCCTTATTTATCAGTGGCGCCCTGGTTCTGTCCGAAAAGGTGGTTCACGCCCACCACTGGTCGACGGCGAAGTTTAGCGCCATCGCGGGCCTATTACTCTTGATGCTGGGCACAGGGATGATCGTCTTCGATCTGACCTCGTTCCAGTACGGCATCTTCAATGGTGACATGAGTAAGCTGCTGCGCTTCTATCGTCTGTTTATGACCTTCGAGCCCAGCTCAATGATGAGTATAGGTACCTGGCTGCTGACCCTGGCGATCATCTTCGCGCTGCTGTTTTGCTTCTCCTTTAAGCGGCGTAATCAGGAGACCTTTACCAACCGTGGCTATGCGCTGATCAATCTGATCCTCGCGGTCTGCGTTGCCTCCTATACTGCGCTGCTGATCGGTGACATCAAGCACAACATAGTTTGGTCTAACAGCATCTTGGTAGTGATCTTCCTGGTGTCTGCCATCTCCTCCGGCGCCGCCGTGGTGCTGATCGTCAAGACCTGGCTAAAGCAGAGCGACCCACATCATCACTTCGCCAAGGCAGATTCCATGGTGATGCTCATCGAGCTGTTTGTACTGGGTATCTTCGTTTACGCCATCGCCAATGTGAGCAAGTTCTATGGCTTGGATAACCTGCTGGGGATGGCGACATCGGCCGGTAAGATCTGGTGGCTTGGCGCTGTATTGATAGGTTTGCTGCTGCCGCTGCTGCTTAACCTTACCTCCATCGTCGGCAGAGTCGGCGTGTCTCATGCCAAGGAATACGGCATCGCCGCACTTACCTTGGTTGGCGCCTTCTGTTTACGTTATTCGGTCTTGTTGGCCGGTCAGTCTTATTAGGAGCTAAAGATGTTAGATAGAAGAAGAACACTCAAACTCCTGGCTGGCGGCGCCATCGCAACCACAGGCATGATGTTTATCCCCGCCGATCCTGTGATCGCCGATATTCGTCGTCAGGGTAAGAAGCGTCTGGCCATGGTGATCGATCTCGGTCGTTGCAATGGCTGCAAGGCCTGCGTGGTCTCCTGTGGCATAGAGAATGGCAACCTGCCTGAGGAACACAGAACTCAGGTACCGCAACACAGCGTGGATCTGAATGGTAAGCAGTATGTGTTAAACATGCCGATCCTCTGCAACAACTGCGACAAGCCCTCCTGCGTGTCTGTCTGTCCGACGGGCGCCACCTTCAAGCGCGAGCAGGATGGCATAGTGGTGGTGGACTCAGAGCTGTGTATCGGTTGTAACTACTGCATACAGGCCTGCCCCTACGATGGGGTGCGTTTCACCCATTCGGCCACGGGTACAGTGGATAAATGTAATTTCTGTATTCAGCGAACCAGCCGCGGCTTGCTGCCTGCCTGTGTCGAGACCTGTACCGGTGGCGCCCGTGTCTTTGGTGACATTAACGATCCCGAGAGCGAGCTCTCCAGGCTGATACGTCAGCACAGGCCGCTAGTGTTGCAGGCCGGTAAGCAAACCTCCCCCAATGTGTTCTATATTGGCTTGACCCAAGACGAGAGCAACAGGGCATACAGTATCAATTCTCCTCAAACCTGGCAGAGGTAGCAGCATGGATCGTAGAGATTTTTTAAAGGCGGGTTCGGTTGCCGCCGTGATGACAACTGGCGCGCTGGGCGCCAAGGCCGCAACAAAGGCGAGCACGAGCGACGCCGAGATCAGCCGCTATGCCCCGACCTCGCTGACTCCTGAGTACTATTTTGATCAGGACAAGCAATTGGTGGAAAACCCTGAGCAGCGTTTCGCCTTCTCCAAGTGTTTCGGTTGCTTTAACGTCTGCGGCGCTCGGGTCAGCATAGACAACAAGACAGACAAGGTGCTACGCGCCGTGGGTAATCCCTATACCCTGACCAATAACGCAGGTCAGCCCTTTACCATGGAGACGCCACCTAAGGAAGCGATGTTACAACTCTCCGCCGTCAGCGGCCTGAGTCAGAGCAATCGCGCTACTCTGTGTGGCCGCGGCAATGCCGTGCCCGATGCGTTCGAGGATAAGCACCGTATCACCCAGTGCCTCAAGCGAGTGGGCAAGCGAGGTGAGAATCGCTGGCAGAGCATCTCCTATGAGCAGCTGCTCAAGGAGGTGATTGAGGGCGGTGATCTGTTCGGCGAGGGCAAGGTCGAGGGGCTGAGGACGATTCACGACAACCCTGCGCTGGCCAATCCGCTTTATCCCGATTTCGGTCCGGTGAAGAATCAACTGCTGGTCTCTACCTCTTCTGAGCAGGGGGCGCGGGCCGATTTTTTACATCGCTTCGTCAAGGAATCCTGGGGTACGCCCAACATAGGCAATAAAGACTCCTACTGTGGTCACCAACAGGTGGCGGGTTGCGCCCTGGGCTGTTTTGATGCCGTCGACGAGATGGCCTTGCCCCAGGTGGATTATGAAGAGACCAAGTTTGCCATCTTCATCGGCACCAACCCAGGGCTCAGTGGTAACGGCCTCAACGTGGGCTCGCGCCGTCTGGCCAAGGCCCGTAGCGATCGCCCCGACTTTAAGTATGTGGTGGTGGATCCCATCTTGCGCTCCTTAACCTCTGAGGTGGATAACGGGCAGGGCGAGTGGCTGCCCATTATCTCGGGTGGCGATACCGCGCTGATGTTTGCCATGATGCAGTACATCATCAATCATGATCGCTATCGCCGCGCTTATCTTGAGGCGCCCAGCCAGGCCTGCGCCGACGCCATCGGCGAGATCAACTACACCAATGCCACCTATCTGGTGGTGAAAGAGCCTGGTCATCCCCTCTATAACCAGTTCCTCACCGCCGAAGCCTGTGGCGTGGGCGAGGCCGAGGTCAAGATGGTGATCGACAAGGCCACGGGTCAGCTGGTGACAGGCGAGAGCGAACAACCCGCCGAGCTCTTCTACAAGGGTAAGCTGGCGATCGGTAATGGCGTCGAGCTGCAGGTGGAGACAGCCTTCTCGCTGCTTAAGCAGAGGGTAAACGGCTATCCGATGCGCCTGCTCTCCGAGCGCTGCGGTATCTCGATAGTCAAGATAGAGGAACTCGCCAAGGAGTTCACCTCCCATGGGCGTAGTGTGGCTATTGAGACCTGTACCGGCTGCAATGCCTCAGACGGCGGTCAGTTTACCTTCGCCATGATCATGCTGGGCACTCTGGTTGGCGCCCATAACGCTAAGGGCGGCATGATGCACATGGGGGGCGTGGGTTACGCCGCCATGTATGACATCTACGATGGCCCTCTCTATAACCTGATGGATTTTGAGCACACCTCGCTGACTGGCTTTAACGCCGAGCGCTCCGGCGATTATGAGCTGAGCCATGAGTATCAACAGAAGCTGGCCAAGGGGATAAACCCTTACCCGGCGGAGCAGCCCTGGAACAATACCTTCGTGCAGGACAACAGCGGCGAGCTGCTGGTGGCCCATGCCAACAAGAATCCGTTCCAGTTCAAGGCCTGGATTACCTGGGCGACCAACCCTATCTATGGCTGCTCAGGCTTGCAGGATCAGGTGGAGGACTCCATCAGAGATCCTAAGCAGCTGGGGCTGATCATCGCCCTGGATCCCTACATCAACGAGACCAATGTGTTCGCCGATTACATTGTGCCGGACTCACTGCAGTATGAGCAGTGGGCCAACTCACGCATGTGGGGCAGCGAGTTTGTCGGCGATGTGGCCTGTGTGCCCGTGGTGGCTTCACGTAACGTCAAGACAGCCCTGGGCCAAGAGGTCAACATGGAGCAGTTCCTGATCGATATTAGCAAGGCGATAGGCTTGCCAGGCTTTGGTGAGAAGGCGCTTAAGGACGTCGAGGGACGCGACTTGCCGATTCATGAGCCGGCCGACTTCTATGTGCCGCTGTTTGCCAATATCGCCCATACAGGATCTGTGCTGCCATCGCCTACGGAGGAAGATATCGCCTTTACCAGCGTGGATCGCGTGCTGCCGCTGTTCAAGGCCAGACTCAAGCCCGAGGAGGTGGGGCCGACCGCCTATATGCTGACCCGTGGGGGGCGTTACGAGCGGGTGGATGAGCGTTACGAAGGGGAGTTTTTCAACCCCATGATGCGTATGGACACTCAATTCCAGGTGTACAACGAGTCCCTGGCCCGGGTGAAAGACTCCTACAGTGGCGAGTATAACGACGGCCAACCCGTCTATGATGTGGACCGCTTCTGGGACGGCTCGGCGGTGCGTGCGCTGTGGAAGGTGAATGAGTATCCCTTCAACCTGTCGACCTTCAAGTTGCATCTTCGTAGCCCTTATTCTGTGGCGCTGCCGCGCATCACTGCCCTAGGTGAGACCAACTATATCCATCTGCATGAGGATGATGCCGCCAAGTTTGACATCAAGGATGGCGATAGGGCGCAGGTGTTGTCTCCTAAGGGGAAACATATCGAGGGGATAGTGCAGGCCGATAAGACGGTGGCCCGCAACACCATAGTGGTGGGTATGGGCTACGGCCACTGGTGTTTCGGCGCCAGCGATCTGGAGGTCGATGGTCAGGTGATCCCTGGCATTCCATCGAGAGGAACGGGGGTCTGTCCTAACCCCTTCAACATAGTGGATCCTAGCCGTAAGGGTGCCAGCCTCTACCGTGACCGTACCTTTGGTTCGACCGCCAGACATGGTGTGCCTGTGGCGATCCGTAAGGTGTGACCCAAAGAAAGCGCCGCGTCATTTCGACGCGGCGCATCTTATTACGCTGTTGTTAGGCCGCCTTTGTCGTCAATCATTCGGATAGGACACTCTTGCCCCCATCTCCTGTCTTAGCGACCGAGGTTTTACCTAGATACTCTATTTATCCTTAGCTTTGATAGATAGAGTTTTTTCTTTTTAGCGGCCCATGGCCAGATACCACTCATCACGTATGCCGTTGAATAGCTGCTGCTTGAGCCAGTGGTGGGTGGGTGACTGGTTGATCTCCGAGTAGATGAGGTAATTGCCGACCGTCCGACCGACTGTGATCTGCTTGAGTAGGCGTTCGGTGAGCTCGCTCGGTAGTGTGGCGGTTCGTATTCCTTTGATCAGCGAATAAAACTCGCGGGTGAAGACGTTACAGCTCATGGAGATGGCGCGTCCATCGAGAATATGACGGCTCAGGGCGGCGATATTGTCTGTGGCACCGAGCACGTTAACCGCCTTGCCTTCCGTCTTACCCAGTTGTTCCAGTAGCGGCATGGGCAGATCGTTATAATTATCCAGGGCGAAATAATCATATTGGCATAAGTTGGCCAAGGTAAATTCGTCCTCAAATACCGCATGTCCCTCCTTGGCGATTAAAAACAGCTCCTCGGTGGGGGAAAACATCTCACAGATGATCTTGTGATCTTTAAATCTTTCGTAGACGACGGCAAAGTCAATCTCGCCATGTTCTATGGCGCGGCTGCAGTCGTTGGAGAGGGTGCGCACCTCGAAGGTTAAATTAGGTGCCTGAGGCAATATATATTGATGAATCACCTTGTTGATCACATAGGTGAACTCGTTGTAGGCATAGATCTTAAAGTGGCCCCGGGCGGTGAGCGGATTGAAATGAATATGGTTGTGTTTGATCACCTGATAGTCATGGAGCAACTGTTTGATGTAAGGCAGTAGCTGTATGGCTTTGTCTGATAAGACAAAACCTTGTGCCCGACGGATGAAGAGTACGTCCTTAAAGATATCGCGCAGTATGCCAAGGTGACGGCTGACTGAAGAGATGCTCATCCCCAGCTCATTGGCGACCAGGCCTGCATTCAAGTGACGACTGATGGATTCGAAAATGATCAGCGAATGATAATCGAGTTTATCAATATTCATGAGGAGAGCAATTCACGGTTTTTATTGGTTAATTTTTACCATTTTACCTAGGCATCAAACAAATTTGCCTGGCAATTCTGTGTGTCAGGTTGGCTTTTATCGACTAAAGCCTAATGGCCCGGACAAGCTTATTTCTCAAAGGCGATAATGGCGCTCAAACTTAAATCATAAACATTTGTAATAGCTGAATATTTAATAGGTGAGTACTTAATTAAAAAGGTCTTCAAAATAGCCGGTGGAAACGCCGGAGATAAGGGCGAGCTAATGGACTTGACTAGCAAGAACTAAAAAAAGAAGCATCCATGCTTTGGGAGTATAGCTAAGGTTAAAAGAGGTGGGTGCCCGTCTCTTGACGCCGACCTCAGGGGTTAACTCTGCTTACTGAAATTGATAGCTCAGGGTGATGCCAAACTGCCTGCCCCGAGCCAGGGTGGCCAACTCGTCGCTGCTATAGAAGTAGCTCTCATTGGTGAGGTTTTCGCTCCACACCTTGGCCGACAGGTTCGGAGTGATCTGATAGCGCATGGAGGCTTCGACCAGGTTGGCGGCCTCGCGGGTCAGCTCGCCCGAGGCGGGCTCCTTCACCGGTGCCAGGTAGCGATAGCCTGTGCTGAAGCTAAAGTCAGACCATCTGTATTCCATGTTGACGCCAAGCTCGTTGCGACCGGCATCGGCCAGGCGATCGCCCTCGTCGCTGACGGCGTCTATCCACTGGCCCGTACTGCCCAGGGTAAACTGCTCGCTAGGGCGCCAGTCGATGCGATATTCCAGTCCCTTGATGCTGCCGCTGTCGACGTTGCGATAGCTCAGCGTCTCCTCGGCGATGCTGACGCGCTCGATATAGTCGCTGACGCGTGAGTAGTAGGCCGCCAGCTGCCAGGCGAAGTCGCCATAGACATCGGTCAGGGTCAGCTCGGCGGTGGTGGACGTCTCAGGCACCAGATCGCTGTTGGCCACTATGGTGCCGCGCCCCGTGCTGCCGCTGTAGTAGTGTTCGGTCAGCGAAGGGAAGCGATAGGCGTTGCCCAGATTGAGTTTCCACTCCTGCTGCTCGCCGCGGGTATAGACGGCGCCGATAAATCCGGTGACGGCGGTATCTGAATGATCCTCAGCCCCCTCGCCAGACTGTTGATAACGCGCGGCGCGCATGCCCGCCACCAGTTGCCAGTTATCCAGCTGAGTGCTGGCGTCGGCAAACAGGGCGTATTCATCCTGGCTGGCATCGATATTCTGCTGCAGACTGGTGCTGTCGTTTTTCAGCGAGTGCTGGAATTCATTGGCCTTAACGCCGCGACGGGCGATATAGTCGGCGCCCCAGCGGCCATTAAAGTCGCTGACTTGCCACTCCTTGACCCAGTGACCACCAAGATCCAGCGACTCGTTGCTGACGGTGTTGACCCGCTTTGCCGGGCGTATGGTCTCAGTCTCCAGGCTTTGATCGTGGGCGAACAGGCTCAGGCTCCAGTCGTGGGGGCGTGTCAGGCGCCATTGCAGCAGGTGGTGCTGCTCATCCGGGTAGGAGACGATCTTCTTGTTGGGATAGTCCTTGCTGGACTTACCTATGTCGTCGCCATTGCTGTAGAGGTAGAAGGTGTCGCTCTCCAGGCCATTGTCGAATGCCCAGTGGTGAGCGATCAGCGCAGATTGCTGGTCGAAATGATCATAAAGGGTGTTGCCTTGCACATCTTCGCTGTTGCCTGCGTGTTGTCTCGATAGCGCCACCGACCACTGCTCGTTACCGGCTTCCAGGGTCTGCTGATCATACTTGGCATCGGTCAGGGTCAGGCTGGCCGCCACATTGTGGGCGTGCTTGGGGTTGAGCTGCACCAGACCACCCAGGGCGCCAGAGCCATAGTAGGTGGAGGAGGGCCCCTTGATCACATTGACCGATTCGAGAAATTGCGGCGGTATAAATGAAGCTGTCGTTCCGGCCCGGCGTTCTGTGTAGAGCGGAATGTCACCGATAAAGGTTGGCACTCGCCAACGGGACATCCCCCTGAGTCCGACGGTTTGAAAAAGCCCTCCCTGGCCGACAAAACTAATTCCGGGAACGGAATGCAACAAACGTGCTAGGTTAGTCGGGGTCGAATCGCTGTCGTCCGGGTTAAGGGTATTGACGTTCGCCGTCGTGACCACAGGACTCTGAGTAGCATTCCTGTTGCCATTGATGGTGATACGTTCAATCGACTGCGCGGCCAACCCCGATGAAGAGGTCAACACGAGGAGCGATGTGAGTATCGATGAAGTGATTCTGTTCAAAGATAAAGACATAAGGCGTACTCCAGTGTGCTTAGGGACATACCTTAGCAAGGCGCAGGCCCGGCAAACTGACAAAGATCAGTTGGCCAAAACTATTTTTCCTGGCCGGTTAAATGGGCCTTAGGGGCGGGGCGGCGGATGAGTGGGAAAATTAGATTGAATTCACCTAGTTCGATGCAATACCCTAGATAGATAACAAAACGAGACCCTATGAGCTGATGGCGCAACAAATAGAGCAAACCGTATATATTGTCGATAACGACGAGGCGATCCGTGAGGCGATGGCCTTCCTGATGGAGTCAGTGGGCCTGCCCTGCAAGCTATACTGCTCGGCGCAGGAGTTTCTCGACGACTATTCGCCGCAGATGAGCGGCTGTCTGGTGCTGGACGTGCGCATGCCCAAGATGAGCGGCATGGAGCTACAGCAGAAGTTAAATGAGCGACAGGTCGCACTACCTATCATCTTCATCAGTGGTCACGGCGACGTGCCTATGGCGGTCAAGGCGATGCGTCAGGGGGCCTTCGACTTCATCCCTAAGCCGTTTCGCGATCAGGAGCTGTTGGATCGCATCAATCTGGCGCTGGAGCAGGAGGCGCAGCTGCGTCTGGTGCATCAGCAGCTAAGTCAGATAAAAGAACGCCTGGCTACCCTCACCGGACGTGAGCGGGAGATCCTCGACAATATCGTCATGGGGAAATCCAACAAGCTGATCGCCATCGAGCTGGAACTGAGTCAGCGCACGGTGGAGATCCACCGCGCCAGGGTGATGGAGAAGATGGCCTGCGACTCCCTGGCCGAACTGGTACATGACATCACGCTGATCAAGTCTGCAGACGCCTGACCCTAGGGCGTCCGATTCACCACACATTCATTCGCTAACTGTCTTGGCTTTTAAGCTAAGACAGTTTTCGTGACACCTATTTCCCCATTTTTACCTTCTATCTCGACCTTCTGTCGCAAACTTCTAGCTCAATTTTTTTGCCTGCTCGGTCAGCCGCTGATTCACGCCAGTCGGCTCTGACGACGGCTTTTCTGCATGCCGAGCCGAGTGAGCCGGCGCTTTTTTTCGCCAAACTGATCTTTGTCAGTTGGCTATTTATTTCTGCCTGTAGTGTGAAACAGCTTGTGTATACGAACCAACCACACTCAAACGACAAAAATTCGCATCGATGCTAAGTGGGTAACACGGACTTAAGGTGCAATTTTGGTAGTAATAAAATAACTAGGAGGCTTTTGACTATGTTCAAAAAGTCAACATTATACAACAGCCTGTGTCTCGGCTTTGTCAGCCTGATGGCGGTGAATCACGCCCAGGCCGCTGCGTCAGCACCTGTGGTTAGTAAGTCTGTTAATAACGTCACTATCCCTGCGCTGCGCGATATTGCGCTCAACTTGAGCAAAGATACCAAGGCACGTCTCGTGCGCGGTAAGATGGATTCGGCGTCCGGTGAAACCACCCGTAAGACCAGCGAAATCATCCAAAACTTCGAACTTCCCTTCGTTGGTGGCATGGGTAAGAGCGCCTCTGGTCTGAGTAAATCCAGTAAGACGATGGGCGTCCTGGCCCTGGACGCAGCCGATCCCGTGCAGCGTGACTTCCTCGGCGACAACATGCCAGCGCCGCTGATGAGTTTCGACGGCATCGACAATATCAACCGTGTTGCCCCGCCCGATACCACAGGCGATGTCGGCCCGAATCACTATGTGCAGATGGTTAACGTCTCTTTCGCCATCTGGGACAAGCAGGGCAATCAGCTGATCCCGCCAACGCCGACCAATGCGATTTGGAAGAGCCTGGGGGGCATCTGTGCCCAGAACAACGATGGTGACCCTATCGTGCTCTACGATCCCCTCGCGGATCGCTGGATGATGAGCCAGTTCGCCATCAACCAGTCGGACTACCACGAGTGTATCGCCGTGTCTAAGACGCCGGATCCTACCGGTGAATGGCACCTGTATGACTTTAAGATCAGCGACATCAAGATGAACGACTACCCGCACTTCGGTGTGTGGCCAGACGGTTACTATATGTCGGTGAACCAATTCTACCTCGATGGTCGTGAAGATCAGTGGGGCGGCGCCGGCGCCGTGGTGTTCGAGCGTGAGAAGATGCTGCGCGGTGAACCAGCCCGCATGGTCTACTTCGACGATCCTGCACCAGAGCTGGGCGGTATGCTACCGGCCGACCTCGATGGTCTGACGCCGCCACCGGAAGGGGCGCCTAACTACTTCGTGCAACCTATCGATGACAGCCAGGGGCCTGCCACCGATGAGCTGCATATCTGGGCCTTCAAGACAGATTGGCAAAATCCAGAGCTATCTACTTTCGAGCAGATCGCCATGTTGCCGGTGACCGGCATGGAGTTCAGTGGCTGTAAGGGTGGCTGTATTCCTCAGCCTGACGTGAGCAGCGAAGATTATCTGGACCGCATTCCATATCGTCTCATGTTCCGTCTCGCCTATCGTAACTATGGCGATCATGAGGCCATGGTGCTCAACCATACAGTGTTTACCGGCGACGCCGATACCAATCGCTGGAGCCCACGCTGGTACGAGATCCGCAACCCAAGCACCACGCCTGTGGTTCATCAGCAGAGCAGCTACGCGCCTGATAGCGATACCCGCTGGATGGGCAGTGTCGCCATGGACGCCGTGGGCAACATCGCCCTGGGGTACACGGTTTCTGGCCCTAACACCTATCCGTCGGTACGTTATACCGGCCGTCTGGCATCGGATCCCCTAAATACCATGCCACAGGGTGAAAACGAGCTGGTGGCTGGTGGCAGTTCACAGCGCGGCGCCAACGGTCGCTGGGGTGACTACAGCACCATGAGTGTGGACCCGGTAGACGACTGTACCTTCTGGTACACCCAGGAATACTATGGTGATCTTAACGCCGGTGATATCGACTGGATGACACGCATCGGCTCCTTCAAGTTCCCTAACTGTACCACTGGTCCTCAGGGCACACTGGTCGGCACTGTGACCGGCGTCGAAGGTAAGCCACTGGCCAATGCCATGGTGAAAGCCGGCGCGGTGACCGCCTTTACTGACGAGAATGGCCACTATGAAGTGACCATGCCTGTCGGCAGCTATGACGTGAGTGTTCGCGCCTACGGCTACCAAGAAGCCAAGCACGCGGATCTGGCGATCGCCGAAGATAGCGAGCAGACGCTGAGTGATTCACTGTCGCCACTGCCACTGGTTACCCTAAGCGGTAAGGTGGTGGACAACAGTGGTCATGGCTGGCCATTGGCGGCCAAGCTGGCCCTTGCTGGCGAACTGGCGCCAAACCTTGAGTTGATGAACGACCCGGCAACCGGCGAGTTCAGCGTCGAGGTTTATCAGGGCTGGGGCTATAAGATCACTGCCTCGACTGCGCTGAGCGGCTATCACGAGAAGTCACTTGACTTCGTGGCGAGCGATACTCAGATCGCCAACGGTGTGACCATAGCGCTGGATGTAAACAACAGCGTCTGTAGCGCGCCAGGTTACAAGGCCTACGGTATTGTCGAAGACTTCGATGGTGAGACCTTTCCTCCTGCGGGCTGGACCGTGGTTAATGACGCAACTGGTGATGATATCGAGTGGCGTACTAATACCGCTTGGGATCGTCCTAACTTTACCGGCGGTAGCGGTAAGGCTGCGGCGGTAGATAACGACCGTTACGGTTGGGGTAAGTATGACACCAGCCTGGTATCACCAAGCATTCAGGTCAGCGCCCTGGAAGAGAGCACGGCACTGCAGTTCAAGTTGGACTTCGTCGGTGGCATCTTCGGCGGTTCTATGGTTGATCTCGACATCAGTGTCGACGGCGGCGCCTGGAAGACGCTGCTGAGCTATCCAGATACCGCCAGAGAGCGTCTGGTTGACTACGATCTGGCCGCTGAGGTACTAGGCGCGAGCGAGTTCCGTCTGCGTTGGCATTATCACCACATCTATGGTGACAACAAGCAGTGGGATAACTGGGCTCAGGTAGATGATATCTCTATCGCCCGTGGTTGTAGCTCGCTAGAGGGTGGCCTGGTGGCTGGTACCATTACCGACTTCAACACTCAACTGCCGGTAGCCAACGTCGAGATCATCGACGGTCTGGGTAACAAGGCGATGAGCGATAACCAGGGTCAGTATGTGATCTTCTCGGCCCAGGGCGAGCAGCAGCTTAACCTGCATCAGGCCGGCTATGCCGACGTGAAAGAGAATGTCAGCGTGGCTGCCGATGAAGTGACTGCCAAGGACTTCAGCGTTAAGGCGGGTCGTCTCAGCTCTGAAACTGAAACCATCGAGCTGGCTGTGACCAGTGGTCGTAACCTGAGCGAAAGCTTCGAGATCCAAAACTCGGGCAGCAACGATCTTACCTTCAAGCTAGGCGAGATCAATGCACCGCAGGCCGCGCCTGTCGAAGGGCCTAAGCTGGCTATCGGCGGTCGTAAGTTTGGACCTAAGAACCTGTGGGATCTGACGACCCGTAACATCCGCGTGCCTTTCATACTGCCACAGGCTGATCTCGAAGAGAGCCAGGTGGTACAGAGCTGGGCAGTAGATCTAGTAGCCTCTAACGGCGTGGTCTTCGACCAGTCAACGGGCGATCTCTGGATCAACAACCTGGGTGTGTTCGGTGGTGACGATAAGGTCTATCGCTTCAAGCAAGATGGTACCAAGACCGAAGACAAGATCGACCTGCATCCGCTGATGACTACACGTGGTGCCCACGCTGGCATGACCTATAACAGTCGCAGTGGCAAGTTCTGGCAGATCATGGTGGGCGGTGAGCGTTGTATCTACGAGCTGGATCCAGTTGAGAAGCAGGCTACTGGCAAGCGTCTATGTCCTGACGTGACTACCTCGCAGCGTGGCCTGGCCTATGACGCGGTGAACGATCAGTTCTTCTCGGGTTCATTCATCGACGGTCTGATCCATCGTTTCAGCAGCGACGGTACTCTGCTTGAGTCGACCGATGTGGGTCTGCCTATCTCAGGCCTAGCCTTCAACCCAACATCGCAGCACCTGTTTGTGGCGACCAACAGCTTCAAGCCTATGGATATCGATATCTACATCCTGGATGTGGCGAACGATTACCAGGTGATCGGCGGTTACGCCATCGACGGCCGTGCCGACGGTGGTGGTTCGGGTCTGACTATCGATTGTCAGGGTCATCTGTGGGCGCTGGATATCGAAGCGCAGAAGCTGTTCGAGATCGAGTCTGGCGAGACTGGCGTGTGTGACTTCCAGGATGTGAACTGGTTATCGCTTAACCCTAACGTCGGTGAACTGAGTGTCGCGGGTAACCAGCAGGTGACCCTGGATGTGGACGCCGCCAACATGGCGCCGGGCGAGTATGAGGTTCAGGTGCTGCTCAACAGCAACAGCCCATACAAGATGCAGTCTATTCCGGTGAAACTGACCGTGAATGAGCGTGTCCCTGGCGTACTTGGCTTTGCCGTGACTCACTATGAGGCTAACGAGGCCGATGGCACTGTGACCCTGACGGTTTCACGTCAAGGTGGCAGCGACAACGCCTTGACCCTGGAGTACCGCACTCTGGATGCAACGGCCAAGGCGGGTGAAGACTTCGAAGCCGCCTGGGGCGTCATCAAGTGGGAGGACATGGACATGGCCGACAAGACCATCAGCATCAAGCTGCTGAGCGATGATGTCGAGGAGTCTATGGAGTCCTTCAGTGTGGCACTGTCACAACCGACTGGTGGTGCGACCCTGAACGCGGCAACCATAGCCACGGTTGAGCTGGAAGACAAGAAGTCCAGCGGTGGTAGCTTAGGCCCAGTCCTACTGCTGCTACTGGGTGTCGGCTCACTGTTTAGCCGTCGCCAAGCGCGTCGTTCATAAGTGTGATTAAGCCAGCGCGAAGCCTCGCGCTGGCTTTCTACCTTTAGCATTCAAATTGGAGAAATCGATATGTCACGTTTCCTCTCTGTTTTTGCCATCTCTATCGCCTTGCTGGCCAGCGGCGCCCAAGCCGAAACGGTAGGCTGGCGCGATCTGGCCCATGCCCGCAAGGTGGCCAGCGATCCCTATCATCAACTCAATCAGGATCAATCACAGCTGATGCTGGATTTTATGGCCATCTCGGCTCATTTCGCCAAGGTGCAGCGCGATAACTATCTGCCGGGGCTCAACGCGCTGTCGCCGCTAACCTCGGCAGATTTCAGCCAGGGCAGCTATCCCTACGCCGAACGGCTAAACGCCTATCTCGAGCAGGCGAGCGAGGTCAACGCCAAGCTGAGTGCGGCCATCGAAGCCGAGCAAGACCCAGCCAAGCTGGCCCAGGTGATTCAGGCCACCAATAAGTCTCTGGACGCCATGGCGGCGCTGTCACCGCGTCTCGAACAGTTCAAGCATGGCAGCGACAAGTATCTGGATAAGAAAGAGCGTATCAAGCAGCCCAAGTATGCCGCCGCCTTCACCGTGGGCAGCACGTTAGTGGATGCCGTGCCTGCCTATCAGGCCCAGCAACAGGTGTTACTGGCTAAGGCCAAACAGCTAAAGGCGCTGTTAGCGCACAATCTTTGAGCCCAACTGATCTTTGTCAGTTGGCCGCGCGCAATAACGGGTAGTTTGTATCACTGGTATACACACAAGCATCGAATAACGGCAAATCACGTCAACTTTAGTGGCGACTTTAGATAAGAGTGTGTCTTAGGGCGCCCAATGACGACGTGAGCCAAGGTAAACCTATAATAAGGAGACTTTTGATGGGTATCAAAAAGTCAACATGGCAAGGCTGCAGCTCTGTGGGGCTAGCGGGATTATTGGCGACGGTCAGCGCCTTTTCTTGTGCAGCCAGCTCTCCGGTTGTCGGGGAGTCATTGAACCAAGCGTCGTCGACACCTTTGGTGAAACTCGCCAACAAGATGCTGGTGAGTAATAAACTAAAATTCCAACCGACAGCTCAGACCAAGCTGGCCAAACCTAGCATCTCGGCCTCGAATCAGGCGCTGATGGAAGCTCAATACCAGGAGCAGATGGCTTCGGCCGTTGCACTGGAGCAGTACAGCGATACCGTGGTGCAAGCTGAGCCTGGCACAGGCGCCATGCCAGCCCCCGAGCTGAACTTCGATGGCCTAACCCGTAGCGGTTTCAATGAGGCTGCAATGCCTGATGTGGCGGGTGATGTCGGCCGCGACCACTATGTTCAGGTGGTCAACATGGCATTTGCCGTGTGGGACAAAGAGGGCAACCTGCTGGTTGACCGCACCCCGATGACAGAGTTCTGGAAGCGTCTGGGCGGTGTCTGTGGCGACCCTAATGCCAACCCGGCTCCGGCTAAACCCTGGGAGAGCCCGACCACTGAGCGTGAGCCTATCGTGCTTTACGATCAGCTCGCCGACCGCTGGGTAGTGACCCAACACGCCTATGTCTCCGGAAAGGAGAGCCGTCAATGTTTCGCCGTTTCTAAGACCAGCGATCCTACCGGCGACTGGCATCTATATGAATTTGAATTAAACGGCGACAAGTGGCACAACGGCGCCCAGCTCGGCGTATGGAGCGACGGTTATTATCTGTCGGCCAATCAACACAACAAGAGCGACAACAGCAAAGCCGGTACCGCCGCCGTGGTGTTTGAACGTGACAAGATGCTCTACGGCGTACCTGCACGTTCTATCTATTTCGATGCGCCGCTGACAGCAAACCTGCTGCCGGTGGATCTCGACGGTAAGCGCGCGCCTGCCGCCGGGACACCTAACTATTTCCTCAGCCTGCAGGACGATAAGGTCCATGGCAGTGCCCAGGATGAGATCCAGGTTTGGGCCTTCAAGACCGACTGGAACAACCCGCAAAACAGTCAGTTCAGCCAGGTCGCTGCGCTGGCGACCGAGCCATTTGATATTAACCAGGCCTGTGGCAATACCTGTATCGAGCAGGACTCCTGGGGTGGCGATTCTTACAACGCCCTGAAAGCCTACCAAGAGAAGCTGATGTACCGCGCCGCCTTTAGACAGTTTGGCGACCACCAGAGCCTGGTGGTTAACCATACGGTTGACGTGGGCGAGCAACACTTCGGTGTACGTTGGTATGAGATCCGCAACCTGGGTGCAGGCGCCGAGATCTATCAGCAGGGCAGCTATGCCCCGGACGCCAACCACCGCTGGCTGGCGAGTATGGCGATGGATGCCACGGGCAACATAGGCATGGGTTACGCCATCTCGGGTGAAGAGATGCTGCCTTCTGTACGCTATACCGGCCGTTTGAACGGCGATCCTCTGGGTCAGATCTCATTGGCTGAGCAGGTGCTGGTGGATGCCGAGGCGGCCCAGGTGAACTCCTTCGATGGTCACTATGGTAAGCGCAGCATGATGACGATCGACCCGACGGACGATTGTAGCTTCTGGTATACCCAGGAGTATGGCGCCGATCACGACTTCGAGTCTATGTGGGCTACTCGCATCGGCAAGTTCAGCTTCCCTAACTGTGTGGCCGATCCTACCGGTATGCTTCACGGTGTGGTGACCGACAGCGTCACTGGCTTGCCACTGGCGAACGCCGAAGTGGTTGCCGGCCCTTACAGCACTGTGGCCGACGCTGAAGGTAAGTATCAGCTGCAACTGCCTGTGGGCGATTATCAGGTGTCGGCCCGTGCATACGGTCATACCAAGGCGAGCCAGGGCAGTGTCTCTGTGGCCAAGGACTCTGATTTAGAGCGCAACGTGGTCTTGACCGAGATGCCTCAGGTGACGATTTCGGGCAAGATCAACGACGGTTCAGGTCACGGCTGGGGCGTACCCGGTGCGATCGGCCAGAACGGTGAGCTGATCCCGACTACGCCGATCGCTACCGATGCGATCGATGGCAGCTTTAGCGTCGTGGGTTATGAAGGCTGGCCTGTGGCGATCACCGCCCGTGCACCTGGCTATCTGCCAGAGACCATGGATCTAGTGCCAGGCGGCGATGGCGTGAGTGGTCTTGCCTTTAACCTGGCGGTAGACAAGCAGGTCTGTAGCGCCCTGGGTTACCGCAAGATAGATACCAACACAGCATCACTGGTGAACTTCGAGTCGCCAGACTTCCCGCCTCAAGGCTGGACAGTCGTCGATGCCGCAGGTACCGGTGTTATCTGGAAGACCAACGAGCAGTGGGAACGTCCTAACAACACTACGGGTGAGGGGCTTGCGGCCTCTATCGACAGTGATAAGGGTGGCCGTAAGGCGTATGACTCCTCACTGCTAACGCCTATCATGTCAGTTGCCGAGTTGGGTGGCTTCACCACGGTTCGTTTCAAGGAGGGCTTCCGCCCATCCGGCGACTCGGCCTTGGATATGGACATCAGCGTCGATGGCGGCGAGTGGCAGACCCTGCACTCGGCTAATGCCAGCGAACAAGGTACAGTGGTTAACGTGGATATTGGCGAAGCCTTAGTGGGCGGTAGCAACTTCCGTCTGCGTTGGCGCTACCATAATGCCAACGAATTTGCCTGGGATTGGTGGGCGCAAATCGACGACGTCGAGTTTGGTCTGGGTTGTGCCATGGAGCAGGGTGGTTTGGCCGTGGGTAACATCACAGATGCCAACACCCAAGCGCCTATCGCACAGGCCAAGGTATGGCTGGGCGATACTCAGGTATCGAGCAACACCGAGGGGCAATATCGTCTGTTTGAAAGCGCAGGCAGCCAGATTGTCTCGGCGACCCAGAGCGGCTATGGCGTGAGTAACAGCCAGTTGACCGTTACCGACAACAAGATTGCCGTGCAGCACCTTAGCCTTAAGGCGGGTATGCTGGAGGTGGATCAGCCAGAGCTTGCGGCAACCGTGCGCAGCGGTAAGCAGAGTGAGCTGAGCCTGACGGTCAAGAACGTGGGTAGCCGAGAGGTGAATTACCGACTGGGTGAATTGGCCGCGACCGTCGAGGGCGAGCTGGAAAATCCGATGGCGGAGGCTGAGTTAGGCTTTGGTGAGTCAGTCGAGAAATCGAGTCTTGGCTTGGCCGTTCCTTATAGCGCCACCATGGATCGCAGCAGCGGCTCTTTGTGGGTGAACAACGTTAAGATATTTGGCGGTGACAACAAGTTGTATCGCTATGACGCAGAAGGCAAACCAGCCGGCGAAGTGATCGACTTAGATGCCATGCTGCCTGAAGGCGGATTGTTAACCGACGGCGCCTATAACAGCCGCACCGGCATGTTGTGGCAGGCGACGCTGTTTGCCGACGACTGTATTCATGAGATCGACCCAAGCAAGCTGATGGTGACAGGCAAGCGTGTCTGTCCTGGTGTCGGCGCTATCTCTGGGCTGGCCTATGATCCAGTGTCTGGTGACTTCATTGGTGGTTCTGCCAGCGATATGACCATTAGTTACTTCGATGAGTCTGGTGAGGTGCACAAGACTGAGGAAGTGGGCGTGTCGGTATCTGGCATGGCTTACAACTCGGCCAGCGGTCACCTGTTCATCAGTACCAATGGTCCGGCAGATCCAGGTTCTGAGAAGGTCGACCAGGTATTGGATATCTACGTACTGGATAGCCGTGACGACTTCCGTATGGTTGGCGCGCTCAATGTCGATGGCATGAGCAACTTTGGCCAGACGGGTCTGGATATCGATTGTGACGGTAATCTGCGTCTGGTCGATATCGAAGGCAGCAAGATGTTTACCGTCTCTTCTGGTGAGACCGGCGTGTGTGACCATAAGGATGTGACCTGGCTTGACGTGTCACACACCAGCGGTCAGCTGAATGTCGCTGGCGAGCAAGAGGTGACCTTCGATGTCGATACCAGCGAGTTGGCGCCAGGCGTGCATCAGGTACAGCTGCTGCTGCAAAGCGATACCCCATATGGTACTCAGGCGATTCCGCTGTCGCTGACGGTAGAAGCCAAAGTGCCGGGCGTAGTGGGCTTTAAGGCCACAAGCTATGAGGTGAACGAGGCCGATGGCAGCGTGACTCTGATGGTTGAGCGTCTCGGTGGTGTCGATGGTGAGGTGAGCGTTAACTACCGCGCCGTCGATGGTACCGCCACTGCCGGTGAAGACTTCACCCTGGCGCAAGGTACGCTGACCTGGGCCGACCAAGACGGTGCGGCCAAGGAGATAGTGGTTGCCATCAGTGCGGACGACAAGGAGGAGGCGACCGAGTCCTTCAGCCTGGCTCTGTCGAGCGATGATGAGCAAGTTGCCGTCTCTGACAACAGCATTGCCAATGTCAACATTGTCGATAACACCAGCTCGTCGAAAGGGGGCGCGGGTCTACAGCTATTGCTGGGTGCCTTGCTCGCCTTCGGATGGCGCAGAAGAGTGAATCGTTAAACGATAAAAGGTGCCTTCGGGCACCTTTTTTACCTGTAGAGAGGTAACAGACAATGAGTAATCACAATCTGGCAATCATCTTACTGACACTCCCCCTGCTAGGAGGCGCGATGGCCTGCGAACCCAATAGCGATGCCGAGAAGGCCAAGAACAAGCCTAAGGTGCAGCAGAGTGCGGCACAAGCGGGGTCAGAACCTGTGCGCGAGATGTCGCCCGTCAAGGCAGATAACAGTCAGGGCGATCATATAGTGCCCAATCACAGACTGCCGTTCGAGCAGAAGCTGGACGAGAAGGGTAAAGCGGTAGAAGCGCAGTCAGAATCAGAGAGTGCTCCCTGCCAGGCGGATACCACAGAGCAGGCAGATCAGAGCGAATCGCCGCTAAAGAGTGAAGAGCAGGCTGCGCCAATCAAGCCGGGCGAGGCAGTAAAAGTGAGTGAGTCAGTAAAACCGGGTGAATCTAATCCCGAGTGCGACAAACCGCGACAAGAATAAGCTCATGAAAAAAGAGGATGCCTGATAAGAGATCGTTAGGGCAGTTTGATTAAGCCTTGTGGCAAGAGCGAGGCCCTGTGCCTATGGCCAACGGGCGCTGGCGGCGATGCTGGAGAAGTGTGCCCCAATATGACACTATGGGAAGTGATCACAGATTATGATAAGCAAATTCAATTTGGGCGCATTTACCGGTAGAACCGCTAAGCGGTTAATCTTATACATTATTCTATTCAGTGTGCTGATCACTATCCTGTCGTCGGCGCTGCAACTCTATGTGGAATACCAAGACGAGGTGGTCCAGATAGAGCAGCAGATCGAGCAGGTGCAAAATTCCCACCTCGACGGCATCGCCCACTACCTGGAGCAGAATAATCCCACCCAGCTACAGCTGCTGATCGATGGTCTGGTCAAGTTGCCGGATATCGAGCGCATCAGCATCATCGCCCGGGATCGCGTGTTACAGCGCACCGGTAAGGTGATGTCCGATAGGGTGATAGACACCAAGTTCCTGCTCTATCCCACGAAAAGTACGAACGCCAAGGAGCCGCTGGGCACATTGCATCTGGTGGCAGGGCTAGATCCCCTCTATGAGCGCCTCAAACAGAAGATCTGGTTTATCCTGGTTGCCACCGCGGTGAAGACCTTTCTTATCGCCGCCTTTATTCTGCTGCTGTTCCAGTACCTGGTAACCCGTCATCTGAATAAGATCAGCCAGTACGCCCACAACTTAACCCTTAACGGCCATGCGCCGGCCCTGACCCTGGACAGAATGCCAGCGCGCCGAGGCGAGGTGGATGAGTTAGATACTGTGGTGACGGCGCTCAACGAGATGCAGACCAGGCTGGCGCAGGAGCTAAGGCTTAGGGAAGAGGCGGAGTTTGACAGCCGCAGCAGCCGCGAGCAGCTGGCCCATATGGACAGGGTCACCAGCATGGAGGAGATCGCCAGCAGCATCGCCCACGAGATCAACCAGCCGCTGACGGCCATCGCCACCTATGCCCAGGCCGCGCTGCGCAGCAACAAGGGCGATGAGCGTGTGCCTGAGACGCTGATCAAGGCGCTGGAGAAGATCACCGAGCAGGCGCTGCGGGCTGGCGAGGTGATCCGCACCATACGTCAGTTCATCAGCAAGCAGGCCAGTAGTCGCAGCGAGATTGGGGTCAAGGCACTGATGACCAGCACCAGCCATCTGCTGGAGACACTTGAGTCGCAATATAAGGTCAGTTTGGTGCAAGGGCTTGCCGACGAGCGGCTCACGGTTATCGGCGATCTGGTGCAGCTACAGCAGGTGTTGTTTAACCTGCTGCGCAACGCTATGGAGGCCAGCCCACCCGAGAGCATTATCGAGATCTGGGTTGAGGAGTGTGGCGATAAGGTGAGCATTCGCATTCGTGATCGTGGCTGTGGCATAGACGCCGAGGCGGCCAAGGAGATCTTTACCCCCTTCTTTACTACTAAGCAGGAGGGGATGGGCATGGGCCTGGCCATCTGTAAGACCATAATCGATGCCCACAACGGCGAACTGCTCTTTAGTATCAACGAGTTTGGCGGCTGCGACTTCACCATGCTGCTGCCCCAGGGGGACAAGCTAACAGCCGAGCCTGAAACACTATCGGAAAATAAGCCGCAGAGCGAGCAGGGGCCGGTATCATGAAGCATGGGCCTCTGATTAAACTCGCTGGCGCCCTGTCTCTGATCCTTATCGGCTTCATTGGCGTCACCCTGTGGCAGTATGAGCCGCTGCATTCGGGGGCCGGAGAGGGCGATCCCCTGCTTAAGGTGGTGGAGGTCAACATTTATGGTCACTCATCCTTGATGTCATTCGAGGAGCAGAACGAGGACGTTACCGACACCTTCGGCTCTGTATGGACTGGCACCCTGGTGGGCGGCAAGCGGGTACCCGGCATCAAGGGCCAAGGGATAGATTTTTCCGCCAATGAGCAGGCCTATGTGGCGTTCGACATCTGTTGTAAGAGCGATGAGATGAAACGGGCCAGAGGGCGGGAGATCACCTTCGATTTTGGCGGTATCAGCATGGGGATGTGGATAAAACCTTTAGCTATCAACGAGCAGGATATCTACCCTTTGCTTGGCGGCTGGTATGGCGATGTGCAGAGCAACAAGCTGAGGATCAATCAGGGGCATCTGGAGCTGCTGATCTATGACGCCTCAGGTTTCTCCCCCGAGGTGGCGGTGCGCTCCCGCACTTTGCTCAGCAACGATCGCTGGTATCACATCGCCCTGGTACACGACGGTCATCAGGCCAACCTCTATATCGACGGTGAGCTGGATGCCAGCGATATCCTGGATCGTAAGGTTGGCTCCATCATGAACGATATTTTTATCGGCGGGATCCCCGGCGACTATCCTAACTTCGGTCAGGCGCGTTTTCCCGGGATCATCGATGAGGTTGTGATGTCTGAGCGGATCTTCTCCGCCAAGGATGTCAGAGCTATCTATGGCCTAGTGCCGAAAGGCAATTTAGATTAGCGCCGAGAGGCAATTTAGATAAGCGCCGAGAGGCACTTTAAATTAGCGCCGAAAGGCAATTTAGATTAGCCCCGAAAGGCACTTTAAATTAGCCCCGAGAGGCGTTTTAAATTAACTGCGAAAGGCACTTTAGATTAGCGCCGAAACGCGTTTTAAATTAGCCGCGAAAGGCAATTGAAATTAACTAAAATGAAGCATTGAAAGGCACCCAGATGGGTGCCTTAGTTTTTGATGAATGATTGCTTAGTAGCAATCTCCGCCAGCCGCTTGCTGTAGCTGGGGAAGATCGTTGATGACGATATGCTTACGGTTGACCGACAGCAGCCCCTGCTTCTGCAGGCGGGTGAACTCGCGGCAGACGGTCTCCGAGGCGACTCCCAACAGGTTGGCGATATCCACCCGGCTCATGGGCAGGGTGATCTGGGTCGCCGTCAGGCGGTTGGCGATGTTGAGGATCAGCGAGGCGATGGCCGCCTTGACCTGCTTAAGCTGGATCAGTCTCAGGCTCTGATCCGCCTGCATCTCCTGGCTGAGTAGCTTGAGCATCAGCTGCTGCACTATCGGCTCCATGGCGGATTGTTGCAGCAACTTGGCGAAGGGGATCTCATACAGGCTAGAAGGTTCCAGCGCCACCACAGAGTAGAAGTGTTTATGGTTACCCAGGCCGCCGGCGCCTATGACGTCGCCCTCCATATAGAAGCCAGTCACTATCTCCTCGCCTTCCGGGGTCAGGCGATAGCTCTTGAGGGCGCCCTTCTTGACCACAAACAGCGAGTCAAACTGGTCCTGTTGGCGTAGCAGATATTGCTCCGCCTTGAGGTGACGAAATCGCTTGGTCACGCTGGTGAGTTGCTGCAGTAAACTGCTTGAACATCCACTTTCGGCAATGCTGAGTGCATCGGAGAATGGGCTTGAGGTGCCGGTATCGGCCAGTAACGCAGCGCCGAACATCTGTTTTTCAACTGGGCTGAAATTACCCTGCTGTGTTCTACCTGTCGATATGGACTTAATCATGTTGCACCTCAAAAAACTATCTGTTTTTAAATAAAATTTTATCTATTTGCTCTTGGTCATCCTCTGATGATGTATCGATTGTAACGTTATTGTAACTTTTAAAAATATCCGCAAATGTCCCTAGGTGGGGATCGGAAAATACCTATATTTGCTGTTTTTTTGACTAAAAACAGCCTGATAATGGTTAGTTTTTGTTTGTTTATTTATCTGTTTTATTTGAATAAATATATTTATTGTTTATTCGGCAACGAGATGGCGAGAAAATGTGAAAAATTTTACCTTTTGTTCACCTTGTCTGGGCTGGGACTGTTGAGGGAGAAGGGCCGGATTTATGAGGAAGGCTGCTTTGTTGAGAGGCGTCTCGCCCTCAGAGGAGGGCGAGGCGATAGAGGGGGAGCTTCTTAGATGACTTAGCTCTGCAGTATCTTGAGCGGCAGCCCAAGCACGTCATCGCCGCTACCGGCCAGGTACCAGATGATGGCGACCAGGGCGGCGACGGTCAGCAGATACCAGATGGTAGAGAAGATCTGACCGTATCTGTCCAGCGGCAGCAGATGGCTCTGGTGACGGCTCTTCCACTCGAAGACGATCTCCAAGCTGCCGATCAGCAGCAGGAAACCCAGCAGCGCCAGCCCCAGACTATAGCTGATGAAGACGCCGATGGCGGCGCCGGCCACACAGGCGACCAGCCCCATCAGGCTGTTCATGGAGAAGCTGATGCTCTTGAGGATATGACCGCCATCCAGCGGTAATATGGGCAGCAGGTTGAACAGGTTCAGCAGGGCGTTGAAGGCGGCAAGCCCGGCAAACAGCGGGTTATCTGTGATCCAGTAGGCGACCAGGGCCGCTATCGACATCAGGAGGCCGAAGGTAGGCCCCATGATGGAGATCACCACATCCTGCCAGCGGGTGTTGATCTTCTCATCGCTGAGCGCCAGGCCACCCATGAAGGGGATGAGGTAGATCCCCTTGGTCTTCATGCCGAAATATTTCATGGCGCGAATATGGCCATACTCGTGGAACATGAGACAGGCGATCAGCGCCAGGGCAAACTGGAAGGAGAAGAGCCAGGAGTAGGCGGCCACGCTGGCACCGGCCAGCACCACCTTGATCACCTTGGCGCTCTTGAGCAGCTTAAAGCCTAAGGAGGCCAGGCCCACCAGGCTCAGTTTCTGTGGTGCCTTTACCGGGGTGACCGGCGTCTGGCGCTCGATATCCTTGGCGTTGCGGCTGCCCTCGCTCAGCACAGCGTCTTCGCTCAGCAGGCGATAGTTAAGCGTGAAGGGTTGCCAGATGAGGTCCACCTCCAGGGTGAGGGGGATCTTCTGCACCGTCTCTTGCTGTGGGTCGTGGCGGCTTAACTCAAACTCGTGGTTTCTCAGCCCCTGATTATCGGCACTGGCTTCCTTGACCGACACCAGCTGATTGTCCCAGAAGAGTTGTTGCCAGCCGGCCATTGAGCCTTCGAGGCGCAACTCTTTGCCTAAACAGTCTATTCTCAGTAGTTCCACGTGTTTTCCGTTATCCGTTACCGCTATCTGGCGGGGATTATGCCTGTAAAGCCATGGCAAAGAAAAGAGGCCCGACAATTTTGCCGGGCCTCGTTAGTCGTCTAATCAATTGAGATCACTTACGATTGCTATAGTCGAAGCTGATCTCCTGGCCTTCGTTGACCACTATGCAGGGGCCGTGTTCGCGCTGGGTGCGGTTAAAGGCCGGGCCGATATGTAGCTCGACGTTGGCGAAGATATGCTTGCAGGCCTCGATGCGGTACTCCTGATAATAGTTTTCCACTTCCTGCTTGATGGCGTTGAACTCCTGCTCCTCCCGGGACCACTCCTCGGTGATGCGGCGCTTCTCCTCCAGCATCCCCTTGACCTGCTCGACCATCAGGGCATCGTCCTGCCATTCGGCCTTGGGGGGCAGCTTGTTGAGGCTGGCCTCTATGTTGAGCTTGGCTACCACCATGTGTTTGATCCCATGATCCAGCTGCTTGAGCTCCTCTTTCAGCTCGCCGCACTTCATGGCGCAGAATACCTCGGTGCGGGTACCGGCCGTGGCGCCTATGATCACCGCCTTGACCCCCTTATCGGCCTGGGCCACGCCGCCCACCAGGTCGCCGCGGCGGCCGTTGGCGTCGCTGACGATTAGTTTCCCCGCCGTCTGGGTGTGGCTGTGCAGTAGCTGCTTGGTAACTAGGATGTCGCCCTCGGCCTGCAGCTCCGAATACTGCACGAATTGGGCGGAGATCTGCCCCTTGGCAGATAGCTTGGTAGAGAGTTGATCTTCCTTGAGCTGGCGGCCGATCACCCCCTTGCTGACTGTGATGTCACCATCTGCGATCAGCTGGGCCGAGTCGACGAAGCCCATCACGGTTATATCGCCGGTGGACTTGACCACCATGCCTTCATGCACGTCGCCCGTAACCAGGACACTGCCCTTGAAGTCGACGTTGCCGTAGCCGATATCCACATCCTTAATCTGCAGCACGTCATCGACCTGCATGCCTGTCTTGGTCTCCACCGGCTGGCCGGCGACCGTGGCGACTAACACATTGGGATCGGATTCCAGCAGCTCGGCGCCCGTGCCTGCGGTAAGTTTAAGATCTTTGCCGGCGATCGGCAGTAGCGGCTCACCCTGAACGTTGTAGCCCTTAGTGCCTTCGGTGGCGGGGAGCTTAACCATCAACTTGTCTTTGGGTTTGACCATGATGATCTCGCCGAGGTTACGCATGTCCACCGTACCGTCGGCGCGCTCCTGGGGCTGCAGCAGACGCTCCCTCGCCAGGGGCACCTTACGCTCGACGATGGCATTGGTGCCATTGATGGCAGGCTTGCCGTGGGCAATCACCTCGCTGCAACTCTCGCCTGGGGCCAAGGTCGGCAGCTTGGCCAGCAGGGCCTCTATCTTGACCTTACTCAGCCCCATGCTGATCTGTTCGGCCTTGAGGGCCCTTAAGATATCTTGCAGTGTCAGTGACTTGCCACCCCAGGGGGCGGTGAGCGTCATCTCGGCGCTCATCTTGTCGTCGCTGAGGGTGATGGCTATCTCGGCGTCGCGGCGCTCGGCGATCTCGAAGAAGAGTTCATACTGACCATCGTCCTGACCTATAACCTTGTTGACCTGGGCGACGGCCTTTTCGATAACATTCTTACGGGGGAAAAGCTGGCAAAATTCGGGGAGGGTGAGCAGTTCAAGAATGGCATCCACCGTCAGTGGGCCATGGGTATTGGGAATGACTTTTAATTCGGCTAAGTTTCCGTCACTACTCAGTTCTATCAGTCCAGGATCCAGCATAGAGATTTCCGCAGGTTAATTATTATTTTAGTTAGTATTCTCCCGAGTATAACAGCATAAAGTTTGACCTATGAAGCCCTATTTTATGATGCAGATGAAGCGCATGATTGAAATGAGATCTCGTGCGAAAAAAGCCGGGCGACCCCGGCGTTAAACAACAGATTAAACAGTGTTTTTTTAGCGAGTTACGCCTTGCGGTTGGCGTAGATCTTGTATTTGTTGTTCTCGGCAGCCACATTCACGGTTTTGAAGAATTTGGCTATGGTGTCACTGTAGGGCAGGTGGCGGTTGGCCACTATCTGAAAAATACCGCCAGACTTAAGCTGCGCCTCGCTCTCTTGCACGAAGCGGGTCGCTATCTCTGTGGTGCTGTCCAGGCCGTCGTGAAACGGTGGGTTGGAGATGACGGCGTCGAACATGCCCTGGGTTTGTGTCAGCCCGTCCGAGGCATAGACCTTGGCCTGCATGCCGTTAGCCGCCAGGGTCAGCTCGCAGGAGGCCAGCGCCATGGCGTTGATGTCGACGCACTCGAGTTCGAGATCTGGGTTGGCCTTGAGCAGCGCGGCGGTGATCACCCCGGCGCCGCAGCCAAAGTCGAGCACGCGCCCCTTAAGTGTGGGCAGGTGCTCAAGCAGCAGCTCTGTGCCCTCGTCGAGTCGCTTCTCGCTAAAGACGCCCACCAGGTTGCAGATGGTCAGCTCCCCCTGCGGCGTGCTCAGCATATAGTCTTTGACCCAGTCGCTGAGTTTGATCTCTGGCGCCTCGCTTAGCAGACTGCTGCTGTAGAGCATGCAGTGACGGGCGTTGTCTAGCTTGATGCCGCCATCGAAGTAGTCAGGCAGCTGTTTGGTGATAGAGCGGATGCCGCCCTTCTTCTCTCCGACGATCACCAGCTCGCCACCCGGGATCAGATGACGCCCGGCCAGGTTGATCAGGTAGGGTGCCAGGCTCTTAGATTTGGGGTAGAAGAGCACCACGGCATCGAATGTTTGCGTCGATGGCAGCTGATGGCCGAAATGGCACTGCAGACGGGCATTTTCATGGCTTTTGATGCGTTGAAAATGGTTGAAATCCAGGGCCAGAGTCGTGACTTTTGCGGCATCTTCCAACAGGGCTGTCGCCAGAAGATCGCACTCATGATTGATGAGTAAAACATTCTTTGATTCAAACAGTTCGATATTTCTTAGGACGACTTGAGAAGGATTAGATAACACGCGCAACCACAGGCCAAAGGGGAATTTGCGGCAATTATAGCCCAAGCCACTATATTATCAGTAACATTTATTATGCCAGTTTGCCGATTCTTGCCTAAGCTATATCTCATTAGAGGATAAATATCCTTTGTTATGTGAGATTTGGCGCATAACTGAGGTCTATAGGAGATAGAGGAGCGAGGATGCGGCAATTGTCGACATGGATGTGCCTACTGGGCCTTTGTTGCGCTAACGTTTTCGCCGCTCAGGTGATCGTCAACTCTTCTGTGGAGATCGCCGACATCACCCCGAAGGATCTCAAGCTGATCTTCGCCATGCAGAAGCTCTATTGGTCCGACGGTCAGAAGATCCATGTCTTCGTCCTCCCCAGCAACTCCCCCATACATGAAGAATTTTGCTATCAGCAGCTGGAAATGATGCCCTATGTGCTGCGTCATCGCTGGGACCGCCTGGTGTTTTCCGGCGTCGGCGAGCGGCCGGTTACCCTGGATTCCGAGGCGCAGATGCGCGAGAAGGTGGCCAGCACGCCCGGGGCGATAGGCTATGTGTCTGGCGGTGGCGGCGAGCTCGCCGTCGAGGCTGGTATCGAGCGTCAAGGAGGACAAGATGAAGCCGAGCACTAGTCGCTTAATCCTTTTGGCAGGCATCTTAGGTTTGCAGCTGGCCCTCTGCCTGCCTCTTGCTGCGCAGACCAAGAGCAACCAATGGCAGGTCAATGGCTTTATCGGTCAGGGCTATATTTCAGCCGATGGCAGCGAGTTTATCGTTGGCGAGTCGGGAGACACTTTCGATGTCACCGAGGCGGCGCTGCACCTCTCTTGGATGCCGGATGAACACTTCCGTGTGGCGGGGGCCGCCCGTTATCGCCAATGGGGGAACCTGGATGAGTCAGGTCTCTCCGCCGACTATCTGTTCGCCGAGTATAAGTTCATCTTAGATCAGGGGTATGTGGGGGCCAGGGGCGGCCTGTTTAAGAGTGAGGCCGGCTTCTACACCAGTACCCGGGATGTCTCCTTTACCCGGCCGGGGATCTTGTTGCCCCAGTCTGTCTATAGCGACTATCTTCGCGATGCCCTGCTGCATATCACTGGCGGCGAGCTGTTTGGTGGCCATCCCGTGCTGGACGGCTCACTGGAATGGCACCTCACCCTGGGGGATGCACAAACCTCCGACGATCTGACCCGTAACGTGGTGGGCTCAAAGGAGTTTGGCCGCTTCGATGCCGATGGCTATTGGGGCGCGGATCTCGAGTATCAGGACGACAGCCTGAGGCTAGGACTCACCTATTTCGACGCCAAGAGTCGTTATCAGTCCCACCTGGGCGGCCCCTTCGCCGATGGCAGCCTGCGCTCCAAACACTGGATAGTGTCGGCCCAGTACCGGGTCAATTCCCTCGAATTTACCGGCGAGTACCTGCACTGGGATCGCTATGTGGGCGGGGTGTTTGTGCCGCCGGAGCTGGGTATCTATGAGGTGAGGGGCTATGGCTATTACCTGGATGTGCGCGGCTATCTGCCGGGGGATGTCGAGGTGTTTGTTCGCTATGATCATCAGGTACAGGATGAGAAGGACCCAGATGGCGACAAGCTGGCCGAACGAGGACTGCCCGGCTACTTCGGCTACGCCCAGGACTGGACCCTGGGGACCCGCTGGCTGCCCGCGAAAGATTGGATGGTGGCGGCGGAATACCACAAGGTGCGCGGCGCGGCTTGGGTGACGCCTATCCTGCTGCCGAATCCGGCGGTGCAGGACAAGGACTGGTCGCTGTTTGCCATCGAAATATCCTACAAGTTCCAGTGGTGATCCAATGATAGTGAATCACCCCAATCGCTTCTTGAGTATCAAATGGAAACTCCTTATCGCGGTGATTCTGATCTTGACCCTGGTGGGTGGGGTGATCTGTACCTTGGCCTACCAGCAGCTACTGAACCAGCAGAAGATGTTGCTGGAGGCCCAGCGGGACAAGCTGGCCCAGAGCCTCTCCTTCTCCATGAACACGGCGGTGGAACATTCACTGCAGGCGGCGATGCAGCTTGGGTTTGTGGCCAATGCCAAGGGCGATGATGGCGCCGAGGGTTATCAGCTACTGCTGAGCGAGAACTGGCCCGACGTACAGCTCTATTGGGATCTCAAGGGCTTTGGCCTGTATCAGCTAAACGGTGAACGACTGGCCCATGCGGGCGAGCCACACTCTCAGGATGATCTTCAGTGGCTGATGCAGAGCGAGGCCTCCTATGAACTCACCTCCAGGGTGGTGTGTGTCGAGGACTGCGTGATCCAGGTGCTGGTACCGACCCTGGTGAACAGCAAGCCTCATCTGTTCTTCTTCGAGTCGGCACTCACGGAGGTGATCAGCCACTTTCGTACCGACAAGTCGATCGAGCTGGCGGTATTAGGCGCCCAGTCTCGCGGCGCCGGCCCCGGTCCCCTGTGGGGGCGTCACCTCTATAGTATCAGCAACCGTCCCAGCAGCTTCGCCCTGCTGAGTCACATGGCCGACAGCTACTCCTGGCAGCAGATCTCCCTGGGTGATGGTATCTACAGCTATCAGGACAGCCACTGGGCGGTGTGGTCCTTTCCCTTGGATAAGGTGGAAAACGCCCCTGCGATCGTGGTGTTGATGAGTCTGGAGCAGTGGCAGCAGATGCTATCTACCTTCCAGCTGGGGATGGTGGGCACCCTCTTGGTAGGACTGATCTTGGCCGCCGGTCTGGTGCTGTTAGTGGCTTGGTCGCCGGTGATAAGCCTAGCGCGCCACGCCAGCCTCTTGCCCCTGCTGGCGGACCACGACTTTGGCAGCGTACGCACCAGCCTGCCGAGCAAGCCATCCTTGTTTCCCGACGAGGTGGATCTGATCCATCTGGCGACCCGACAGCTGGCCGATAACATGCAGGGGATGGAAAATGAGGTGGACGAGTACACCCATGAGCTGGAACGGCTCGCCATGCTGGATACCCTGACGGGGCTGCCCAACAAGGCGATGTTGCATCATGAGCTGCAGACCGCCATCGCCTGTATCGCCAGCGAGGAGGATTGTGTGGTGCTCATGTTCCTGGATCTCGACGAGTTTAAGCGGATCAACGATACCCTGGGTCATATTCAGGGGGACGAGCTACTCAAAATTGTGGCCGCCAGGCTGACCAACAGCGTGCGCGAGATGGATACCGTGTTCCGTCAGGGGGGCGATGAGTTTCTTATCTTGCTCAGGCAGGTGCGCGACGAGCAGGAGGTGAGCAATGTGATCCACAGGATCTTCTCGGCCCTGCAGCATCCCGTGGTGCTGGGCAGCCACAAGCTGATCGTCACCACAAGTATCGGCCTGGCCTACTGCAACACCTCGCAGCTCAGGGCGGAGGAGCTTATTCAGCATGCGGATCTGGCCATGTATCAGGCCAAGAGCGCCGGTCGCAGCAACTACCGGGTGTTCAGCGAAGAGATGCTGCATCAGGCCAACAACCGTCTCATGATAGAGCAGAGCATAGGCGCGGCTATCAACGAGGAGCAGTTGGTGCTCTTCCTGCAGCCCATAGTCGAACTGCCCTCTGGCAGGCTGCGCGGCTTCGAGGCGCTGATCCGCTGGTTCCATCCCGAGCGTGGCCTCATCATGCCGGGGGATTTCATTCCCGATATCGAGCATAGCGAGGCGATCATCGAGGTGGGTAACTATGTGATCCGTAAGGCCTCGGAGTTAGTCGCCCAGCTCAAGTCGGCCGGCTGGCCCGAGCTCTATATCGCGGTCAACCTGTCGGCAAAACACTTCCTGGCGACCGATCTACTCAACGTGGTGCGTCAGGAGGTGGAGGCGCAGCAAATCTCGGCCCAATCCCTGCTGCTTGAGGTGACCGAGGAGAGCGTGATCGAGCAGGTAGAGCAAGCCATGGCGGCCATGGCGGCGCTCAAGGCACTGGGGGTGAGGATCGCCATCGACGACTTCGGCACCGGCTACTCTTCGCTTAGCTATCTCAAGCAGTTACCCTTCGATCTCTTGAAGATAGATCGCTGTTTCACCGCCAATGTGCTCGATGGTGAGGCCGATGCCCATATCATCACCACAGTGATCGAGCTGGCTCATAATCTGGGGCGTCAGGTGGTGGCAGAGGGGATTGAGACTCAGCAGCAGGCGGAGTGCCTCAGCTGTCAGCGCTGCGAGCTGGGTCAAGGCTATTACTTCTCGCGGCCACTGGACGTGGCGTCGGTGTTTAAGGTGTTGCAGGAGATAGAGGAGACTCGCCTGTGGCCGATCAGCCAGGCTCCCCAGCCTAAGTTGGCTAGGCAGGGGAGTTAGTGAGATAGGCTAGCGCCTGATGCTAGTAACAGTAGCTAGTGAAAGATATGGCTTATTCTTGATTGTCTACCTGAGACACGGGGGCGGCAGACTGGCTCTCGGCGCCCTCGCTAAGTAGATCTTCTGCCTGTTGCAGCGCCTGCTTAGCGTCCATCTCCTTAGCGTTAGAGTCGCTGGCGGCAGACTGGCCCTCGGTGGCCGGTTTGGCCTCGACGGCCGACTTCACATCTTCTTTCGGCAATACCTGTGAGTCGATGAGATCCTTTGCCTTGCTCTCAACCTCAGCTTCAATCTCAGCTTTAACCTTCACCTCAGTTTTCTGCTGCGCCGCTTCTGGCTCGGCTTCTACTGCCAGAGCATCGACTGGCTTAGCTGACTTTGGCTTTAGAGGCTTAGCTGGAGCCTGTTTAGCTTCTGGCTTAGTCTTAGCCGCTTTAGGTAGCAGGCTGATCAGCTTATGGGCGATATCTGTGTTGTCCTGATGGCCGGCAAACAGGGATGAGGCCGGGCCGGCGGCAAACACCTGTACGTCCACTCCCGTATGACCGCCCGTGGTCCAGCCTGTGTTGGAGCGCTGGTCAATTAGCTTCTTAAGCTGGGTGGTCAGCACCTGCTCGCCCTGCATTCTGGCGTTATCCAGTGCGCTAAACTCGTCATCGCTCGGGGTAAAACCTAGGGCGTCGCTCACGCCGCCCCACCACTCGTCCTGGGCCAATGCCTGCTTAGCGATTTGTGTCGGGCTGGCGCTTATCTGGCGCAGCATCTGGCTGTCCCAGCGGTAATCGCCTTGTTTGCCGATAGAGAGGCCGCCGGTGTTATGGTCGGCGGTGACGACTAAGAGAGTATCTTGATGCTGACGCACATACTGCTCGACCACCTCGATGGCGCTGGCAAATTCATGCATCTCGGCCATGGCGGTGGCGATATCATTGTTGTGGCCGGCCCAGTCGATCAGGCTGCCTTCCACCAATAACACGAAGCCTTGGTCGTTCTGGGAGAGTAGTTCCAGCGCCTTGGCGGTCATGGTACTCAGACGTCTGGCCTCTGGCTCATCGATCGCCCAGGGAAGTTGCACGTCGGCGAACAGACCCATCACCTTAGGTTGGGTTACACCCTCCAGCAGGGTTGAATCCTTGAGTACCCGATACCCCTTGGCCTCGAACTGCTTGATCAGCTTGTCAGAAAAATATTTCTGACCGCCGCCGAGCATGACGTCCGCATCTGTGCTCAGGTAGCTCTGGGCCAGAGCCTCATAGTTACGGCGGCTCTCGTTGTGGCTTAAGAAGGCGGCCGGGGTGGCGTGGTTGATCTGGCTGGTCACTGTCACGCCTGTGCTCATGCCGCGCTTCTTGGCCAGCTCCAGCAGGGTGGGGACGGGACGCTTATCGACATCTACCGACACGGCGCCGTTATAGGTCTTCACCCCTGTGGCCAGGGCGGTGGCGGCCGCGGCCGAGTCGGTGACATAGCCGCTGACGGGCGCCGGATAGGTGCTGGCGTTACCCACCAAGAGGCGGTCAAACACCGTCTGCTCTATCTCCTGGGTATTGGGATTGTCCTGATAGTAGCGATAGGCGCTGGTGTAGGCAGGGCCCATGCCATCGCCCACCATGATGACGATATTCTTGGGACGGCTCGGCGCCGTCTGCGGGCCGAGCAAGTTGTCGGCCCAGAGGCTGCCCGATACCAGCGCGGCACCCAGGCAGAGGAGGGAACATAAGCGGGTTAGTTTCATCTTGGCTCCAGATTAACGACCGACACGCGCTTCGATGGCGTCCATCAGCATGCCTGTGATATCCACGTCGAAGGCGGCCTCGATCTCTCTGATACAGGTCGGGCTGGTGACGTTGATCTCGGTGAGCTTGTCACCGATCACATCCAGGCCGACGAAGATCAGGCCACGCTTCTTCAGCTCGGGGCCGATGGCATTGGCGATGGCCCAATCGCTCTCAGACAGGGGCTGAGCGACGCCGCGACCACCGGCGGCCAGGTTACCCCGGGTCTCGCCCTTCTGGGGAATACGCGCCAGGCTGTATGGAACCGGTACGCCATCTACCACCAGGATGCGCTTGTCGCCGGCGGTGATATCCGGAATGAAGGCCTGGGCCATGGCATATTGCTGACCATGGTTGGTGAGGGTCTCGATGATCACCCCTAGATTAGGATCCTGCGCCTTAACGCGGAAAATAGAGCTGCCGCCCATGCCATCCAGCGGCTTGAGGATGATATCGCCCTTCTCCTGATAGAAGGCGCGGATGCGCTGGGCATCGCGGGTCACTAACGTGTCTGGGGTAAATTCGCTGAACCAGGCGGTAAACAGTTTCTCGTTGGCGTCGCGCAGGCTCTGGGGCTTGTTGACGATAAGCGTGCCTTGCTCCTCGGCGCGCTCCAGCATATAGGTAGCGTAGACGAACTCGGTATCGAATGGTGGGTCCTTACGCATCAGGATCACGTCGAGATCCGCCAGCGGTGTATCGACGGCCTCTTCCAGTTGGTACCAGGATTGGGGATCTTGCTTCACCGTGAGGCGACGCATGTTACCCATGGCCACGCCGTTCACCATGGCCAGATCTTGCATCTCCATGTAATAGAGCTGATAGCCTCGCGACTGCGCCGCCATCAACATGGCGAAGCTGGAGTCTTTCTTGATGTTAATGTCGCTGATGGGATCCATCACTATGCCAAGCTTTATCATCTCATCTTTCCTTTTGTTAATACTAAGGGCCGAGCCTTTTAGCTCAGGTCGCCAAACTTAAGTTGCAGTGCGCTGATGGCCGTCAGGGCAGCGGTCTCGGTGCGCAGTACGCGGGGGCCGAGCAGCACGTCGGTGAAGGCATGGGTTTCTGTCATGGCGATCTCCTGGGGCGACAAGCCGCCTTCGGGGCCGATCAGCAGACGCACCCTTGGAGTCTCCATCACCAGGCCATTGATACCATGGTCGGCCCTGGGGTGCAGATTGAGCTTGAGGGCCTGGGTGGCTTCACCGCACCAGTCGTCGAGCTGCATCGCTGGTCTCACCTCTGGTACCGTGCTGCGGCCTGACTGTTCACAGGCGCTGATCACTATCTTCTGCCACTGCTGGATCTTCTTCTCCAGACGCTCGCCGGTCAGCTTGACGCCGCAGCGCTCGGAAAACAGCGGGGTAATCGTATTGACCCCCAGCTCGACCGATTTTTGCAGGGTGAAGTCCATGCGATCGCCGCGGGAGATCACCTGACCCAGATGCAGATTGAGGGGTGACTCGTTGTCGTTCGCCTCCTTGGATAGGACCCGCACTTCGACATTTTTCTTGCTGGCGGCGACGATCTCGGTCAGGTAGTTGTGGCCATCGCCGTTGAACAGCTCGAGCTGCTCGCCGGCGCCCATGCGCAATACGCGCCCGACGTGGCCGGCGGCTTCCTCGTCCAGCATCAACTGCTGGTTAAGGTCATAGTTGCCGGGCTGATAGATCCTTGGAATTCTCATGCATTACTCCGCGATACGCTGGGTATCTGTCCGCTTTTGGCACTGGGCCTGGACAAAGGGGTTGTGGTTGCCCTGTTTGGCCGCGATGGCGGCGTCTCTCTGGCACTCAATAGTATCAACTGGATAGCTTTTATCCCATGCCTGAAACAGTTTTAGCTGACTTTTGGCGATCTTGAGGCCATAGGCCTGTTGCATATAGAGATAGGTGCGGGCTATCTGGCCGCGGGTCTGGCTGGGAGGCTCCACCTTTCTGCCCTTGAAGTCGACCACCATGGCACACTGACCATATTGCTCAGCCTTGGCGTTCCACTGGCTGAAACGGAAGTTACTGCGATCGCCATTGACCTCACCGATGGCGGGCACCAGGTTGTGCAGGTCGCTCTCCATTTTCTTAAATTGTTTGTCTATCTTGCCGCAGTTTTTGCGGCCGCCCTCTTGCCAGCATTGACGCTGGTGGCCAAATTCCCAAGCGGGGACTATGTGTTCCCACTCGATGCGCTTGGCGCGCTTCTCCTGTTTACGTACCTGATAGCCGCAGCGCTCGAAGTCGGGCTGCCACAACTTGCCCGAGATGCTGATGTCGCAGCCGCAGTAGAAGCTCTGGGCTGGTAGCGCCTCGCTGTAGATGCTGCGTGCGACCTGCTTGGCCTGATTAAAACTGGTGGGATGGGAGGCGAGGGCGCCCGTGGTAAAGCCGAGCGCCAGCAACGCCAAGGCGCCGCGCAGCAGCGGCCTCAAACTCAATGAGGTAGTTAGCACATCTATTCCCTAAAAATAAAAATTCGTCGCCTATCTCCGCCGTGCTCTCTATTTGGCCGGCTTGGTGGCGACTCTTGTGTTGGCGCCCACTCTTTTTGTATTGCTGAATATGGCGCCGTAATTCAAGCCGATTCTACGGGAATCGACTCAGTTCAGGCAAGTTAAGCCGGATTCATCATGCCTCGCCGCCCGTGCCATCCAGGAGGCTTAGCGTCTCCTGGCAGCGGCGGCAGCGATACTGGGTCTCTTGGCGCTGCACCTTGTTGTGTCTGCGAATGCTCAGTGGCACGACGCCGCAGCGGCAGCGATAGTCGAAGGTTCGGCCGGCGACCGAGTCGGTATTCAGGCTGTGGGTGGTGCTGGGTGTCAGGCCATAGAGTTTCACCATCAAGGCCTGCCACTCCTTGCCGTGGGGCTTGACCCGGCCATAGAGCTGATAGGCGAGTAGGTGACAGATCTCGTGGGGCACCACCTGCTGGACAAACTCATCCAGGTTTTCCTCCAGCAACACAGGGTTGAATCTCAGCTTATTGAGCTGCAGGTGGGCGGTGCCGGCACTCTTGCCCCTGAGTTTGAAGTTCACCTCGGGTCGGGGAAAGTTGCGCTTAAGTTGCCCCTCTGCCGTTTGATAGCAAGATTCAACGGCCTCGAGAATAAGCTGCTGGTGTTCGTTAAGCTCGGTACTATTTGCTGGAGGCTTAGACGTTTTTGATTTTGACGCTTTGGAGCTAAGCCTGGATGATTCTGGCGTAGGCGTGTGAAACAGGGATTGCAATCGTCGAAACATGAAAGGTCAACAGGCCCTAGGCGTTAGGTGATAGACGCCCGCCGGTTTGGCGGGCGTTTTCAGGAGGAGTGATTATAGCCGGGTTGCTGCGGCTTTGACCATCTCCTTGACCTGATTCACTATGGCCATCTCTGTCTCTGCCTCATAGGCCTTTACCCTTGGGGTGTGGATATGGCCGACCTTGATGCCGCTGTTGAAACGCTGTCCCAGGAGCACCGCGCGGTAGGAGATCTCGTTGGACAGGTAACCGCCGCCCGAGCCGTTGACCGAGCCATTGACCTGAGTCGTGTTTTGCAGCTCGCTCAGTGAGCTGGCGTCGAATTCGCCTCTCGATAGCGTGGTCACTGTGTGGTTGTCATTGATCTTCCACTTACCCTTGACCGACTGCATGGCGCCGACAGGTAGGGAGAACTCGACGAATTCTGGGCCATAGAGTGGCTTGCCATCGAACATAGGCGCCTGTGGTGACTGGGCCGTGGCGCCGGTCAGCACATTGAGGTTATCGGGTGCTGCCGCGCTGCGGTTGCGGCCGGGGAAGCGCTCCAGATCGAAGTCGTCACGGCCCATGCTGACGGTGAAGATGGCATTGACGCTGTTTTCACGATAGACAGGGGTGAGCAGGGACTCGATGATCCCCTGATCGAAGTCGGCGAAGCGCACCGGGATCATTACCGTCTCTATCTGGGCCTTCTTGCCGTCGACGCTAAACTTGTAGCCGTCCAGCGCCAGCGCGGTTAAGCCAGATGGGTTGCTCTGATCTATGTTGCGATCCAGAAAGAAGGGATCGAAGCCGGTGAGCAGAATACGGATCTGGCTGTCGTCATCGAAGTGGATGTCGCTGAAGCCGCGGGAAGATTTCTCTACCGCCTTGAGTAATATGCTGCGCTGCCAGTCGGCCATGTTAAAGGCGGGCTTAGACTCTTTAAGGGTCTTCTTCATCGCCAGGCGACTCCAGTAGAGGGGTCTGTCGTCCTGACCGCCAGATTGCACGTCTCTCACGGCCTGTTGCCATAGGCGCTCGCCTTGGTGGGCCACCATCTGTGTCATGATGAGTTCATCTTTTTGCTGACGATACTTGTCGTCCAGGCTATCGACCAGGGCTTGATAGCGGTTGACGACGTCGGGCATGGCCTGGGTTGCCTTGGGAAGGCGCAGTTCTTCGAGATCCAGAGCGGCGAAGGCGCTGCTACTCAGCAAGCTGGTCATCGCCAGGGCTATGGCTGTTTTACGCATGACATGGTTCCTTTGCAAAAACCTCTTACCCTTACACTCAGCCTAAGGCTGATGTTGGGCAATGATGGCTCAGGGCGGTTATCAATTTGAATTTATTATAGTCAACAACTGAGTATGCACGACATCTGCCTGCAAATAAAGACTTGAGATGGCTTGATAAAATGCCAGATTCTTGACACAAATCATCATGAGTTTGCCCCCACGGCGCAGGGGCAAGTTGCTAGACTCGAAGCAGGGATTTTATACGGCTTAGTGGGGTGTGAAGATGAAAATGCGGGTTAGCTCGGAGTCTGGTCTTAGTTGTGGCTTTCGTTCCAGTTTTAGTTCTGGTCTAGGCTCTGGTATTAGTGCTGGTTTTAGTGCTGGCTTAGGTTACCGGCTGCTTTGTTCCTTGGGGTATCTGGGGCTGCTCAGCCTGGCTCTGTTAAGTTGGGCTGGCAGCGCGGCGGCAGCACCTCAAACTGGGCCTGATAAACCGGCGGCCGAGCAAGAGTCGGCCGGGCCGCTCAGGCTAGATGGCGAGATACAGGCGGCATTCGATGCCGTGGGCGCGAAAGGTGTCATGGTGCTATTAGATGACAAACAGGGAAAACTGCTGACTAACGACGCCGCCCGCAGCCGGCATCCTTATATTCCCGCCTCGACCTTTAAGATCCCCCACAGTTTATTGCTACTCGAGGCGGGCATAGTAGAAGATGAGCACAGCCGGTTTGTTTGGGACGGCGTTGAGCGCGCCTACAGCAGCTGGAATCGCGACCATAACTTTATTGGTGCGATGAAGTATTCTGTGGTGCCCATCTACCAGAAACTGGCGTTGCAGCTGGGGGCCGAGCGTATGGCCCGCGGCCTGACAAATCTCGATTACGGTAACGTCAATATCGGCGGCGGGCTGGACAGCTTCTGGCTCGATGGTGACTTGGCGATATCGGCCCTCGAGCAGGTGAACTTCTTAAGGCGTCTGTATCACAATCAACTGCGTGTGTCCGAGCGCAGCCAGCGTATCGTCAAGACCATGATGCTCAACGAGGCCAGCGGCGATTGGGTACTAAGGGCAAAGACGGGCTATGGCGTGCGCAAGGGGCAGAAACTGGGATGGTGGGTCGGCTGGCTCGAGCGCGAGGAGAACACCTATTTCTTCGCCATGAATATGGATATCACCTCAGATAAAGATCTGGTGCTGCGTAAGCGGGTGGTGAAGCATCTCTTAAAAGCCAAGGGTTGGATGTGAGAACCTACATCTAACGGAGACGGCCTACATCAGTAGAGGTTAGCTACATGAGTAGAGACTGAAGCGACTCGTGGCTGTTGAAGCGCTTGGTGAAGAAATCCAGGAACACGCTGATGTTGGTGGCCAGCTGTCGGCGACTGGAATAGACGCCATAGACCTTGAAAGGCTCCATTGGCCATTCCTGCAGTAGTGGCACCAGGCTGCCACCGGCCAGCTCGTTCTTACATACTGAATTAGAGAGCATGGCGATGCCGAAATCGTCCAGCACCAGCTGTTTAACCATGATGGCGCTGTTCACTCTCACCTTACGCTTGAAGTTGACCATGGTCTTGCGTTCGCCCTTGCCCAGGGGCCAGATGGGGGCCGAGCGTGAGGTCCCCAGCAGTATGCCGCTGTGCTCTTTGAGATCCTGGGGTGTCGCCGGGGTACCGTTGGCCTTGAGATAGCCAGGGCTGGCCACCAATATGGGCTGGCGTTCAAACAGCAGGCGGGCGACTAAGTCGGATGATTGCAGCGGCCCATACTTGATGGCGATATCATAGCCTTCGCCCACCAGGCCCACATCACTGTCGGTAAATTGGACGTCGAGATCCACGTTGGGATAGAGCCGCATGAAGCTGCTACAGAGGCTGGCGATAAGCTCCTGACTGAAGGAAACCGGAATGGCGATGCGCAGTGAACCAAATACATCATTATGCGTATTTTCTATGGTTGCCTTGGCAGCCTCGATTTCATCGCTAATACTACTGCAATGCTGGTAAAAAAGCGCTCCAACCTGAGTCAGGCTGAGATTGCGGGTATCGCGTTGCAACAGGCGCACGCCTAGCTGCTCTTCGAGCTGAGCCACCTTACGACTAATGGTTGATTTTGGCATGCCCGTATTACGAGCAGCCTGGGAGAAACCCTTGGCGCGAACGACGGCCGCAAAGAGCATCATACCGTTTAAATCTGGCATTATTTATCACTGTCTCAAATATGGAACAAAGCGTCTAAGCCAGTTTAATAGCATTTGACCCTATAACAAAGCTATATTTATGGGCTAAAAATTTTAGAGGCTAAAGCAGAGGATCTATTGATGACCAGCAACAATCAGCCCACAAACACGACTCAGGTTCAAACAGCCGATCCGCTTTTTCTTCAAGCTGAACATTTGGCACAGGATTTTTCTCTGTTTCCTAAGCATAGTAAGCAGAGCCTTTCACAGCAGATCAAGGGTCTGCTCAGCGACGATGAAATTCAAGCTAACTTAAAAGAGTTAGAACAGTTGGATGTTGACGGCTACGTGGCCAAAGTCATTCAACCTACTTTAGACAAGAGCCGCCCAGGCGCCAAGCGCGTGATTGCGGATCTGAAAGGCAAGTTAATTGTCGAAAAACATATGGGGCCTTTTTATAGTGCCGAGATCGAACTGAATTTTGGATCTCGTACTCGCCGCATAGGTTTTATCGCCCAGGAACGTACCACAAGTAATGGTGCCTGGATGCCTGAGCATCACCTGGCGGCCTGCACGGCCATTCGTCATTTTGCCGAGCTTTCAATGCCTATCGTTTACCTCATCGACACTCCGGGTGCCGATGCGGGTGAGATAGCCAACAGCCAAAACCAGGCGCACACCATCTCTAAGGCGATTGCCGAGAGTGCTAACGTCGACGTACCTACCGTAGGTATCGTTATCGGTGCCGGTTACTCTGGTGGTGCTATTCCACTGGCTGCTGCCAACATCCTATTGTCGCTACGTGACGGTATCTTCAACACCATCCAGCCACAGGGTCTACAGAGCATCGCGCGTAAGTACAACCTTTCTTGGCAGGAGTGTGCTAAGTCGGTTGGTGTGTCGCCAGAAGAGCTGTACACCTCAGGTTGTATCGATGGCATCATCGACTTCTCGCCATCTGACAAGGATGAGCGTCAGCACAACCTACGCCGCGCCATTATCAGCAGCATCGAGGCCGTTGAGCATGCGGCGGTACAGTTTGTACGCGAATCTAAGGATCTGCGCGAGCACTACGACCGCAGTCTCCACCGTTTCCTGGAGCCTTCAAAGAACCTGGAAGCGCTTGAGCACCACGCCGAACTGTCGGTGGCTAACAACCCCACCATGCACCTCAACCTGTTTGGTAGCTCATACCGTTACCTGCGTTACCTGACGCTGCGTAGCCGTATCCATTCGATCTCACAGGAGCAATATGGTCGCCTGTCTAAGGTGAGTGTGCCTGAGGGTGATCTGCTGGCGCGTATTCAGCAGGAGCAGGACAAGGTGTTCCAATCTTGGTTATCTAGCCCAGATAAGCTGGTATACGACGAAGAGCTGAACAAGCTGTGGAGCAACTTCACCGCCAAGCGTGACGAAGTTTCTACCGAGCGTAACATGCTGACTCGTCTCATCCTGGGTGAGCCGAAGCAAAACTATAAGAAGGCCCGTAAGGCGCTGTTGTTCAACATCGGTTGGTCGCTGTACCACAGATGGAAGAGCAACGCCGAGAACAACTTCAAGGGACTGATCCATTATCTAGAGAGCCTTCCAGACGAGGTGACTCAGGCAGATTGGCCAGAGCTGAACCAGCTGACGGTTCTGGATGTGATCGTGCACGAAGAGCTGCGCGAAGACTTCATCTGGCAATGTTATAACATCCTGATCTTCAACGCGCTGTACGACAACGTCGTGGGCAACCTTGCCTCTATCGCGAAAGAAGCCATGATGTCTAAGAGTCTGTCGCGGGCCTCGGTTGACGGTCTGCTACATGACTCTATTGACCGCGCTATCTCTAAGCAAGATACCGCTAACGATAAGAACAAGTTCTACAAGTGGCTGAAGTATTTCATGTCTCAGTCTAACCGCGCCGATCTGCTGACCAAGACTGAGCAGTGGAAGAGTGTCGGTTTCCCTCAGCTTAACGACTCTCTGTTCGTTATCCTGACCTACTTCTTCGAGCGTCTGCTGCCTGAATACTTCGCCAGCGAAGAGGAGAGCAGCGAGTACACGGGTGCCATTAACCCAGTGCGTATCGGTCGTCGTAAAGACTTCTGGAACCGCCTGACCATGGGTTACCAGGATCTGCTGATCCAGAAGGTACTGCGTGACGAGAAGCGCGCCGGTAAGATGAGCTGGGAAAATGTGATTGCCAAGTTCTTCACCGAATTTGAAGAGCTAAACGGCGACAAGATGTCGGCTAACCTGCTGAACTTCCC
The DNA here is from genome assembly GCF_019457535.1 of Shewanella halotolerans. NCBI lineage: Bacteria > Pseudomonadati > Pseudomonadota > Gammaproteobacteria > Alteromonadales > Shewanellaceae > Shewanella > Shewanella halotolerans. Next base: position 3,881,587 of record NZ_CP080417.1, on the reverse strand, counting down.
TGGCTTCCGTCTCTCTATCGAAGACGCGCTAGACAAGGGTATCCGTCCTTGTGGCCTGATCACAGGTACTGCGGACTTCGAGCACCATGGACAGACCATGCGCGTTGGTGTGGCTGTGTCTAACACCGCCTTCCAGGCCGGTGCCTTCGATATGGCTTCTGCCGAGAAGTTCTCAGCGCTCTTGATCGAATGTGCCAAGCGTAAGCTGCCGGTGATCTGCTTTATCAGCTCTGGCGGTATGCAGACCAAAGAAGGTGCTGCGGCGCTCTTCTCTATGGCGGTAGTGAACGACCGTATTACCCGTTTCGTTCGTGATAACGAATTGCCGGTATTGATGTTTGGTTTCGGTGACTGTACCGGTGGTGCACAGGCGAGCTTCGTGACTCACCCGTTAGTACAGACTTACTACTTCTCGGGTACTAACATGCCGTTCGCGGGTCAGATGGTGGTTCCTGCGTATCTGCCGTCTACCTCGACTCTGTCGAACTATCTGTCTAAGGTACCTGGCGCCATGAACGCCCTGGTCACCAACCCATTTAGCGACACTATCGACGATCAGCTAAGCAGCATCGATCCGCTGATGCCTAAGCCAACGGCCAAGGTTGTGGATGTGATTGGCAACGCCATTTCGACCCTAGTGCCTGAGATGTTGATCACCGAGGAAGAGCTGGTACAGGATGATCCGCGTCAGCTGATGAAGCCGATCGACAAGGTACTGGTGCACGCCCGTGGCTGTACTGCGGTGAAACTGATCCGCAAGGCACACGACAATAACATCAAGGTGGTACTGGTGGCGTCAGATCCTGACATGACCTCAGTACCAGCCGACATGCTGAACGAAAACGACAAGCTGGTCTGTATCGGTGGTAACACCTCAGACGAGAGTTACCTCAACGCCTACTCGGTATTGAAGGTTGCCGAATATGAGCAGGTCGACGCGCTGCACCCTGGTATCGGCTTCCTGTCGGAAAGCCCGCAGTTTGCGGCCCTGTGTGTGAACAACGGCGTTAACTTCGTCGGTCCAAGTGTTCACTCAATGACGACTATGGGTAACAAGTCGAACGCGATTAAGACCTCGCAGTCGCAAAATGTGCCTGTAGTACCTGGCAGCCACGGTATTCTGACCAATGCCGAGCAGGCGGTGAACGTGGCCAACGAAATCGGCTACCCTGTGCTGCTTAAGGCGGTACAAGGTGGTGGCGGTAAGGGTATCCAGGTCGTTCAACGTCCAGAAGATATGATCTCTCTGTTCCAGAAGACCTCTACCGAAGCGGCTGCGGCCTTCGGCAACGGCGACCTCTACCTAGAGAAGTATGTGACCTCACTGCGTCACATCGAAGTGCAGTTGCTGCGTGACAAGTTTGGTAATACCAAGGTACTGGGTCTACGTGACTGTTCGGTACAGCGTAACAACCAGAAGGTGATCGAAGAGTCTGGTTCTACCATGCTGCCAGAAGAGCTGAAGCAGAAGGTGATGGAATATACTCGCGCCCTCGGCGACGCCACAGACTACATGGGCGCAGGTACCGTAGAGTTCATCTACAACCTGGATGCCAACGAAGTCTACTTCATGGAGATGAACACACGTCTGCAGGTTGAACACCCTGTGACCGAGGCGACCTCAGGTATTGATATCGTGAGCGCAGGCTTCGACATCGCCGCCGGTCGTTCAATAGAAGATCTTGAGCCACAAGAGATCGGTTACGCCATCGAGGTTCGTGTGACCGCCGAGAAGGCCGCACTGGACAGCAATGGCGTACTGCAGCTGCTGCCACATCCTGGCATGATCACCGAGTGTGTGATCCCAGAGCGTGACGATATCGAGATCATCTCTATCGCCGGTGAAGGCAAAGAGGTTTCACCATACTACGACAGCCTGATCGCTCAGATCATCTGCCGTGGTGAGAGCCGTGAAGATGTGATTAACAAGCTGCATGACTACCTGGCGAACCAAGTAGTGATCAAGGGCATCGCGACTAACATTCCATTGTTAACGCGTATCCTGAAAGATGGCACCTTCAACGAAGGCGTATACGACACCAACTACCTGCCACGCTTCATGGCCGAGCTGGATATTCCAGCGCTGATCGCCGAGATGGAAGCCGCCGCAGAGACTGTTGGTGTCGATACCGAGTCGCTACGTGTGGGTGAGAGTAACGAGCTTAAGGTTCTGGCTCAGGGTGCAGGTATCTTCTATACCTCTCCGGCGCCGGGTGAAGCCGACTTCGTTAAGGAAGGCGACATAGTGACTGTGGATCAGACACTGGCACTGACCGAAGCGATGAAGATGTTCTCTCAGGTGACACTGGCTGGCTTCAACCGCCAGGGTGCCGTGCTCTATCCAGAGGATAAGCAGTACCGTATCGAGCGTATCCTGAACAGCAATGGTCAGCAGGTTTCACAGGGCGAGCTACTCTTCGTGGTCTCTCCCGTCTAACCTAAGACGCTAGCTGCTAAATACCCGCCAATTGGCGGGTATTTTTTTGCCTGAGGCTTTCCCTCTACTTACTGTCTATTTATCGTCTTTCGCCAGCGTCCACTTGAGTAGCAGCGGCCCAGCAATTGTGGTGATGGCGATGATTAGCACCAGCTCGGTAAACAGCTTAGGCGAGATGATCTCCATCTGCAGCCCCATCTCGGCAAACACCAGTCCCACCTCGCCCCTTGGCACCATGGCGCTGCCGACAATCGCCTTGGTGCGCAGGGGACCTGGCACCCTCAGCCCCGCCATCATCTTGGTGACTATCGCCAGCAAGGATAACATCAGCAGGGTAAATAGGCCGGTCCAGCCGAGATCTATCTGGCTGAGATCTAGGCTTATTCCTACGTAGACGAAGAAGATGGGGGCGAAGATATCCACCAGGGGCTTAGATTCCACCTCCATCTCGTGGGTGAAGGCGAAGGGGTTTTGCAGATAGCGATTCAGCGGCGAGATAAATTGGCGACTGAGCGCCAGGCCGACGGCGAAGCCGCCCAGCAGGGCCGGGGCGTGCAGGGCGTGGGCCAGCCAGGCAAACAGGCAGATGAGGATCATGGTGACTATCGCCTCGTATCCTGTCTCCTCCTCTTTGGGTTTGACGGCGCGAAACAGATACAGCAGTAGGCGTGCCATAGGCGGTGCCAGCAGCAGGAAGCCGACTATCTTGAGGATCAACAGGCCGCTGGGGATCAGCCCCACCTCACCCGAGCTGGCAAAGTTAAACAACAGGCTCAGTAGGATCACCCCGGCGATATCGTCGATCACCGCCGCGCCGAGGATGATGTGACCCTCCTGGCTCTGGGACTGTTTGGCCTGGGCCATCACCCGGACCGATATGCCTATGCTGGTGGCGGTCAGGGCGCAGCCCAGGTAGAGGGCGGTAAAGCCGGGCAGTTCCAGGTAGAGCAGGCACACCAAGCCGATGACCACGGCGGGCAGGGCGATGCCCAGCAGAGCCACCCCGGCGGCGCTGTTGCCCGCCTGAAACAGGTGCTTGATGGAGGTTTCGCAGCCGATGGAAAAGAGCAGCAGCATCACCCCCAGCTCGGCCATTACCGCCAGGGTCTCATGGGGGGCTATCCAGCCCAGTAGGCTAGGGCCGATGAGGATCCCCGCCAGGATCTCGCCGACCACCGCCGGGAGTTGCAGCCACTTAAAGACCTCGCCCAGCACCCGGCCGAACAGCAGGATCAAACACAGGGACAAGACAAAGTTATCTATGGCCATAGCAGGCACGACTCCCCGAGAGTGGTGATAATGTGATCTTGATCATTTTGATGACCGAGATCAAGGCGTAACCCATGGAGTGTGACTAAGCTCAAATGGAAACTTGCCGACAGGAGGAAACCATGGACAAGGTGTTTATTATTTCCCAGAAAGCCGAGCAGCAGGCCGATGCCATAGAGACGGGGATCGCCTTGGCCAGGGAACTGGAGAAGGAGGCTGAGGTGTTTGCCTACAGCTACGAATCCTTTGCGGGTAAGGAGTACTACAACCCCAGGCTGGGTGCGGCGGCCAAGGTGGCCCTGATGAATCAGCGCAGCGAGGAGATCGCCGCCAAGCTCAAGGCGCTCAAGGCGGAAGACGTGGCCGTGCATAGCGTGTGGACCAAAGATCTGTTCGAACATGCCTGTCATCACTCCATTCGTCATGGGTTCGACCTCATGGTAAAGGCGGTGCATCACAAGACCCATTATCTGCCGATGGACTGGCAGCTGATCCGCCATGTGCGCATCCCGCTGATGATGCTGTGCGACAACCTCTTGCAGCGCGCCCGCAGCGTGTTGATGGCGGTGGATCTGGGCAGCGACAACCCCATTAAGCAGAAACTCAACCAGTGCGTCATTCAGCATGGTCGCCAGCTGGCCGAGGCCCTCGATTGCCAGCTGCATCTGGCCTATATCATACGTGTGCCTAAGATCTTGCGAGACATGGATCTTATCGACACCCGCACCCTGGTGAAGGACGCCTATCACAGGTATCAGCCTCAGCTGGACGAGATCGGCCTGCATCAGGAGCATGTCCACTTCCTGGCGGGCGACCCCGATCTCTGCCTCTACGAGCTCTCTTGTCGCCTCAAGGCCGCCTATCTGGTGATGGGCGCTCGCCAACGCAAGGGGCTGATGGGCATGGTCATAGGCAATACCGCCGAGGCCATGTTGACCCGCATCCGCAGCAATGTGTTGATCATTCCAGCTGACGATCAGCTGTTGCCTGCCTAACCTTAGGTTTGTGCTGCTGACGCCAGAGACGCTTGTGATATTCATCGATGAACAACAAGGTCGAGGCGGCGCTCAGCAGCATCAACCACTGTCCTAGCCCGATAGGGCTAATGCCTAGCGCCTGACTCAATCCAGGGGTATAGCTGGCGCCTATGTGAATGCCCTGAGCCAGTATGATGCCAAACAGCAGCAGCGGATTGCTCAGCACGGGCATGCGCAGCAGCGAGTTACGCTCCGAGCGGCTGTTGAGGGCGTGCACGTTTTCAAACAACACCATTAACATCAGGGTGAGGTTACGGGCGTCGTTCTCGCTGCTGCCCATGGCCAGCACCAGAGAGAAGAGGCCGAAGGCCACTATGCCCATCCACAGAGCGCTGACGATCAGCCGCTCCAGCATGAGGCGATCGAAGATGGGCTCGCTGGGGCGGCGCGGCGGCTGATCTATCTCGTGGCCTTCGCCGGGTTCGAAGGCCAGCGCCACATCCTGCACGCCGTTGGTGACCAGGTTAAGCCAGAGGATTTGCAGCGGAAACAGTGGGATAGGCTGAGCAAACAGCACGCTTAAGATAAACAGCAGCAGCTCGGCGGCCCCTGTGCTGATCAGCAGGTAGATCACCTTACGGATATTGTTGTAGACGATGCGCCCCTCGATGATCCCCTTGACGATAGAGCTAAAGCGGTCGTCGGTTAGCACAAGATCGGCGCTCTCACGGGCCACATCCGTGCCCTTGAGGCCCATGGCAATGCCCACATGGGCATGCTTCAGCGCCGGGGCGTCGTTGACCCCGTCACCCGTCATGGCGACAAATTCGCCCTGGCGGATCAAGGACTCGGTGATCTCCATCTTCTGCCTGGGCTGTACCCGGGCAAATACCCTGTGGCTGGCGATGAGATGGTCGAACTCGGCCAGACTCTGCTGCTGGGCCTGGGTGAGCTGCTCGCCGGTGATCACCCCATCTTGGTCGTTGGCCAGCTTGAGCTGACGCGCCAGCGCCAGGGCGGTCACAGGGTGGTCGCCGGTGATCATCGCTACCTTGATCTGTGCCTGCTGACATAGGGCCACCGCCTCGATGGCATCTTCCCGCAGGGGATCGCTCATGGCTACTAAACCCAGAAAATCCAGACCTGCCAGTGGATGGTGTGGGTCGCTGACCTCGCCGCTGGCGAGCGCCAACACCCGGTAGCCGTGGCGCGCCAGCCAGTGGGTCTCATCCAATATGGCCTGAGTCTGCTGCGCATCCAGCTGGCACATGGTGAGCAGCTTCTCCACCGCGCCCTTGACCGAGATGACGGAGCGCCCCTCTATCCGGTTGATGCTGGCGCTGAACTGGTTCTCCGACTCGTAGGCAAACAGCTGCTCCTGTGGTGGCTGCTTGGCTTTGTCCATCTCGAGATTGAGCTTATAGCCGAGGGCCAGGAAGGCGAGATCTACCCCGTCGCCGTCGGCATGCATCTGATCCGCATGGCTCTGTCTGGCCTCGAAGCTGAGGTGAGCCTCGTTGGCCAGCACGCCGGTGAGGGCAAGGCGGTATAGCTCGGGATCCCGCGCGGTTGATACTGGCACCCCATGGCCATGCTTGTGCACCAGGCCAGTGGGCGTCAGCCCTGTGCCCGCCACGTGATAGCGCTCACCAGAGAGCAGGCTGATCTGGCTGATGGTCATCTCGTTGACCGTCAGGGTGCCCGTCTTATCTGAGGCGATATAGGTGCAGGAGCCGAGGGATTCTACCGCCACCAGCTTGCGGACGATCACATTGGCCTGGGACATGCGTTTCATACCAATGGCCAGGGCGACCGTGATGGCCGCAGGTAGCCCCTCGGGAATAGCGGAGACCGCCAGGGCGACCCCCAGCAGGAATACCTGGGAGAGATCTGCGCCCCGCAGCAATGTCAGGCCGAAGATGAGGGCGATGATGATTAAGGTGGCTATGGCGATGATCAGGGTGAAGCGCTCGATACGCTGCATCAGCGGCGGCTTGGCGCTACCGCCCTGGCGAACCAGATCGGCTATCTGACCTATCTGGGTGCGGGCACCGGTGGCGATCACCTCGCCCTCGGCTCGCCCATGGGTGACCAGGGTGCCGGCGAAGGCGAGATCTGTCTTATTGACCGCCACAGACTCGCCGGTGAGGGCCGACTCGTCCACCTTAAACTGGTTATGCTGTTCGATCTTGATATCGGCGCCGATGCGATCGCCATTGGACAGCAGAATATAGTCCCCGGGTACCAGGATCAGGCTGTCCACCATCTTGGGGTGGCCATCGCGGATCACCTTGGTCTGGGAGGGCACCATCTTGCTCAGGGCGTCGGCGGCCTGCTGGGCCGAGTATTCCTGCACTGTGCCTATGATGGCGTTGAGCATGAGCACGGCGAAGATGAAGATGGCGTTGAGGATCTGGCCGAGCAGCAGACAGGCGATGAAGGCTGCGAGCAGCACATAGATGAAGGCGCTCTTAAACTGCAGAATAAACAGGCGGATGAAGCTGAGTCTTGCCGGCTTGGGCAGGCAATTGGGCCCATATTGTTCCAGCCGCTCGGCCGCCGCTTGACTCGATAGTCCTGGCCCGGCCACGAAAACTCCTTGTGCAGTTAGGCTGAGGTGATGCTAGATCTATAGCTCATCTCGGCCCTCGCTGCCGGGAATCGGCCTAAGGCTTGATAGAGATCAATGGCTTCGAGCTTAGTGAGATATTTTACTCCTTGAGGGGATGCTCCTCGGGTAGTTGGCGATGGATCCACAAAATCAGCTTGTGCTTCATGTTGGGGCCATCCTCCTTGTCGGTCGCCAGAGGCTGGATCAGCTTATCTTGCACCAGCAGGCGGTAGATGCACTCTACCTTGTCTTTGGGGGAGATCCCCTTATCGAAATCGGCGAAGCCACGTTTCTTGGCGTAGCCAACGCCAATCTCCAGGGCCAGTTTTAACAGCTGTGCGTCGTGCTTACCGTGTTTCATCACCTATCTCCATGGAACCTGATAATGACAAGCTACGCCAATTTTGCGTTTAAGCCTACCGCCAATTACCCGGAGTGGGCGTTTGGCCAAAAATATTAGCTACAACTATTGGCCGAAACGGTTAGCCGAGACTAGCTCGCCACGACTGTCAGTGACAATTAGCGGCGGGCTATACTCATGGGGAGATAAACACAGGAGATAATCAGAGGAGAGGGACTATGTTAGCGATCTTGGGGATTGATCATCTGGTGTTTCGCACCACAGATCTGCCTGCTATGCTGGCCTTCTATCGGGGCGTGCTCGGTTGCGTCATCGAGCGAGAACTTCCCGAGGAGGGGCTGACTCAACTGCGTGCGGGCAATGCGCTCATCGATATCGTCACCTGCGACAGCCCCCTGGGGCGACTCGGTGGTGGGCCGCCGCAGCAAGATGGCCGCAACGTCGACCATATCTGCCTGCTCATCGAGGCCATGGAGGAACAGGCCTTGCTGGATTATCTTAGTGAGCAGGGCATCGCGACCGAAGGCTTTGCCAAAAGATATGGGGCCCAAGGGTTTGGGCGCTCCCTCTATATTAACGACCCCGAGGGGAATGTGGTGGAGTTGAAGTTGGCTAAAGGAGAGCCTTAGTCGCTCTCTATGGAACTGTTCCTTACCTTTGGTTTGGTGTCCATCACCGCGTTGTAGTGTTAACCCTTGCTTAATTTTGATGTTTTTGCATCTACCTGACTTAGGTACTTGGGTGGGAGCTTTGAACCATAGCTTTATGGTTTATCAATCGCCTGTCCGGCGGGGAATATGCATGCACTCTTTTGGCACGCTGTGGATATGTCCCTATACGCTCCACGGCGGCATCCATGCCGCCGAGGGCCAAAAGCGCGCATACACTGAGTTATCCATCTCTTCGATTCAGCCGCACTTGGCAGCCATCATCTTCTAAAAGCTAAGTCCTTTTTGGACAAAAATGAGTTAGAACTACAGAGTTATATATGTGAGCTCTAGGTTAATTTTTTTGTGCAGCAATTTGTTAGGTTCTTTTGCTTGCAGACGCTTTTTGATTTCCATCGACATACCATATATCGGATGCTTTACCATGTTCTTTTATGAAGTCATTTCTCATTTTCTGCACTACATCGTATTTTTGCCCAATACCGCCAACGTCGATAATTAGAAATACACCTAAATCTGTGTCGTCAGCTTTCTTATAGATTTCTAATTGCTTTTCATATCCATGGACCAAACTACTATTATTGGACAACTTAACTTCGACCACCAATTTAGAGTCAAAGCCCTGAGAGAGCTTGAAATCTACAGGCCCATTACCGGAATCTGCTTCTGGTGTTAAATCAATATTGTTAGCCTTGCAATAACTATAAGCAACAGCGAAGAAAAGCCGTTGTGACGCTTTCTCCTTTCTAGGCTTTCCATTTTCATCCCAAAGCTCTTTCCATAAACCCTTGTTCTCAACCAAATCTTGGAACTGACTTAGTATTTTGTTAACTATCTCTACTACTTCCTCTGCGCTTAGTTTTCTTCCAGCATAGTTAGAAAGATCGTAGGGGTAGTCCTTGGGAATTTGCTTCAGTAACTCAGTCCAAAATGACTCACCGTTTCTGTCACTTTTAAAGTCATATGGCTTGGGTTCCACCTCAAGAATCATATCCATGACCTGTTGGAAAGCTTCTTTGCTACTGAGAGCAGCTTTTTTGAGTCTCTGCTTATCCTTTTTAGTCATTGTTGCCCAGATTTCACCAACGTGACCATTGACCCGCTCTCTAAGATCTTCATTTTCCCTGACAACTCTCGATATATCACTCCAATCGGAAGCAATTGGCAAATCACGCACGATATCGTTTGGCACAAAGATTAATGGTTGATCTGAGTACGGATTAACTACCAAATTATAGTTATTGGCTCCGACCTTAAATTGTTTAGTAGGTACTTTAAGTGTTTGATTGACTCGCTCAGAAAAAGAAATCAAGTTCGGCAGAATAATGTTGGTTGTCATATCGCTGATTCGATCAGGCCCAATACCTTCTTCGAATAAAGCTAAAGCCATAAAAAGATCTATATCATCCACACCAAGCGCGACAATCTGAGAAGCAGTATCCAGTGTGCTAGAGATTAAATCCTTTCCAAATCCAGATCCCTTAACGGTTGTACCATAGCCCAAACAAGTCCAGCTAATTTCTGAGAAATGGAAAAGTCTTTTTGCATTACGCCATGGAACATCATCTACTGTTTTAGATACGGATAAAAGTTTGATGATTTTTTCAAAGCGCTCTCTATAAGATTGATAAGCCCCATCACTAATCTCCTTGTGAGCACTTCCTTCCAATAACAGTGGATCTATAAAGACCAAGGTGTCTGTATTCAGCAGTACGTTTACAACCCCAAGCCTCTCCAGAACCGCTACATCTATACCGAATTCACTCGAAATCGTGGCTGGATTTTTTATTTTTCCCATTTTCGAATCCTTGATTATTTGGGGGGCTGCGAGAACCTAACGCCGCACTAAACGGCCGCAGAGAAGTCGCAAAGCGCCGTAACGGAGGTCTAGGCCACGTAGTGGCCGATGTTTGAGCGCCTTGTTATGCACTGTTGAATTCACCTACCGTAATTTTTTTATCACATCGAGTCTTTAAGTACTCGGCGTTGTAATCTTTAGATAAGTTATTCATCATGGGCCTGACTTTGTGAATTTGCTCAGTGAAATCGTTCGGCGTCCCGTCTCTATTAAAGCGGACTCGTCCTGCCTCAATTCCGTGTGCCCGGTGACGTTTTGCCTCGTCGTATAGCTGAAATCGTTCTGACGCTACAGCACACATTGCTTCCCGAACCATTCTTTCATCGGGGTCCTTATCTTTGATGCCATCGCCGTCACAACCAACAAGGAAAAGACAGAGACCTATCAAATATCGCAGATTCATGGCATTCCTATTTTTGTATAACCATTTATTAGAGAGACCTTGCAAGGTTCGCTACCTTGTAAGGTAGGAGACCAAGCATGTAAATAACTGGGAGCAGAGTTAACTTTTTGAGGGAGTTGATTGGCGTGTGGAGATAGGCTTTTTCATTCCCTGAATGGCGTGGTCGATGTTTGATTCGAGTTGGCCTAGCTCTGTCCTTGATTGGTTACACATTAAGCTATTTGTCAGATAGCAATCAACAAGCTCTGTCACATTTTTGTACGTTTTTTTTCTTAAAAAGAATAACTTGTCTCAATGGCATTCAATTAGGTCAAATCGAAGAGACGTTGGATACGAGTGTAAGCACACTTTTGGCTCTCGGCGGCATGGACGCCGCCGTGAAGCCTCCAGGGACGGAATCTCGGCGTGCCAAAAGAGTGCTTGCATAACCCCCGCCGGGCAGGCGTTAGATTGCCATGAAGGTGCGACCTTCAAATCCACTTCGCCAATGACCATGAAGCTTTGCGCTAATATTCAGTTTCTCAGACACTAATTACAACGTGTCTCCATATTCCCCCTCCAAGCTGGCGCTCGAAACCTATTGGCCTAGTTGGCCGTAACCTGATCCCTCTGATAAACATTCGGATGCCAGATCTGCATGAGAATCTCGGGATTCTCGATTGGTTGAAATCCGTATTGGGCATAGAGCCCGTGGGCATCCCGCGTCGCGAGTACGATACGTCTTAGCCCCTGCAGATCGGAATGCGCGACAATGGTCTCCATCAGATGCTTACTCAGCCCCTTGCCTCTGTGGCTGGGCAGGATGAACACGTCCGCGAGGTAGGCGAAGGTGGCGGTATCCGTGATGAGGCGTGCGAAGCCCACCTGCTTGTTATCAGTATCGAAAACCCCGAAACAGAGGGAGTTGGCAATGGCTCGTTTCATGGTTTCCTTGGGGATCCCCATGGCCCAATAGCTCTGGGAGATAAAGCCGTAGATGACATCGAAATCGAACGCATCCTTGTCTGTGGTGATGCTGTAGCCTGGAATCAAAGTGTTCTCCTTGCGCCATGGGCTTAAGTTGTTTGGTTAAGCAATTTAGTTAAGTTATTAAAATAAAAAGGAAAGTTCTAATGTAACTTAGTAATTCCGTGTGACTAACAATATATCCAGCCCCTCATCGTCAGTCGGCTGCTCAAAATATTGCGTCACCTGACGGAACACGGCTTCGTTATCGAAGCGGGCGCGCTCGGGCTGCTCCTGGCGCCGCTTGTCTATTTGAGCCAGGCACTGCTGATCGCTGAGATCCAGATAGATGAGCTGATGCTCGCAAGCTAGCTCGTTGCAGAGCGAGACAAACCACTGCCGCTGCTTGCGGGTGTTGGCGGGAAAATCCATCACCACGTTAGTGCCTAGGTTTATCAGGCGCGCCACATGGTTTTTGATGAAGGGCTTGATGAGGCTTGCATAGTGAATATAGTCATCAAACGACTCGATCTGATTGGGGAAGTGGGCCGCTAACCATTCATCTTCCGACAGTAACAGCGCCCCGTTTTCATCGGCGATGATTCTCGCCTTGGTCGACTTACCCGCGCCCATCTTGCCGCAGAAAAGGAAGAGTTTTCCCTTATGTGCCATCTGTTGCCCCTTTATTTTCCCTTATCCGTTTCGGTCACAGCCACTATAAACGACAGCCACACTAGGTACAGTCGCATTAGGTCACAGCCACACTAGGTACAGTCACATTAGGCCATCGCCACATACTTGGGATGCGCGGCGATGCGCTTAAGCCAGGCTTGAATCGCCGGGTAGTGGGTAAGGTCGAAACCGCCTTCGTGGGCCACATGGGTGTAGCCATACAGAGCGACGTCGGCCGTGGTCAGCTGCTCGCCGGTTAAATAGGGTGTCTCTTGCAGCTGGGCTTCCATTACCGCCAGCGCCTTGTGGCCGCCTTGCTGTTTCGACTCATAGTCGGCGCGGCGATCGTCCGGCAAGCCGAGGTATTTGGCGATAAAGCGTGCCACGGCGATATAGGGTTCATGGCTGTATTGCTCGAAGAACTGCCACTGCTGCACCTTGGCGAGGGCAAAGCTGTCTTGGGGGAGGAGTTCGCTGCCGGCGGCGAGGTAGTTCAAGATGGCGTTGGATTCTGACAGGCAGCGGCCATCATCGAGTTCGAGCAGGGGGATTTTGCCGTTGGGATTCTTGGCCAGAAACTCGCTATTGCCGGTATCGCCCGCGAGAATATCCACATGAATCCATTCATGTTCAATGCCCAGCAGGGCGCACAACAACTTCACCTTGTAGCAGTTACCAGACTGCAGATCGCCGTAGATTTTCACACATACTCCTTATGCCATTCGCGCCTGCTAAACAGACGCTGTTTTGAACTCGCTAATTACAAAGCACCCGAGGGCGGATCATCGCCAGCCGGGTCGCCAGACTCCTGCTCCCGTTTAACCTCTTCTTGTTTGATACGCTGCAGTTTCTTGATCTCACTCGGCGGTATGGGAAACAGCGAAATTAAAGGGAACAGCGCCAAGGCGAGGTAGGTCCCGGCGGGCATCCCCTTGGTCCAGCCGACTAGCCTAGCCAATCCCCACAAAAGCAGGATAAAGAGAAAGCCCGCCACGAAATAGCATAATAGCGGCTCCCAGCCACCCAATCGCCCTACAAGATCCATTTGCCTAACCTATCAATTCATTGTCTTAATTTAAATGGGTGTCAGATAGGAAAAATCAAGCGGACTTAATGCCCTGGCAAATTCCAAGAGCATTCAAGCTATCTGCCTAAATTAAAACAGATGAAGTTAAATCGAAGAGACGTTTAGATACGAGTGTAAGCACACTTTTGGCTCTCGGCGGCATGGACGCCGCCGTGAAGCCTCCAGGGACGGAACCTCGGCGTGCCAAAAGAGTGCTTGCACATCCCCGCCGGGCAGGCGTTAGGTAGCCATGAAGGTATGAACTAAAACTGACCAAGTAAGTCACAATGCCGCCTACCGTAAAAAACCGTAATACCATTGCCGCCAGGCAATAAAAAACCACCCAATATCGGGTGGTTTTTTGTTTGCAGCGTCTAACGTTCAAGTCTGAAAGACCCAAACTTCACCTCTTATTGATTCGAGAAATTATTCTCAACCAACTTCTGCTTGTTTTCCGCCTGTGGCACGTGGCACTGAGTACAGTTGAAATACTCATAGTTGAGCTTGTTGTCGGCCAGGATGTGCGACGAGTGAATCTCGGTCGCCTTCATGCGCTTGGCCTTCTCTGGGCTGTGACAGGTCATGCAGCCATTCTTCTTGATGCTGATCTGATAGTCCGCCTTGTGGGGGATCAGCGGTGGCTGGTGGACGAAGCCACGCTCGATGGCCTGACCCTTCTTAGGATAGGTCGGCATCTCGTCGGCCGCGCGAACCGCGGTGATCTCGCCTTTTCCGAGTGAACTGATGTTCACGGGTTCGGCCGCAGGTTTGCTTTGCTGACCGGAACAGGCACCTAGCGCCATCAGCGCGACTAAAGTGAGTACTTTTTTCATTGGTTGTTCTCCGCCTTTAGGGCAATTCGATTTTGATACTGGAAAACGCGTTGGGCGCAAACATCGATACATCGGCCGCACTGGGTGCAATCGCTGTCGACTATCATGGGGTTGTCGCCCTTGAGGGCGGGCTTCAACACCTGCCGCTCTGGGCAGACCTCGAAGCAATCCATGCAGTTGTCGCATGCACTGGCATTGACCGCAGATACCTTGACCGGGCTCGCCTTGCCCAGCAGGGCAAACAGGGCGCCTGTGGGACACAGGTGACCACACCAGGCCCTTTCACTGATGAAAAGATCCAGCAAGAAGATCATCGCCAGTATCCACAGGCCGCTACCGGCGCCAAACAGCAGGGCGCGATAGAGGATAGGCACTGGGTTGACCCACTCCCATACTGTGATCCCTGTGACCAGGGGCAGTAACAGAACCAGGGCCAGCAGGTAGTAGCGCAGGCCTCGAGGCATCTCAGCGGTGCGGGGCAGACGCAGCTTGCGCCTTAGCCAGCTCGCACAGTCGGTGACCAGGTTGACCGGGCAGACCCAGCTGCAGAACACCCGTCCACCCGCAAGCAGGTAGAAGAGGGCGATCAGCAGCGCGCCGACAAGCAGCGCGGTCTCGGGTAGGTGTCCCGTCATCAGCACTTGCAGGGTCACAAGGGGATCCGACAGGGGCACAGTGCCCAGTAGCTCACTGGAAGAGAGATTGCCTTTGAGTACCCAGAGCCCCATCCAGGGGCCGATGGCAAAGGTGAGCAGCACACACAGCTGACTGGCACGGCGCAGGAACAGGAACTTGTGGGCGCGCCACCAGCCGAGTTCATCTATCGCCGCCTGAGCGAAACGTGTCTGAGCCGCACCTGGCGTCTTCATCTTCGTATTACTCATGCCGTTTGTCATAGTGTGAGCCCCTTGTTTAACATCTCAAGCGTGGTCTCTTCGGTGTTGATATAGGTATCGTGGGTTGCCGTCTTTCCGAGCGCGATATGGGCAGGCAATACCTTAATGGCCGCTTCTTCCAACACGCAGGCATGTTCACACTTGCCACAGCCGGTACAGGTGTCGCTGTTGACCGTGGGAAGGAACATGGCGTGGTGGTCGCTGCGTTGGTTGTGCTGCCGCTCAAGCGTGATGGCGTTGTCGATCAAGGGGCAGACGCGGTAACAGACGTCACAGCGCAGGCCCTTGAAGTTGAGGCAGTTTTTCTCGTCGATCAGTACAGCAATCCCCATCTTGGCCTCGTCGATATTGGTCAAGGCGTGATCCAGCGACCCAGAGGGGCAGGCTTTCACACAGGGGATATCTTCGCACATCTCACAGGGCACAGTGCGCGCCGTGAAATAGGGCGTGCCCGTCGGTGCACCCTCAAACCAGCGTGCCAGTTTCAGGGTGTCGTAGGGGCAGGCCTGTACGCAGAGTCCGCAGCGTACACAGGCAGACAAGAAATCTTGCTCATCTAACGCGCCAGGCGGTCGAATCGCCATAGGATCAAGGTGTGAGGATTGCTTGGCAACCCCACTGACGCCCAATCCCAAGAGGCCCATGGCACAGCCTGCCCTAGCCGTAGTGGCTAAGAACTGGCGGCGGTTGACCCCCTTGGCTTTGCTATTGCGATTGACCTGGCTCATATCTAGCTCTTCATATCTGATGTTTGACTCAAGCGATTAAAGGGTTCGATGAACCGCTTTAGGCTTTCATCACTTTTACCGGACACTTCTTGAAATCCGTCTCTTTCGAGAGGGGATCCGTGGCGTCCAGTAACAACTTGTTGACCAGTTGGCGCGCATCGAAGAATGGCATAAATACCACGCCTCGTGGCGGTTTGTTCCGGCCTTTGGTTTCAACACGTGTCTTGACTTCACCGCGAGGCGAGGCCACGACCACTTCATCACCACGCTTAAGACCACGGGCCTTGGCGTCGTCCGGATGCATGAAGATCTGTGCATCTGGGTAGGCGCGGTACAGCTCGGGTACGCGGGCGGTCATAGACCCTGTATGCCAATGCTCGAGCACGCGGCCCGTCGACATCCAGAGATCGTATTCTGCGTTAGGCTCTTCCGCGGCAGGCTCGTAAGGCAGGGCGAAGATCACCGCCTTACCGTCTGGCTTACCATAGAAATTATAGCCCTCGCCGGCTTTGACATAGGGGTCGCTACCTTCGACGAAGCGGCGCAGCGTCTCCTTGCCTTCGACCACAGGCCAGCGCAGGCCGCGGGTCTCGTGGTAGGTGTCGAAGTCGGCTAGGTCGTGGGCATGGCCGCGACCAAATTGGGCGTACTCCTCGAAGATACCCTTCTGCAGGTAGAAGCCGAAGGCTTCAGACTCATCGTTCAGGTCGCCCTTGCAGTCAGAGGTGGGGAACTTGTTGATCACCCCGTTGGCAAACAATACGTCATAGAGCGTCTTGTCGGCGTATTCAGGCTTCTTGGCCACCAGCTCGGCGGGCCAGACTTCTGATACCTTGAAGCGCTTAGAGAACTCAACCAGCTGCCAGAGATCTGACTTGGCGCCTTCTGGTGCCTTCACCTGCTGGTGCCACATATGGGTGCGGCGCTCGGCGTTACCATAGGCACCTTCCTTCTCGACCCACATGGCGGTCGGCAGGATCAGGTCGGCGGCCATGGCGGTAACCGTTGGATAAGGATCCGAGACCACGATGAAGTTGTCTGGGTTACGGAAGCCAGGATAGATCTCATCGTTGATGTTAGGGCCGGCCTGCATGTTATTGGTACACATGGTCCAGTAACAGTTGAGCTTGCCATCTTTGAGCATACGGCTCTGCAGCACGGCGTGGAAGCCGGGCTTAGGCGGAATCGTGCCTTCCGGCAGCTGCCACAGCTTCTCGGTGACGGCTCTGTGCTTAGGATTGGCCACAACCATGTCGGCCGGCAGACGGTGGGCGAAGGTACCCACTTCACGGGCGGTACCACAGGCTGATGGTTGACCCGTCAGCGAGAAGGGGCTGTTACCTGGGGTGGCTATCTTACCGGTCAGCAGGTGGATGTTGTAGAGCATGTTGTTGGCCCACACACCACGTACGTGCTGGTTGATACCCATGGTCCACAGGCTCATGATCTTCACGCTTGGATCGGCGTAGGCCTTGGCCAGGGTCTCAAGTTTTTCAGGCTCGACGCCACTCATCTTGGCGGCATATTCCAGGGTGTAGGTGCTGACGAACTTGGCGTACTCGTCGAAGCTGATGGCGGTAGACTTGCCATTGCCTGGGTTCTTGGCCTTCTTCTCCAGCGGATGATCTGGACGCAGACCGTAGCCGATATCTGTGGTGCCCAGGGCAAACTTAGTGTGCTTGCTGATGAACTCCTTGTTTACCGCGCCGTTCTGAATGATGTAGTTGGCGATGAAGTTGAGGATCACCAGATCAGACTGAGGGCGGAACACCATAGGGTTGTCGGCGAGATCGAAGCTGCGGTTCTCGAAGGTCGACAGCACATGCACGCGGCTGTTTGGCTTGCTAAGGCGGCTGTCTGACAGACGTGCCCATAGGATCGGGTGCATCTCGGCCATGTTGGCGCCCCAGAGCACAAACTGATCGGCGGCTTCTAGGTCGTCGTAACAGCCCATAGGCTCGTCGATACCGAAGGTACGCATGAAGCCACCTACGGCAGAGGCCATACAGTGGCGGGCGTTTGGATCTATGTTGTTGGTGAGGAAACCAGCCTTGTGTAGCTTAGAGGCGGCGTAGCCTTCCCATACTGTCCACTGGCCAGAGCCGAACATGCCGACGGCGGTTGGGCCCTTGGTCTTGAGGGTGTTTTTCCACTTCTCGGCCATGGTGTCGAAGGCCTTATCCCAGCTGACCGGGGTAAACTCACCCTCTTTGTCATACTGGCCGTCCTTCATGCGCAGCAGCGGCGTGGTTAGCCTGTCTTTACCGTACATGATTTTCGACAGGAAGTAGCCCTTAATACAGTTAAGGCCCTTGTTGACCGGACTTTCTGGATCGCCCTTGGTGGCAACGACTTTGCCGTTATTGGTGCCGACCAAAACGCTACAGCCCACGCCGCAGAAACGGCAGGGGGCCTTATCCCACTTGATGTTGTCATTCTGCTCAGCGGCTTCAACGATCTTCACTGGCAGAGTGACGCCAACCGTGGTCGCAGCGGCAACTGCGGCGTTGGCTTTTAGAAACTCGCGACGGCTAATGCTCATGGTGTTTCCTCACTCTTTTCTTCTATTGGTTCAACTTGGTGATAGACAAGACTGCTTGATAACACCCCGCTAAGGGCGTTGATGGCTTCGACGTTATCGAGGATCGCACCTTGGGTGGCCCCCTCCAGGGTAATGATGAACTTACCCTCGTCGGTGACGGCGTGAATATCGGCGCCCGCAAGGGCGTTGATATCCTCTGTAACTTTTGCGACCTGGCCGGGGGCGGCGTGTACCACCAGGCTGGTCACATGATATTCCTGTGTCATGGGTTAACCCTTCTGTGGCGGCCTTGCTTCCCGGGATATTGGCGATATTTAGGGACTTGGCCGCATTAGGATAGGATTCAGTCTAATCCTTGCTTTTGATAGGGGTATACCTCTTGAGAGGTAACTGGAGCTTTTGTAGATCGAGATCAAAGTTTTTCGTGTGACCTGCCTCTCAGTTCGAAATTTAAACAGTTTTTAGGGCTGGACAATTTAAGGTTTCAAACACCTTAACAGTCGTTAATTTGCTCAATTTGACATCGGGGCGTATAACCGAAAGAGGGGCGAAGGTGATAGCTGCCCCTGCGGCGAAAGCCCAAGCTTAGTTGGGCTAGCACTAATTTAGTGATTTGAGTTTTGCCCTGTAGGGAGCTCGCTATGACACAGGAAAATACGCGGGAGATCCCCGTATGGGATCTGTACATTCGTCTGTTTCATTGATCCTTAATGCTGCTGTTTACCCTGACTTATCTCACCGAGGCTGAGGATGAATGGATGCTGGTGCACAGCTACGGCGGCTATATCATCTTAGGTATATTGGCGCTGCGCATTGTCTGGGGGCTGGTGGGCACGCGCAATGCCAGATTCAGCAGTTTCGTCAGGCCTCCGGCCCTGGCGATGGAGTATCTCAAGCAGCTCTTTGCCGCCAGGGCCAAAGATTATCTTGGCCATAATCCCGCCGGCGGCCTGATGATAGTTGCGCTGATTGTCTGCGTCTCGCTGACGGCGCTGACCGGCATGGCGCTCTACGCCACCACAGGCCATGGCCCGCTGGCCGCCACCTTTGTAGCCACTTGTCCCGATGGCGCGCTGGAGGAGGTGCATGAGTTCTTCGCCAACGTTAGCCTGACGCTGATTGTGGTGCATATCGCCGGGGTGATTGTCGGCAGCCTAGCCCACAGGGAGAATCTGGTGCGGGCCATGTGGACCGACAAGAAACGCAGGCCGCTGCCTTAGTCAGATTTTCCCCATTTCGCTAGGGAGCACTTAGAGCTAGTAGCCAGTCAGCTCCATATAGCCTTCGCCTCGATGGGAGCCGCTCACCTGTATTGGCCCTTCCCAGTAGCGTACGCTCAGCGGCATCAGGCTGGCGGGGTTAAGGGGCGAGATGTTGAGGTTTAACTGTTCGCTGGGGATGGCTATCTGCCAGGCGATGGGGTAGTTGACCCCGTCTATCTTCTGCCACTCAGTCGCTTTCATCGTGATGCCACTGCTTTTTATGTTGCGGCCGCTGCCGTCGGCGAACATGCGCCGCGCACTGTAAAAGTTCCTTTCTTGTGATCTGAGCTGAAACAGCATCAGGGTAGAGGCATCGTCGAGGCGCAGGGCGAACCAGTCCCAGCCCTGCTGCTGACGGGTGAGAAACTGCGAGCTCCACTCCCTGTCCAGCCAACCCTGCCCCCTGACCCTTTGAACCTTGTCATCCAGGGTGACACTACCGGTGATCGCGATGAAGGGTTGGCTGTAGTAGTAGGAGGCCACCTCGCCATCCGCGCTCTTGATGCTGTAGCCCTCATCCCCCTGTCGCTGATACGGCGCGCCGCTACTCAGTGTTAACTGATAGCTAAAGTCGTCGCTGTTAACCGTTAGTGTCGCCGGAAACAGATCGTCTCCTTCGCTCTGCCAGCGCCAGTCATCCAGGGCTATGCTGAGCGGTGAGGCTTTTGTCCCTGCCAGCTTGGGATGCGCCCGAGACCAGCGCTCGCTTGCCTTATGGATCTTACTCGTGGTGACTGCGCTGTGGGCCATGTAGAGCTGCTTGGTCGCCCAAGATGTTTCTGGCTTTGGTTTCTCTGGCTTCTCTGGTTTTGGCGTTTCTGAAGTCGGCGACTCTTTTGTGCCAGGAGACTGTGGTGACTCGAGTGAATTAGGTGAGAGCGCGATGCGAAACTGGGTCCATTGCAGCCCCAGCGACTCGCCCGTGTCTGTGGTGAGGTTGGCGGTGAGATACCACCACTCCTGCCGGAAGTCGTCGTGGGCCAGATGATCTTTAGGGAAGCTGAGCGGTTTTCCCGGGAGCACTTTGGCGTAACCACTTTGCTCTGCGTCTGTGTCTGTTCCTTCTCCTGAGCCCATAAGATCCCCCATGCCTTTAGACTCCGGTTTGGGCGAATCGCAGCCCAGCAGCATAAGGCCAGGTAGTAGGAGGGCCGTTAGCAGTAGCGCGATCATTCCAAGGTGTTGCCGGCGCGTCATATGACCTCCCGTTGCAGGCTCGACACCAGGGGGCGTCTGGTTTGTTGATAGAGGGGGAAGGCGAGTGCCAGCGTGCTGGCCAGCAGCGCCAGCCCCACCAGCTCGAGGTAGGCGAGCCAGTCCCATACCATGGCGATGGTCCAGCCGAAGGCCTGTAGGGTCACCTTATGGATCAGCAGATACCCCAGCAGGGCGCCCGTCGGCAGGGCCACCAGACAGGTGAGTAGCACCATGAGCAGCATCTGGCCAACCACCAGCCACACCAGCTGACGGCGATTGACCCCCAGGGCGTAGAGGCGCGCGATAGGTGCCAGGCGTGCCTGAGTCAACATGTAACAGGCGCTGAACAGGCCGATGGCGGCCACCATCAGGGTCAGGCTGTTAAGCACCTGGGTGATGGAGAAGGTGCGCTTGAACATAGTGATCGCCTGGGCCTTGATCTTCTCCTGACTGTAGACCAGCGCGTCTGGCAGTTGGAAGCGTGTCTGGATCTGCTGGCTAAATCCGGTCACATCAGCGCTCAGGGTGAGGGCCAGACTCAAGGGCGTCTCGCCAAGGTTAGCCCTGCGCCACAGAGATGGCGGGATGATCACCTCGCCGTAGGGATTACCATAATCATAATAGATGGCGCCTATGGTGAGTTCGGTCTCGCCCAGGGCCGCTATCTGTATCTTATCGCCCAGCTGCTTACCCTGCTTGAAGGCGAAGGGCTCGCTGACCAGGGCGAGTGGCTTAGTCTCGGGATCGGCCGAGAAAAAATCTCGCCACAGATCCGGCCTCGCCTGCTTGATGATGGTGGTGTGCTCAATAGAGTAGGGATCCCGGGTCAGCAGGAAGATGGGCGTCTGTTGGTAGTGACTCTTGAGCAGCCATTGCTTGTAGAGGCCGGTCACCTCGGGGGCCTGGCTCAGCGCCTTCTCCACCTCGGCCATCTGACTGGCGGGCGGGCGCAGGTAGAGCTGGGCATGGAGCCTGGCGTCCAGCCACTGCTTGAGGGTGATCTCGAAGCTCCCCACCAGGCTGTTCATGGCTATATTGGCGGTGAGCGCCAGCAGCATAGCCATCATGGCCAGCGACAGCGGCGCCAGCAGCTCCCGGGTCTCGCTGATCTGATAGCCGATAAGCCCCTTGGGGCTGATTCTCTGTAGCAGGCCGATGAGCTGCCTGAGCAGATAGGGCAGGGCCAGGGGGATGGCGATCACCACCAGACCCAGCAGCGCCATGGTGAATCGGTAGTCCTGACTGAGCGGCATCAGGATAAGGGTCATGATGCCCAGCAGGCAGGCCAATAGCATGAGGCGATTCTGCGCCAGTTGGCTGCTGCGCTGCTGACTGAGCTGGCCGCTGCTCTGAGCGAGGGGCTGATTGAGCAGCTCCCTCAACAGGGAGCCACAGGCCAGCAGGGCGGCGCTCAGGGTCAGCAGGCTAGCCTGGGCCAGCCACTGCCAGCGCCAGCTTCCCGGCAGTATGTTGGCGCCATAGAGCTGCTCCAAGGTGACAGACACCATAGGCTGCAACCAGAAGCTCAGCTGTAGCCCGAGGAAGAAGCCGATGAGTGAGCCCAGCAGCACCAGCAGGGTGAGCTCCAGCCCAAGGGCGAACATGATGGCGGCGCGGCGCACGCCCTGTTGCTGCAGCTGGATGATCAGCCGTTTGCGTTTGAGCAGACTGTAGCGCACGCCGTTATAGGCGATAAACAGGCCGACGATAAAGGCTAGCAGGCTCATGGCGGTGAGGTTGAGATGAAAGCTGTTGGTGAGGGCCTTCATCGCCTCGCCGTTGTCGCTCTCTACCAGTTCGCCCCGGCCGGTGAGTAAGGATGTAAGAAGCTGCTGTTGATCTTCCCTCGGCGAGTCAAACAGGGCGATATAGCTAAGCTCGCCCGGCTTGCCCAGTAGCTGCTGGGCCAGGGAGATATCCATCAGCAGGCGATCGCCTAGCTGGTAACTCTCATCGACTGCCACCACCTTCAGACGCATGCCATTGAGGCTAAGCCAGGGCTCTGGCAATCGTTTGGCGTTAGTTTCACTCATCACCACTATTGGCTCGCCCGCCAGCATGGCCGCTAGGGGCAGGGGGCCGCTCATGGGCATCTTGCTATCTGATGGCTCGTCTGTTTGCGGTTTGTTTTTACTGTTTGGCGCTAAGGCGGAGAGGGCGGCGATAAGATCGCTGCCTGTGGCTTGCCAGCGATGCTGGGCGCTATCCAAGGCAGAGCCTTGAAGCACCGCCAGGCTGTGGTGGAACCCTTGGGCCCTGAGATCAAAATAGAGGTTCTCAGAGAGAACTTTGCCCGGTAGCGGGGTGACAAGATTGCTGGCCTGGCCGCTCAGTAGCTCGCTGGCCTGGCCATAGCTGTCGATGGCGCTCTCGTTGGTGGCCCTGACGCCGGTCAGCAGGGTGACCGCCAGCACTATGCCGATCAGTATCGCCCCGGCCTGCAGCGGCGCCTTCTTATAGTGGGCGGCGAATACCCTGAGGGTGAGACGGGTGGCGCGCAGCAGCGCCTTCGCGCCGTCGTCGGCCTGACTGTTAACAACTAGGCTACTCATGTACCCGACCAAGATCCAGGTGCCAGCGGCGCTGCATGAAGGCGGCGCACTCCATGGAGTGGGTCACCATTAAGATACTGGTGTCGTGCTCGGCGGCCAGGGCGCAGATAAGCGCCATCACCTCCAGGCTGGTGGTCTGATCCAGGTTGCCCGTGGGCTCGTCCGCCAGCAATAATGCCGGCTTGTGGGCCAGGGCCCGGGCGATGGCCACCCTTTGCTGTTGACCGCCAGACAGGGCCTCCACATGGCGCTTGAGCAGGGGCCTTAGCCCGAGCGCGTCGACCAGATGATCGCACCAGGCGTTCCAGCCGTCTCCCTGAAGGTGCAGGGGAAAGGCGATGTTGTCTTCGACATTGAGCGGGGTGAGCAGGTTAAATTGCTGGAAGACGACGCCCAGCTGATGATGCCTGAACTGGCTCCAGCGGCTGTCGTCCCAGGTTCGGGTATCTTGGGTTAATAGGGTGAGGGTACCGCTGCTGGGGCGCTCGAATCCGGCGATGATATTGAGTAGCGTGCTCTTGCCGCTTCCACTCGGGCCTGTGAGGGCAACCGTTTCGCCGAGGGCGAGCTCTAGGTCGAGCCTGTCCAGCACCAGGTGAAACTTATCGCCGTCGTTAAAGCCCTTTGAGATCTCGCTCAGGGTCGCGACACTCGTCATTGCCAGTCCTTATCCTTTGATCGCCCAAGCGCTGAAGTTGGCTTGCGGCAGGCTTTCCATTAAAGCCATTGTTCATTGAAGCCACAGCCCATTAAATCAATAGCCCATTAAACCCATTGATAACCCTATCGATAGCAGATTGCAACCGCCAACCAGAGCCAATAGACAGGGTTATACTTATTACTTACGCAGCGCCTTGAGCAAAGGATCTATCGTCGTGAAATCTCATGCGCTTGATGTTGAATTTTCACTTTCAGATGGCGGCTCAGGGGCTGGTGAAAAGCGGCTTATTTTTCACCTGTTTAATCGAGTGTTCGACCAAAGGTAAAGATCGTGCTAACTGGTTGATTGTCGATGGGCAAGGTGATTTAATGAGCAAGTATTTTTCTGGTTCATCATGAAGTTAGCAAGTTTTCACTATTTGAAGAGCAGAGTCTTTCGTGTCGGAAAACGGCCCCAGGCAGACACGGGAGTGGGTGAGCTTACCCGTTACTTAGTCAAGTCATGAAACTGGCGCTGAGTGGGTGAGCCGTGGCAGGCCTGCGCGCCGCTAAGCCGATTGCACTGTGGAATATGGACATGAGCAGACTTCGTACCTTTCGTAGCCGGATAATCGTACAGATTGCCTTACCCCTTATCGCCATCATGGCCATGGTGTTGAGCCTGATCGCCTGGTTTAACTACCGGGCCGAAGAGAGCTACCTCTATGGCGATCTCGAGAAGCAGGCCGAGATGGTGGCCAGCCGGGTGCATCATTTTCTCTCCTTCGCCGAGAAGGATACCCGCACCTTTGCCGATCTCTTAGGCCAGATGAGTCGCGATCAGCTTCTCCAGCAAGATGGCGAGCTCAAGGCGTTGCTGACCCGGCGCCTGGAGCGCCACAGCGATTTCTATGCCAGCGCCATCGCCTTTCGCCCCAGCCTGACGCCTAATCAACGGCCCTATGCCCCCTATGTCTTCCGGGATCAGGACGGCGTGAAGTTCCTGGATATCGGCGCGGACAGCTACGACTATACCGACGGCCAATGGGCCTGGTGGAGCGAGGCGATAGACAAGCCTCAGGGTTACTGGTCGCTGCCCTATTTCGATGAGGGGGCCGGTAACATTTTGATGATCACCTTCTCCCAGTCCTTCGGCCCCTCAAGCCCCTACTGGGGCGTGGTGACGGTTGATCTGGCCCTGGACGCCCTGCCGGCCATGGCGGGGATCGATGCCGATCGCATGCTGGTGTTGGATGACAAGGGGCGGCTTATCTACCACAAGGATGCGCAGCTGCTGATGTCCCAGGGCACGGATAAGTGGCTCGCCCCATCAAATGACAACGGCGACTTCATCTCCCTGCTCCAGTCGGCCAAATCCGGTAACAGCCGCATGTTGGCCGCCGACGGTCAGGCCTATCTTGCCAGCGTAGGCGTGGTGCCTAAGCTCAACTGGCGGGTGGTGATCATGACCCAGGAGGACAAGCTCTCCCACCAGCTCTACATGGGGCTCTCCTCCCTGGTGCTGACCCTGCTGCTGATCTCCGCTGTGCTTTATCTGACGGGTTATCTCACCGCCAGACGCCTGTCACTGCCCATCGAACGTCTGGCCGCCGGCATAGTGGCCTTCGGCGCCGGTAAGACCAAACATATCGAAGGCACCCGGGGCGCGGTGGCCGAGGTGGAGACCCTAACGGATAAGTTTAACGAGCTGGCCGAGGTGCTGGCCCAGCGGGAGCAGGCGCTGCTGGATTCACGCGGCAACCGTTTTGCCAAGCTGATCGATGGCATGAGTGACAAGTCCTTCTACTGCTCGCTGGAGCCCGATGGCCAGATCGCCCAGGTCTCTGCCGGAGTCGAGAAGGTGCTGGGGGTCAGCCCGGATCTGCTCAAGCGTAAATATCAGCGGATGTTCTCCGACAACCCTATCAATGAGGCGAACTGGGAGTACATGGACAGTGCCCTGCAAGGCAATAGTGTGCCGCCCCATCAGGTGGAGATGATCGCCGCCAACGGTAGCGTGCGCCGCCTGGATCTCTTCATGCAGCCGCTGCTGGCGGACAACGGCGAGCTGCTCTCCATCGAGATGCTGTTTAACGATGTGACCGAACAGTTCTCGGCGGCGGCCTGGTCCAACGCCGTGCTGGAATCGGCTCCCGAGGCTATGTTGATCGTTGACGAGCAGGGTAGTGTCGTCTTCAGCAACAGTCGCTGCCAGCAGTTGTTTGGCTTTGATGCCCAGCAGATGCTGGCGCTGAATGTCGACCAGCTGGTGCCCGATAGCGTCAAGCATCATGAGGCCCTAAGAGCCAAGTTTATCGCCGAAGGGGTGGATCGTCGCATGGGCCTTGGGCTGGGTAAGACGCTCAAGGCCAAGAAGGCCGACGGCAGCCTGTTTCCGGTGGAGATCAGCCTGGGGCTACTGCCCGCCGACAGCGACGGACTGCGCCAGGTGGCGGCCTCGATACGGGACATGACAGAAGAGCTGGCCACCGCCAAGCGGATCAAGGACAGCGAGAGTCGCTTCCGCGGTCTGGTGGGCAATATTCCAGGCGCCGTCTACCGTACCCGATTAGGCGAGCAGTGGGTGATGGAGTATGTCAGCGACAACATCGCCGAGATCACCGGCTATCCCGCCGCCGACTTTATCGAGAACAAGAAGCGGGTCTTTGCCAGCCTGATCCTGGAGGCGGACAGGGAAGCCACCGACACGGCGATCAACAAGGGGATCGCCGAGCAGCAGAGCTTCGAGGTGCAATATCGTATTCATCACCGGGATGGCAGCCTACGCTGGGTGCACGAGAAGGGCAAGGCCAGCTATGACGATGAGGGCAATGCCCTCTGGTTCGATGGCAGCATACAGGATGTCACCCAGAGCAAGCTGGCCCAAGAGAAGATTGCCCAGTCCCAGCAGCAGCTGGAGACGATCACTGAGTCGATCCCCAACACCGTCTATCAGCTGCGCTGGATAGCCAACGATCAGCGCTACTTCACCTTCCTCTCCCGCGCCTGCATCACCACCCTGGGCTTCCACCGGGATCAGCTGCTGGCCAACTTCGACCTGGTGGCCGACTGCATCATAGAGTCGGAGCGGGCCCGCATCATTCGCGCCCTCTCCGGCGAGAGCGCGTCGGGGCTTAAGTGGATCGAAGAGTTTCGCTACCAACACCCCACGGGCGAGCAGCGCTGGCTACAGGCGGGGGCCAGGGGCGACCGTCAGGACGATGGCAGCATAGTCTGGAACGGTTACCTGATGGATATCAGCGAGCGCAAGCAGATGGACAGGGAACTGGCCAAGCGCGAGGCGCACTTCAGGGCCCTGTTCGATAACGCCGGCATCGGCATAGTCAATGTCGACGATCGCGGCGTCATCTTAGATTGCAACGAGCAGTTTAGCCAATACCTGCAGCTACCCATAGAGCGTCTCAAGGGCAGTATATTCTTCGATTATCAGGATCCGGATCAGGGGCTCGAGGCCAAGAACAGCTTTAAACGCCTGATGAGCGACGGCGCCGACAGCGTCAAGTTGGAGATCCGTCTGCTCAATCAAGCTGGCGAGGCCAGATGGATGGACGTCAACATGACGGGCCTGTCCGACAGGCAGGGGGAATATCGCTCCGCCGTGCTCTCCATGGCGGATATCAGCTCCCTCAAGCTGCTCTCCGAGGAGCTGACCCTGGCCAAGGATGCGGCCGATGCCGCCAGCAAGGCCAAGAGCGATTTCCTGGCGAACATGTCCCATGAGATCCGCACTCCGATGAACGCCATCATAGGCATGTCGCAGCTGTGTCTACAGACCAATTTGGATAAGAAGCAGCAGAACTATGTGGAGAAGATCGACCGCGCCTCCAAGTCGCTGCTGGGGATCATCAACGACATTTTGGACTTCTCCAAGATAGAGGCGGGCAAGCTGGATATCGAGGCGGTGCCTTTCCAGCTCGACACTATGCTGGAAGATCTCAGCGACATGTTCTCGGTCAAGGCCGCCGACAAGCAGCTCGAGCTGCTGTTTGCCGTGGCGCCCAATATTCCCCGCCATCTTGTGGGGGATCCGCTGCGTCTCAGCCAGGTGTTGATCAATTTGATGAACAACGCCATCAAGTTTACCGAGCAGGGCGAGGTGATGCTGTCGATCAGCCAGCTGGTGCGCGAGGATGAGGAGATACTGCTCAAGTTCAGCGTGCGCGACAACGGCATAGGCCTCACCGAGGAGCAGCGCGGCAAGCTGTTCCAGTCTTTCAGTCAGGCCGACAGTTCCACCACCCGCAAGTATGGCGGCACAGGCCTTGGGCTGGCGATCTGCAAGCAGCTGGTGGAACTCATGGGCGGCGAGATCGGCGTCGAGAGTCAGTTCGGCAACGGCAGCACCTTCTTCTTCAGCGTGCGCTTCAAGGTCGCCGACAATCAGCTGATCAAGGTGGCCCAGGAGCTGGAAGGAATGCGGATTCTGGTGGCTGACGACAACGCCACCGCCCGGGATATTCTGCGCAGCACCCTGGAGAGCATGGGCTTTACCGTCGATACGGTGCGCAGCGGCGCCGAGGCGCTGAGTCGCTGTCAGGAGACCGACTATGGGGTGGCGTTGATCGACTGGCGCATGCCTGAGATGGACGGCTTGGAGACGGCGCGGCGGTTGCTGAGCGAGCGCGCTAACCCGCCCAAGACGCTGATCGTCTCGGCCCATGCCGACGGTGATTTTATCGACAAGGCGGAGCAGGCGGGGATCTCGGGTTATATCACTAAGCCGATCAGCGCCTCGCGCCTGCTGGACGGCATCATGTCGGCCCTGGGTAAGCAAGGTGCCATGCCGGTGCGGCGCAAAGGCAGCGAGGTAAGTCCTGCCCTGTTGGCGCAGCTCAAGGGCAAGCGCATCCTGCTGGTGGAAGACAACGAGATGAACCAGGAGGTGGCCAGCGAGTTCCTCGAGCAGGTGGGGGTGATCCTCTCGATTGCCGAGAATGGTCAGGTGGCGCTGGAGAAGCTGGCCATGCAGAGCTTCGACTTGGTGCTGATGGATTGTCAGATGCCGGTAATGGATGGCTATCAGGCCACCGCCGAGCTGCGTAAGCGTCCCGAGCTGGCAGATTTGCCTGTGATCGCCATGACGGCCAACGCCATGGCGGGCGACAAGGAGATGTGCCTGCGCGCCGGCATGAACGACCATATCGCCAAGCCTATCGAGGTGTCGCTGCTCTACAAGACGCTGCTGGAATACCTGGGGGATGACAGCCAGGTGATTGAGGAGAGCAGCACTGAGCAGACTGATCAGCACAGCCAGGATGCCTATTGGCCCCAACACCCGGCGCTGGACATCGATAAGGGGCTGCAGCTGGTGCAGAACTCGGCGCGTCTCTACCGGCGGATATTCGAGCGTTTCTATACGGGTCAGTCCCGCTGCGCGGAGCTTATCGCCACCGCACAGCGTGAGGGCAAGCAGGAGGAGGCGGTGCGTTACGCCCACACCCTCAAGGGGGTGGCCGGTAACCTCTGCTGCCCAGAGCTGGTGACCTTGGCCAAGCAGGTAGAGCAGGCACTCAGCGATTCGATCCAGGCCGATGTGACTGAGGCGCTGACTCAGATGGGTGAGCTGTTAGACAGCCTGTGCACCACTATAGGCGACTGGCTCAGTCAGACCGGGGCCGAGACGCTGCCGCAAGAAGATGGCACCGAGCCCGGGGCGGCTACCGATGCGCCAGCCATGTCGGCCCAGGAGCTGGATGCCGCCATCAAGGAGCTGCTCAAGATGCTGGAGGAGGCGGACGCCGAGGCGGTGGAGAAGCTACAGGCGGTTCGCGATCGTTTGCCAACCTCGCTCGCTAACAAGATAGCGCCCGTGCTCAACATGGTGAACGCCTATCAGTTTGACGAGGCGATCGAGCTGGTGGAGGAGATCTTTAGCTAGGCTATACGCAGTGGCTAAGTGTGAGTGAGCTGGCTGATCGTGATAGTCGCCAGGGGCGTATGACAAAGAAGGATAGCAAGATTTGGCCGTGCGCCGCTTCGAAGGGCTGCGGGGCCTTAAGCGTGAAGGAACTATACTCAAACAGCTGAGTATCACAGGGTGCAACGGGAGAAGGGATTGATGGAGAAAGCCACGGTATTGGTTGTGGACGATACCCCGGAGAATATCGATATCTTAGTGGGTATTCTTGGGGATGAGTATAAGGTGAAGGTGGCGATCGACGGGCCTAAGGCGCTGGCGATCGCAGGCAAGAGCGCGCCTGACATCATCTTGCTCGACGTGATGATGCCGGGCATGAATGGCTATGAGGTGTGTAAGCGGCTCAAGCAAGAGCCTTTGACGGCGCACATTCCGGTGATCTTCGTCACCGCCCTGACCGACGTGGCCGACGAGACCCAAGGGTTCGAGCTGGGGGCGGTGGACTATATTACCAAGCCGGTCAGTGCCCCCGTGGTTAAGGCGAGGGTGAAGACTCATCTGTCGCTGTACGATCAGAAACGCCTGCTGGAGCAGGAGGTGAAGGCCAGAACCCGTGAGCTGGAGGTGACCAGGCTTGAGATCATCCGCCGCCTGGGCCGCGCCGCCGAGTATAAGGACAACGAGACGGGGATGCATGTTATCCGCATGAGCCACTACGCCCGTCTTCTGGCCCGCCAGGCGGGGATGTCGGAACATTTCTGTGAGCTTATCTATAACGCCTCTCCCATGCATGATATCGGCAAGATAGGCACGCCGGACGCCATTTTGAAGAAGCCCGCCAAGTTAGACGATGAGGAGTGGCGAGAGATGCAGCGTCACGCCGAGATAGGCGCCGAGATCATCGGTGAGCATCCGGATCCCATGCTGGAGATGGCGCGGCGCATCGCCCTGACCCACCATGAGAAATGGGATGGCTCGGGCTATCCTAAGGGGCTGAGTGGCGAGGAGATCCCCATCGAGGGGCGCATAGTGGCCATTGCCGATGTGTTCGATGCCCTGACCTCGATTCGTCCCTACAAGCAGGCCTGGAGCGTGGAGGATACCCTGGCGTTGATCGACCGCGAGGCGGGTAAACATTTCGACCCCGAGCTGGTGAGCCATTTCAAGGCGATTGTCGATGAGGCGGTGAAGATCCGCGACAGCCATCAGGACAAGGAGTAGTCAGTTGGCTCTGAGCACTAGGCTCTGAGCATTAGGCTCTGAGCATTAGGCTCTGATAATTAGGAACTGAGCATTAGGTAGAGTGCCTTGAATATAGAGCCGTACATTAAAAAAGGCGCCATTGGCGCCTTTCTTCGTTAAATCTAAGCTTACTCTTCATCTAGGGAGTAGGGCAGTGGTGCTAGGGTGAGAACTGATGCCTCATCGCCCGCCATTCTCAGCTGAGCCGTCAACGGCGTATCGTTGGGCAGTACGGCACTCAGTAGCAGCTGACCGTCACGCTGCACGGCTTCCACAATGGTGCCGGCGCGGCGATAACCTTCATCATCTTCCAGTTTCATCTCGAGCTGGCTGTCGTCATCTATCGCCACACTGGCCGAGCCTTGGACGATATAGAGGGCGCGCTTGTTGCCGCCGCGATACTTCATGCGGGCCACGGTTTCCTGACCCATGTAGCAGCCCTTGGTGAAGCTGATGCCATCGACCGCCTGCACGTTACACATCTGCGGCACAAACTGGCTCTGATGACGGGCATATATGTTTGGCAGACCGGCGGCGATCTCGACCGCCTGCCAGGCGCTGAAGTCATAGATGGGTTGGTCTATCTTACTCAGCAGCTCGGTTTGAGTATCGCGCTTAACGGCAATGATAAAGCGATCGCCGTCTCTTAGGATGACGCCGCCTGGGATCTCGGTGAGCTCGGCTGCGATCTCGCCAAAGGCCTGGGCTATCCAGGCTGGGGCCTGCTCGCCGCTGACGCCTATTAGACACCAGTCGTCGCTGGCATCCACCAGTTCTGCCTTGCTGAACACGGCATATTTCTGCAGCTGCGGCAGATCGAGCGCCAGCGTCTCTCTTGGCATCATCATCAGCAGGGCATCTTGATGGGCGAAGGCTCTGAAGCTTGCCAGCATCTTGCCCTTAGGATCGCAGTGGGCGCCCCAGCGCCACTGATCGGCCTCAAGAGAGGTGATATCTGTGGTCACCTGACCGTGGATGAAAGTCCGTGCCTGCTCGCCGGTTACAGAGATAAGGCCGAGATGGGAGAGTTGGCTGAAAACGATGGCGGGTTGCGCCTCATTGAGGGGCCACTGAGGTTGAGAAACGGTAAGCGTCATATCATGTTCCTGGGCGAATGGGCAGATTTGGGGTTGGCCGGTTAAGGGCTCATTATCATCAATATAGGGGCGCGGGGAAAAATTTAAAGGGGCCAGAGGATGAATCTTTCAAATGATTAAGGCCAATCTTTAAAATTATGATCCCTAAACGCTTTTGGTATGGCACGCCGGAGTCAGTAGTGATTAGCTAAAGTCCGGGTAGACTAATTAGCCACTGTGTCTCTGGCCAGTGGTATCAGCGCCGTGAGTCGCAGAGCCGCTTCCTGCGCGGCAACATACCCTATGCTCAGTCGTCCTAGCCAAGGGGGAGTGGTCGAGAGACTGAATCGTGAAATAAAGCGCTGTTAAAGAAAAAGGCACCACAGAGTGATGCCTTTTTTCGCGACGCTTATTTCCAAAGACGGGGCCGTCTTAGTGCAGCAGACGAGTCCTGATGGTACCGTCGATCGCCTTCATCTCTTCCAGCGCCTCATCGGCCTGATCTGAGTTGACCTCCATCACCACGTAACCAATCTCTGCGGTGGTTTGCAGGTATTGGGCGGCGATGTTGATCCCTTTCTCGGCGAAGGCTTGGTTAATCTTGATAAGAATACCCGGACGGTTGTGGTGAATATGCAGCAGACGCGAGGTGTCTTTATGCTGCGCCAGCGATACCTCAGGGAAGTTGACGGCCGTCATGGTTGAGCCGTTGTCTGAGTATTTCGCCAGCTTGCCTGCCACCTCGATGCCGATATTTTCCTGGGCTTCCTGAGTGCTACCGCCCACGTGTGGGGTGAGCAGGACGTTATCCAGGCCGCGAAGTGGGCTGACAAACTCGTCGTCGTTCGACTTAGGCTCGACCGGGAAGACGTCGATGGCGGCGCCGACGATATGATCGCCGCGGATCGCCTCAGCCAGGGCGTCGATATCTACCACAGTGCCGCGTGAGGCGTTGATCAGAATACTGCCCTGACGCATGGCCGCCAGCTCTTTGCTGCCAATCATGTTCTTGGTCTGCGGCGTCTCTGGCACGTGCAGGCTCACCACGTCGGCGAGGGACAGCAACTGTTCCAGCGAGTGGATCTGCTGAGCATTACCCAGAGGCAGCTTGTCTTCGATATCGAAGAAGATGACGCGCATGCCTAGGGTCTCGGCCAGGATCCCCAGCTGAGTACCAATGTGGCCATAGCCAATCACACCTAGGGTCTTGCCGCGGGCCTCGAAGCTGCCATTGGCACTCTTGAGCCAGCCACCACGGTGGGCCAGGGCGTTGCGCTGTGGAATACCACGCAGCAGCATGATGATCTCACCCAGTACCAGCTCGGCGACGGAGCGAGTATTGGAAAACGGCGCGTTGAAGACTGGAATTCCCAGTTTTTCGGCCGCGGCGAGATCGACCTGGTTGGTGCCGATACAGAAGCAACCTATGCTGACCAGCTTTTCAGCCTTGTCGAGCACGGCCTTGGTGAGTTGGGTACGGGATCGGATGCCAACGAAGTGAGCATCTTTAATCGAGGCTAACAGCTCCTCTTCCCCCAGCGATGCCTTGTGATATTCGATGTTGTTGTAACCTGCACGCTTGAATACATCTACCGCAGATTGGTGGACGCCTTCCAACAGCAGGATCTTGATCTTATCCTTGTCCAGCGAATGTTTCGCCATGATTTAGGTACCCTCTTGCTCAATTGTTGCTAGGTGAGTATCGCTCTCGGGGACAATTTTTACTCGGCTTTTGCTCTGTGGCCTGATACCAATGAATCTTCGTCGTCTCGCTATTGGCCTGGGGCCAGAGACGACGAGCTTCTAAGGATGGCAGGACGCTGAGCCCAGTCGGGCAAGGTTATTTTGGATGCTGTACGGTTTCCGGCTGACTTGTGTAGAATGACTACACAGAGCAAGCGTTTAGCGCAAAGCCCTTTAAACCTTGGTAAAAATGCGCCCAGAAAGGTCTACAAGCCCTGTTCTTGTGGTGATTTTTATCTGTTGCCTGTCAATGCCTCCACAAAATAGCACCTTTTTTGGTCAGTGTGGAGGGCTAGATGGCTAAAGTTATTATTCTGATATTAAAACAATATCATCTAAGGAGTTCTTATTTTGAATAAAAGCACCGTGTGGCTCACAATTTTCTTCGCCGTGCTGATCTGGTCAGGGATAGAACCAAAAGATAGCTTTACCTGGTTTTTAGAGGTTGTTCCCGCGCTGATCGCCCTGCCTATCCTCTTTGTGACCCGCAAGAAGTTTCCACTCACCTCTCTGGCCTATGGCCTGATTCTGATCCACGCCATCATTCTCATGGTGGGTGGGCACTACACCTATGCCGAGGTGCCGCTGTTCGACACCATAGCCGACTGGATGGGCAGCGAGCGCAATAACTATGACAAGGTGGGCCATTTCGCTCAGGGCTTTATTCCCGCGCTGCTGGCCCGTGAGGTGTTTCTGCGCCTCGAAGTGGTGAAGCAGGGGGCCTGGTGCAATTTCCTGGTCTGCTGTTTCGCCCTGGCGCTGTCGGCATTTTATGAGTTAATCGAGTGGTGGGTCGCGTTGGCAACGGGTGAAGATGCCGAGGCATTCCTAGGCACCCAGGGCTATGTGTGGGACACCCAGTCTGACATGGGGATGGCGCTTATTGGCGCCCTAGCGAGCGTGATGCTGCTTTCACGCTGGCATGACAGACTGCTGCTTAAACTGAAAAAGCAATAATAATCTGTAGCTTGCCTATCACATCAGAAGCATTATTATATGCTAATGATGTGATGAGTTAGCTTTATATAACTAATAGTGATAACTATTCTCACTAGAGTTAGTTAATATAGCTGACATACTTTTTTACTAGTCATAAATGGATAAATTAAGTGGTATCTATGACTAGGAGGAATGAAGTTCATAAAGATCAATAACAGGGATAGCTTACTCACATATGGTTAACTGCATTGAGATGCTTTTCAGGGAGAGAAGCGTATGAGTAAAATTGATGAACTGGTTTTTCTACACCAAGATTCAACACCGTGCCATCTGGCCGTTCTGGCCGAATCGATCGGTCTAAAGACACGTATCGCCCGTCAGGTCAGCGACCTGGATCCGGAGCGGGATCGCAATAGTTTCTACCTCATTGCCCAGAAGGGTGCGGCGCTGGACAGCAAGGGCGTGCCTTTGATTGTCGCGCGTCTATTACCTCATGTGCCCATCGCCCTCTATCAGGTCGAACGCGGTAGCCTGGAGCCGGAATCTGCCCTGCTGCTCGGGGTGCGCGGCCTGCTGTTTTCCGATCAGCGTATGGATCTCTCGCTGACCGGATTGCGTAAGATGGTCAACGATGAGCTGTGGTATGACAGACCTTTGATCTCTAAGGTGTTTCGTCAGCTGGTGAGTCGCCAGGATAGCGGCGTCGAGCTGACCCAGGATATGGTCGCCATGCTGCAAAAGCTCACCACTCGTGAGCGTACCATCATACAGCTGGTCTCAAGCGGTGCCCGCAACAAGGAGATCGCCGATCGCCTCTGTATCAGCGAGCACACGGTCAAGGCCCATATCTCCTCAATCTTCCGTAAGACTCAGTCTCGTAATCGGGTAGAGCTGCTGCGCTGGTCCCAGGCAAACGCCTGTCACTTCGAGTTTTGTTAATCTATTAATCCTTCATACCTAAGCAAGCTCAGTGTCTGCTGAGCTAGGCTTTGGGCTAGGCTTTGAGGTTTGCTTTGGCATCTGCTTTTGGCATTAGCTCGTCGCACCGGCTAGCAGCATTAGCTTCTGGCATTTGCCTGACACCTTGGCTTTAAATCCTGGATTTAGCTTACAAACTTTGTCAGGCGGCTGAATCTGGTTTGAATTGCATCGGATTCCCCGCCAGTCCAAGTTGCGGCTTGTCACACTTTCGACATTTTACCTTCTTGTCAGTAGAAAGGTTAAATTGACCTTAAAATAAAACCACGGTTTGTAAAATCGTTGAGCATTTGCACTAATCAGGTTTGGTGCTGGGTGTTTGAATGCTCAAACTTATCTATTGTTTTGCTTGAAATTATCTAGTCACATCACAAATGAATTCTTACGGCCTCATGTTTTGTGCCGTGAAACCAATCGGTTAATCACAATTTACTAATATGTATGCCATTTGCTGTATAGATATTAACCGTATTTTATAAACATAATGTTCGCTATTTTGGAATGTGATCTTGGTCACAAATTGGCTTAGGCACTTCTGCAACAATCTCGCCGCACGTTAATAAAAATTAGCGGCATTATTATAAAAATGGGGTTGAACAATGGATAATGTTAAGAAGTTGTCAGTGCTTGCACTGTCAATAGCCGCGGCTTTGCCCGTTTCTGCGAAAGCCGACCTGCTCATCAGCGAATACGTTGAAGGCAACAGCAACAATAAGGCGATCGAGCTGTACAATTCAGGCGACGCCGCCTTAGATCTTACCGGCTACAAGCTGGTGCGCTACAAAGATGGCGATACCAATGCCTTAGATATGGTCGCCCTAGACGGTCTCACCATAGATGCCAAAAAACTCAAAGTGATCTTACACCCAAGTGCCGAAATCGCCCTAGGTAGCGATGTCGACAGCAGCACGGGTAATCTCTATTTCAACGGCGGTGATGCCGTAGCACTGGTCAAAGATGGTGCCGTGGTTGACATCATAGGTGCCGTGCCTACGCCTAGCGGCTGGGGCATGAACATCACCATGCAGCGCAACACAGATGCCCTTGTTGCATCAAATGTCTTCGTCGAAAGCCAGTGGAAAGTATTGCCTGTCGATACTTTTACCGGCCTGGGTAACCTAGATGGCGCCAGCGCACCAACCGAACCTGAAGCTCCTGCCTTCACCTGTACCGGCGCTAAGATCACACCAATTTACAGCGTTCAGGGTGCAGGCAAGTCTAGCCCACTGATCGCCGACGGCGAGTATGCCTCTAAAGAGGAAGTGACGATTCGCGGTGTGGTAACCGCTCGTGGCGACAGCCTGTTCAAGGGCTTCTACCTGCAAGAAGTTGAGGGTGACAACTCGCCTTACACTTCTGACGGTATCTTTGTCTTCTTAGGCGAAGCGGCCGGCGAAGAGATCCAGCCTGGCGTTGAAGTCTGTGTTCAAGGTCTGGTGAAAGAATACTATGGCCTGACTCAAGTCGATATCAAGGCCGACAAGAAGATCGAAGTGGGTGAGAACGTAGGCGCGCCTGCTGCTCAACCTTTCTATGTGGCCGACGGCGAGAGCCTGGGTGATGCGCTAGAGCGTTTCGAAGGCATGCATGTGGTACTCGATGCCGGTAGCGACATGAAAGTCAGCCGTACCTTCAGCTATGACTACGCCGCCCGTCGTAACAACATGATGTTGTCTTACAAGGCGCCGCTGATGAAGGCGACCCAGCTCTATCCAGCGATGAGCGATGAAGCGATTGCGCTGGAAGCACAAAACCGCGCTAATCAGCTATTTATCGAGTCAGACTATAAGGCGAAAGATGGCGAAGTCCCTTACTTCCCAACCTTCAATGCCGAGAACGGTTATATCCGTGTCGGTGACCAACTGACTAACCTTCAAGGTGTGGTGAGCTACAGCTACAACGAATACCGCTTGGTGGCGACCAACGAGATTGTGGCGGGTGACTTCATTCGCGGCGATGATCGCAGCGATGCACCAGCCATTGCCACTAAGGGTGATATCCGTGTAGCTAGCTTCAACGTACTGAACTTCTTCAACAATGCGGTTGGTGGTGACGATACGCCTGCCGATAACCGTGGTGCTAACACCGAAGAAGAGATGCTGCTGCAACGCACTAAGATAGTGAATGCCATCACCGCCATGAACGCCGACATCGTTGGCCTGATGGAGATTGGTAACAACGGCTTTGGCGAGAAGAGTGCGATTCAAAACCTACTCGATGCACTAAATGCCGAACTCAGCGATGCCGACGCCTATAGCTTCGTCGAGATCAACGATGCCGATAAATACCAAGGCAAGTTTGTCGGTAGCGATGCTATCACTGTGGGCATGCTGTACCGCGCCGCTAAGGTGACACCGAGTGGTGATGCCTTCCTGATCGCCACACCTGAGCAACACGCTACCGCAGGCGTAGTGACTCGCGGCGAAGGCGACAAGGCGGAACTCAGCCCAGCGTTCGATAAATATCAACGTCACAGCCTAGGTCAAACCTTCAAGATCCATGACGAGCAGTTAACTGTCGTGGTGAACCACCTCAAGTCTAAGGGCTCAGGTTGTGTCGAAGATTGGGCTAACTATGAAGACAAGAGTGATCCAGCGGATCTTCAGGGCAAGTGTAACGAGTTCCGTGTATCGGCCGCTAAGGTCATTGGTGATGCGCTGCAAGACGTGAAGGGTGATCTCTTAGTGATCGGCGACATGAACGCCTACGGCAAAGAAGATCCTATCCGCGTATTGACCGACTTCGATGCCGCAAACAGCGATCGTGACATCATGACCGCCTCTTGGACAACGCTAGATGGCAAGGTATATGAGCGTGAAGGTAGCAAGATTGAGAAGGGCTATGGCCTGATCAACCTAAATACCAAGGTTCATGGCCCAGATACTTACTCATACAGCTACAACGGCGAGTTGGGTAACCTGGACCATGCATTGGCTAACACTAGCCTGGCCGAGCGCGTACTGGATATTCAAGACTGGCACATCAATGCGGTCGAATCGAACCTGTTCGAATACGGCAGCAAATACACAGGTGAGCTTGCCAAGTCTGAGAATGCTTTCTCTGCATCGGATCACGACCCTGTGATCGTGGCGCTAAGCTACCCAGCGCCTAAGCCAGAGCCTAAGCCTGAGCCGGAAGAAAAGGATGACGGCGGTTCACTGGGTTATCTAGGACTGATGTTACTTGGACTGGCTGGATTGCGTCGCCGCAACTAGTCTGCCAAGTCTCTCCCAAGCCAGCTGTTCTCCCCAGCTGGCTTTTTTATCCCTGCATTTAACCGTCTAGTCTGTATCGCCTTCGCGTCATTTAGTCTTTAAGCCTGTTGCTGATGCCACTCAATTCTGTTTAATCCATTTAGCCACAAGTTTAGCGCCTTGTTAGCGGCTGTTTTGCTTTGTGTAGCGCCGCCTTACGATTTATGCGGCTCAGATAACGCTGTGATCTTTTTCTGTTTTTCCCCTCACTCATCGGGCTTGTTAATTTGTATTTTCAGGATAAACTGTCGCGCGTTATCGGCCAGGCCCAAATGCTAGCGCCATGATACAGCGTTTTGATTAAGAGTCTTGATTCAGAGCCTTTGGAATCAGAGCCCTTGATTCGGCGTAAGCGTTACCAGTTACCCTAGGCCTTCATTCGTCACACAAACCCACTTGATGCGGCCAATTTGGCGGCAAACGAGACTAACAATTCAGGGCGGATGAAGGCCAACCCCAGTATGTTTTTCTGGTGATCTCTGAACACTGTCGTCTGTTCAAAGCTGCATGCCTCGCTAGGCGATTCCAGCCCCTTATGCTTCAATATCCTAATGCCCTATTTCTTATTGATTAGCGAAGAAGTAGACTAAATGCTCACTTTTGATCGTTGTGGAATGAGACATGAGCATTTGGTTTAGACCCGTTACCCTGGAAGATTGCGCCAAGATGGACGCAGGCATGCATGGCAAAGGCACCTTGATGCAGACCCTGGGGATCACCATCAGCGAGATTGGCGAGGACTACATGAAGGCGACCATGCCGGCTTCGCCAGCGGTGCACAACCCCTTGGGGATAGTTCATGGCGGCGCCAATGTGGCACTGGCCGAGACTGTGGCCAGCTATGCGGCCAACTTCGTGGTGGATTTTGAGAACTACTATTGTGTCGGTCAGGAGATCAACGCCAACCATCTTAAGGCGTCGCGCAACGGCACCCTGACGGCAACCGCCAAGCCGGTTCACCTGGGCAAACGCAGCTCGGTGTGGGAGGTGTTGATCCACAACAGCGCGGGTGAACTCTGCTGTATCTCGCGTATGACGGCGGCCGTGGTTAAGCGTCAGGCGATGGTCTGATGGCTCGACGTCAGGATTGGCAAGGCTCTGGTGTACAGCTCGCATGCATCTGACATGCACCTGAATTAGTAAGATAATTTAGTCAGATTGGCTGCCACTTGTGCAGCCCGGTGCCATAATTAGGGAAGATATGTTTAAGGGTTAAGGAGTGCCTATGGAAACGGCAACAATTTGGGAATGGGTCGGCTATCTGGCCTCTGTGGTGGTCGCCATCTCCCTCATGATGTCAAACATCAAGAAGCTGCGTTGGTGGAACCTGATCGGCGCAGCCCTGTTTGTCGCCTACGGCCTGGCCATCGGCGCCCTGCCTGTGGCCTTGGTGAACTTCTTCATCGTGTTGATCGATGCCTTCTATCTGGTGAAGCTGTATCAGGTCGCCAAGGTTAAGCTGGACAAGGACAGCTGATCTGAGCCAAATTTTGCTATGCGGGGGCGATAAGTGCGAGTGTTGACGCTTACTCCCCGCGGCTAAGATCGCGGCGAAACCCCTGCCATCTGTTTTTCTATTTATCTAACTCTCTCCACTCTCTGCGCTCTTTCCACTCTCTTCACCTTCTGCTGTCGGTTCTCCGCTCACTCTTCTTTTCTGTTTTCCTGCTTTGCGTTTCTATTTCTCCTTCGCCTTTCCTTGGTATCTGCATCGTTTCTATCTCGTTGCTACCTCGTTTCTTCCTCGTTTCTACCAATCCCTCTTAGGCTGGCTCGTCAGTTAGATCGGCTCGTATACCACATACAGATTAGGCATCTGATTAGGAATCTGATTAGAAACCTAATTCGAAACCTAATTCTAATCTATAAATTAGTTTACAGTCATCAATTTTAATCGTTTTATATTTCTCTGAGGCTCGACTAATCTTGCTACATCGACAAGTTAAATCGCTAAGCGAGTCACTTAACTCAATGGCCTAGCGCTTAACCTGAGCGCTTGGAACGAGTGTTTGTAATGAGTGCTTGGAATGAGCGATTAGAGGAGTAGAGCTAATTTGGAGCAGAGCTAATTTGGAGAAGAGCTATGGCCACAATATTTGATGTTATCGAAGACTGGTTGAGCTGACCAGGCCGCGGAAACGAAAAGCTAAATTTATACCTAAACTAATACCGAAATTTTTACCCAGGCTAAGACCCTAGCCGAGGGCCCAACAAGCTAAACAGGATGGAGCGAATTATGACAACCAACTACTTAACCAGCCAAAATGGCGCACCCATTGCGGACGATCAAAACTCTCTCTCTGCCGGCGAGCGTGGCCCGCTACTGCTACAGGACTGGCACCTTATCGAGAAGCTGGCGCACTTTAACCGTGAGCGTATCCCCGAGCGTATCGTCCACGCCAAGGGCACGGGTGTGTACGGAACCTTCACCCTGACCAAAGATCTGAGCGACTACACCGTCGCCGACCACTTCAACGGCGAAGGCAAGCAGACTGAGACCTTCGTGCGCTTTTCGACCGTGGGCGGCGAGATGGGTTCGGCCGACGCCGAGCGCGATCCCCGTGGTTTCGGCCTGCGTTTCTACACCAAGCGCGGTAACCACGATATCGTCGGTAACAACACCCCGACCTTCTTCCTGCGTGATGGCATCAAGTTCCCGGACTTCATCCACACCCAGAAGCGTAACCCTATGACTAACCTGAAAGATCCACAGGCGATGTGGGACTTCTGGTCGCTTAATCCAGAGGCGATGCATCAGGTGACTATCTTGATGTCAGACCGTGGTATTCCGGCTAACTATCGTCAGATGCACGGCTACGGCTCGCACACCTTCTCCTTCTGGAATGCTAAGGGAGAACGTTTCTGGGTCAAGTTCCACTTCAAGTCACAGCAGGGCGTGGTTAACCTGACCAACGAGCAGGCGGACAAGCTTAAGGGGATCGACCCCGACTCGTCACAGCGTGACATGGTGGCGGCTATCCAGGACGCTAACTTCCCGCGCTGGACGGTGAATGTGCAGATCATGCCTGAGGCCGATGCTAACACTTATCACATCAACCCGTTCGATCTGACCAAGGTGTGGCCACATGGCGACTACCCGCTGATCGAGATAGGTGTGCTGGAGCTTAACCGTCTGCCGCAGAACTACTTCGCCGAGGTGGAGCAGGTGGCCTTAGCGCCGAGTAACCTGGTGCCAGGCGTAGGCGCCTCGCCGGACAAGATGTTGCAGGCCCGTCTGTTTGCCTATGCCGATGCCCAGCGCTACCGTATCGGCGCCAACTATAACCAGTTGCCGGTAAACTGCCCTCATGCGACTCAGGCTAACCATCATCAGCGTGGCGGTGCCATGGCGGGAACCCAGTGCCCCTTCAGTGGCAGTCAGACGGGCGGCGATGCCAGCGCCAACTATGGGCCGAACAGCACTCAGTCTGCCCTGGTGGAGCCGACACAGTTTGCCGAGCCACCGCTGAGACTCGATGGTGAAGCCGACCGTTACAGCCGTTACGACCAGGATGACTACACCCAGGCGGGTAACCTGTATCGCATCTTCTCAGAAGAGGAGAAGGCCAGACTGGCGGCGACCATCTCAGGCTCTCTCAGTCAGGCGAGCATGGATGTGCAGGAGCGCATGTTGGCCCACTTCTTCAAGGCTGATGAAGACTATGGCCAACGCATCAAGCAGGGCTTAGGTTTGTAAGTAAGGTCTGTAAATTAGGCTGGTAGATAACCAGGCGTGTACAGCCTGAAAATAGAAAGCCAGTGACCTGAGTCACTGGCTTTTTGCTATCCGCTCTCTGTTCATGCGCTTAGCTTAAGCCATGCGCCGAGCAGCCTTAACTTAATAGAGCAGAGTCGCCACACCCAGCAGGGCGAACAGGGCGGCGCAGCCTCGGTGGATCCATTTCATCGGCAGCTTCTCGGCGCTGAAATGACCGGCGATCACCACAGGCACGTTGGCGATCATCATCCCCAGTGTGGTGCCCAGTACCACAAGCGGCAGGGCGTCATACTTGGCGGCCAGCACGACCGTGGCAACCTGAGTCTTGTCGCCCATCTCGGCGAGGAAGAAGAGAATGAAGGTGGCGATAAAGGGGCCCATCTGATAGAAGCGACTCTCTTCGGCGTCGACCTTGTCGGGCACCAGTACCCAGAGGGCGATGGCGAAGAAGGAGAAGGCGACGATATAGGTGGCCATCTCTGGGCTTATCCAGTTGATGGCCCACTGGCCAACCCAGGCGGCGGCAAAATGGTTAGCCAGGGTAGATAGCAGTATCCCCAGGATAATCGCGGTCTTATTTTTGAATCTTGCGGCGAGGATCAGTGCCAGCAGCTGGGTCTTGTCACCTATCTCGGCGATAGCGACAGTGAAGGTTGAGGCGAGTAATGCTTCCATCATAGTTCCTAAGGGGGCAAAAATTCCAAGCACGATCCGCCGCCCCCTAATGAATGAACGGTAACCGTGCTCAGGTCTTGCAGAGTAAGAGATGTTCCCCTTACCGTGAGTACCATGGCATGTGGCCAAGTATGTTGACACTCACTCAAGGCAAATGGCTTTGCCTTGTTAGCTACTCCCCTGAAGCAGTGGCGGCCATTATACCCAAATACTTTTGAGGTGCAAGGAGGTGCCTGCTCGCCTGTGGTGATCACTCTGTAGACAGCTTGTTTCGTGGTTTTTACGCCTTTGTACAAACTTGCATCCGATCAGGCGGCATACCTTGTGCGCCGCCTGTGGCTCTGTTAATGTGCCAATCAGTCAAATTTATAGAGTAAAGGTAGTGATGAAACATACCTATCGATATTGTTACCGATTTAGGCAGCCTCAGGGGCTTAGCTAGATCGTAAGATAGTAAGAGCTAAGCTGTTGAGGCCAACCCGACACGTACTAGGGCAGAGAACCATAGTTCGGTTAGGAGGCTATCGCTTAGTGTGTTTCATGACTAATTCCCGCCTTCGCAGTCGTTCTAAATCTGACCTTCCAAAAAGAGATAATAAATAAAGACAGGACAATTTTGTGAACTTAAAAATGCTTGGCTCTATTGCCATCGTTGCGGGGACCGCAATTGGGGGAGGCATGTTGGCCTTGCCTCTGGCAACTGCTTCATTGGGGACGATTCCAGCCTTACTACTATTAGTGGCGATCTGGGGGGTATCTATCTATACCTCTTTGTTGATGTTAGAGATTAACTTACGTGCCGGTGTGGGGCTGAACGTCCACGCCATCACGGGCAAGACCTTAGGCAAGGTTGGCCAGCTGATCCAGGGGGGCTCCTTCTTGAGCCTGCTGTTTGCCCTGACCATGGTCTATCTGATGGGCGGTTCCTCCCTGCTGGAGTCTCGCTTCGAACCTCTGGGGATCAAGGT
This sequence comes from Shewanella halotolerans, assembly GCF_019457535.1. NCBI lineage: Bacteria > Pseudomonadati > Pseudomonadota > Gammaproteobacteria > Alteromonadales > Shewanellaceae > Shewanella > Shewanella halotolerans. The sequence goes on along the minus strand of NZ_CP080417.1, from coordinate 3,837,200 downwards.
GAACCACGAGGCGGCGGTACTCATCTTTACCTTGGTGTTCGGTGGTTTCATCGCCATCGGCGTCTCCTGGATCGATAAGGTCTCACGTCTGCTCTTTAGCGCCATGGTAGCCCTGTTTGTTATCGTGGTGCTCTTCCTGCTACCCGAAGTCAGCCCAAACTATATCCTGCGTGAATCAGCCACCGAATTGGTGTCTAAGGGCGAGCTGGGTAACCTCTGGCTGGCAGCCATTCCTGTGGTGTTTACCTCTTTCGGTTTCCACGTCTGTATCGCAACGATTGTGCGTTACCTGGATGGCGACGCCATGTCACTGCGTAAGGTACTCATGATTGGCTCGACCATCCCCTTGGTGTGCTACATCCTCTGGTTGATGGTGACCCTGGGCACTGTGGGCGGCGCGACCGTGTACGGTTTCGAAGGCTCTCTGCCTAAGCTGGTGTCGGCGCTGCAGGGCATCGCCCACTCAGACATTTTACGTCAATGTATCGATTTGTTTGCAAACCTGGCGCTGATCACCTCTTTCCTCGGGGTGACCATGAGCCTGTTCGACTATATTGCTGAGCTGACTCGCGCCAGAGACAACCTGCTGGGTCGCCTGCAGACCTGGTTGATAACCTTTGTGCCGCCGCTGCTGTGCGCCCTCTACTATCCTGATGGTTTCATTAAGGTATTAGGTTTCGCGGCCCTGCCGCTGGTGGTGATGATCATCTTCCTGCCTATCGCCATGGCGCTGGGACAGCGTAAGCAAAACCTGGGCGGTTACCAGGTGAGTGGTGGTCAGTTTGCACTTGCGGCATCGGCGTTGGTGGGTCTGGTGATTATCGCCGCCCAGCTCTGGGTTGCGCTGTAAAAAGAGGCTGACAATTTGCGCCTAAGCGAAGGGGCAGGGGATTGCTGGAAATACCTGCTTACCTTTTCGCTAATTTGCTAAGCTGTTTGTTACTCAAGAATTTATGATAAAGTCGGGCCATTGCCCGACTTTTTTGTAGGGCTTTTAAGGCTTCATGCGCTGAGGACTTAAAAGGCCATTGGGTATTATAAAAATTTTTATAACGATAAAACGGACTTAGCAAATGAAAAAGTTACTCGTGTCAGTGGCGCTCGCCGCTGCCTTCGGCGCTCAAGCCGATGAGGGGATGTGGCAGCCCTATCAACTGCCTGCCATGGCAGATGAGCTGAAGGCCAAAGGGCTGGAAATCGACGCCAAATCTATCTCTAAACTCACCGAATTCCCCATGAACGCCGTGATCAGCCTAGGTGGCTGTACCGCGTCGTTCGTATCGCCTAAGGGCCTGGTAGTGACTAACCATCACTGTGCCTATGGCTCGATTCAATACAACTCGACCCCAGAGAAGAACCTGCTAAAAGATGGCTTCCTGGCGAAGAACTACGGCGAAGAGCTACCCGCTACCCCAGGTTCACGCATCTATGTCACCGAAGCCGTGACCAATGTGACCGATGAGGTGAAAGCCGGCCTTGAAAACAAGGTAGGCAATGACTTCTATCAGGGCATCGAAGCCAAAGAGAAGCAGTTGGTTGCCCAGTGTGAGGCCGATGATGGCTATCGCTGTCAGGTTTACAGCTTCCACGGCGGCCTGGAGTACTACCTGGTTAAGCAGCTTGAGATTCGTGACGTACGTCTGGTGTATAACCCGGCGGCTAGCGTAGGTAAGTACGGCGGCGACATCGACAACTGGATGTGGCCACGTCATACAGGTGACTTCTCTTTCTATCGCGGCTATGTGTCGAAAGATGGCAAGCCTGCTGATTTCAGCAAAGACAACGTGCCTTACGAGCCTAAGAGCTTCCTTAAGGTGTCTGCCAAGGGCGTGAGCGATGGCGACTTCGTCATGGTTGCCGGCTACCCGGGTCGCACCAATCGTTACCGCACCGCCAACGAGGTGGAAAACCAGTTCGAGTGGGCCTATCCAGAAGGCAAGATGCTGCGTGAACGCTTCATCGAGATCATCAAGGAAACCGCGCCTGAGGGCAGCGACGAGCGCATCAAGTATGAGAGCCTGATCGCCGGTCTGGCCAACTATGCCAAAAACTTCACCTCGATGATCGAGTTCTATGGCAAGTCGACCATGCTCGACGATCGCAAGGCCCGCGAGGCGGCATTGACTGCCTGGATCAACAAAGACAGCAAGCGTCAGGCCCAGTATGGCCAAACCATGGCGGAGCTGGACAAGCTGATCAAAGAGAGTCAGGAGCATCAGGCCCGCGACATCATCTTAGGTTATATCGGTTACACCACCATGCTGCCGACTGCCCGTAGCCTCTACCGTCTGGCTAACGAGAAGCAGCTGGACGACATGGCGCGTGAGCCTGGCTACCAGGATCGCGACATGACCCGCTTCAAGTCGGGCCTTGAGCGTATCGACCGTCGTTATGCACCGAGTGTGGATAAGGCCGTGGTACTGGATCTGCTGAGCCGTTACGCCAAGCTGCCTAGCGAAGAGCGCATCCCTGAGCTGGACAAGGCATTCGGCATAGGCAAGAAGTTCGACGCTGCCAAGCTGAGCAAGGTACTGGATAAGATGTACGCCAAGACAGAGCTGGGTGACAAGGCGACTCGTCTTGCCTGGATGGACAAGTCGGTAGCCGACTTCAAGGCCTCTAAAGATCCTTTCATTCAGTTTGCCGTTGCCATGTATGACACTGATATGGCCCAGGAGAAGAAAGAGAAGGAGCTGTATGGCAAGTTGATGAAGGTGCGTCCTCAATATATGGATGCCATCATCGCCTACAACAAGGAGCTGGGTAAGCCAGTGTACGCCGACGCCAACTCTAGCCTGCGTGTGACCGTGGGTCATGTGAAGGGTTACTCGCCACAAGATGGTCTGGTTGCCGTACCTTTCACTCGCCTGGAAGGCATAGTGGCTAAAGACACGGGTGAAGATCCGTTCGACGCGCCTAAGAAGCAGCTTGAGCTGATCAAGCAGAAGCAATATGGCGACTACTATGTGAAGTCTATCGACTCTGTGCCGGTGAACTTCCTGTCGACTCTAGATACCACAGGTGGTAACTCAGGTTCACCAACCCTTAACGGCCGCGCCGAGCTGGTTGGCCTGCTGTTTGACGGCGTCTATGAGTCAATTATCGGCGACTGGGGCTACGATACCGACACCAACCGTTCTATCCAGGTAGACAGCCGCTACATGCTATGGGTGATGAAGTATCTGGACAACGCCGACAACCTGCTGGCGGAAATGGAGATTGTTCACTAATTCTAGCGATTAGTGGAGGCGCTTTAGTTACTATTAGCGAGCCATAGGCGCCAGTTTTGAAAGGGCTTAGATGAGAATCTAGGCCCTTTTTGTTTTCTGGTGTTAGTGGTTTCTGCGTGATGTATTGAAATGTGCCTATTGGCTCGACGTGGCTTGACGTAGTTTGAATTCAATTAGCCATGCTTTAGCGTTAACCGTTACTGTGGTTAATTGCCTGCCGCAGGCCTTATGTGCAAACACATTTGTGACACGCTACGAGCACTTCCATGTGAGCTCTACCTCGGCATCCATGCCTCGGAAGGTCACAAATGTGTTTACACTGAGTCTATTGTTTCTTCGATTTGACCGCTTTTGAACCTGACAGGAAAGTCAAAAGCAAAATCATATTTGGACAGAAACGCGTTAGAGTATTTGATCAGTAACGCCGCGCTCAGCCGCCGGAGGTGTTTGGCGGTTTGTTTGCGGGGTTTTCGCAAACAAAGTGACAAATACCGGAGGTCGGTTGCAGCGCCTTGTTATGCATTTTGCACAATATGTGTTTCAAATTCACTCCAAGACGATGCAAGCTTTACTGCTACACTTGGCTCCATACCAATTAAGGGCAATAGAAATATTTGGCCAGACTCATCGAATACAAATACTTCACCTCCGCCATCACAAGCGAAGGCAATGAACCCAGGTGCATCTTGAGCTATGCCGATGTCATTGTTCATTTGCTCAATTTTATCTAGTGGCTCAAGCTCAAAATACCCGCCAAATTCATAGTCAGTCTCACCCCATAGCTGATCTGATGATTTAAAAAACTCTATGTATTCTTTAGGTAAAGTAGCTTTCATTATATTTAGATGCCTGATCTATCCTTCTGCATAACAGCTTATTAGTGCGCATGCGCGTTTACCTCGTTGGACCAGTGAAAACGCGCACAGTTAACTATCTGTATACAATGAACTTATCAGCATTTTGCTAAATATACCATCTAGAAAAACGCGCATGCGCGTTTTCCAAACCTATTATCTACTTTACACGAATTACATACAGTTGATTTTAAAGGAGTTATATTATCAATAACGGCAAAGCACGCACGGATTTAGACTTAAAATCACCCAAAAGTCACATAATTTAAATATGACAGTGTATCTGTCCAGTTTCTACTTCTTATGGTAAATCTCACAAACAGGACTTAGGTAAAAAATCGTAGGGCAGTAAGTTTGCGACTTACTAGCTGACCAACAACTTACTTTAGGGCAAAACCAAATCAGCTCTTTCATTCCCTTTACATCCCAAACACGGTCAAATCGAAGAGACGTTGGATACCGAGTGTAGATACGCCGGTGACCTTCGGTTTCAGGGATGAAACCGCAGAGCGGCCAGGGATGGCGTACAGCGTGTCACAGGCGTATCTGCACAACCCCCGCCGGGCAGGCGTTAGATGGCGATGAAGGTACGACCTTCATTTACCTCCCTAACATCCATTCCGGTGTGAAGACGTACAGCGTGCCACAGGCGTATCTGCATATACGTCGTTCTTTCATATCTTACCCATAGGGATATGGGGAATGTCGGCCTGATGTAGGGAGCATCACTGACCCTGTGATCACGACATTGGTACTTCCATGTACTGCACCCGCCGGGCAGGCGTTAGATAACAATGAAGGTTAGCCCTTTAAATACCTACTAAATAATCATTCAGCCTGATACTCGAGCATAAGTCCACAGCCTATTTGTAAAGGCTACTCACAAACTCATTGGTGGGCTCAGGTAAGAGGTCCTGCGGATGATCGCCGCCGAAACTGGCCCATTTACTCTTGCCTGTGTATGACGCGTTGGCGATCTCTTGCTTGGTCTGTGCATCCAAGACGATAAGCTGAATCTCTATGGTGTCAGGGATCCCTGACCATTCGGTTGCCCTGTCTTCCCAGTGAAGAATGATAGGTTTGACAAAGTAGCCAAACTGATTGGCATCGAGCTGTTTTAGGCAGTCATCATCCACGCAATCGGCCGCGATACTGACCTTACTTGTGTATTTGGAGAAGGCGCTTCGCACAGCATTGGCCGTCATCCGGCCTGAGTTACGATATTCTTGGTTGCCATACCAGCCATCTTTGGGCATGGCGATTAATACGCCTTTGGCAGGATCTAACTTGGCAATGGGGGCCTGTAGCGCCGAGTGTTGATAGGTCGAGCTACAAGCTGTGAGTAATAATGCAGAGGTAAGAAGTGTTATCTTTTTTATCATCGCAGAGCCTTATTCAATTAACCCATTAATCGCCAAATTAGCCTAGCTTTATTCCATGCCTGAGTCCATGAACTGCATCACTAACAAATAAGTTATCAAGAAACAAAGACAAAGACCCCATAGCTCCCAGTAATGCCAAATCGAAGAGATGAAAGCACCGGGTGTAGATACGCCGGTGACCTTCGTTTTCAGGGCCGAAAATGTTCCTGACATTTTTCGGCATTCCCTACATCCATGTAGGTCAGATGATTTCGCAGAGCAGCCAGGGCCAAATATGTTCCTGACATTTTTCCGCATTCCCTCCATCCTTGGAGGTTAGATGGCGTACAGCGTGTCGCAGGCGTATCTGCATATACGTCGTTCTTTCATATCTGACCCATAGGGATATGGAGAATGTTGGCCTGATGCAGGGAGCACCACTGACCATGTGATCACGACATTGGTACCTTCATGTACTGCACCCGCCGGGCAGGCGTTAGATAACAATGAAGGTTCGACCTTCAATCACCAACCCAATACAAATCAAGCCGGAAGTTACTCTAGTGACTATTCACCCAACAAAGCCCCCCAACAAAGCCCCCCTTAAGCAGGCTAGTGCTTAAGAAAAATGTTCCCATCGTTTCTTAGTGGTTACGAAGACGAGCACGCCGCCGAGCAGCCCAGTCAATGAGCTCATAACGCCTATGCCGATATAGAGGTTGATGACAAATCCGATGGCGATGACGCAGTAGAAACCATATACGCCTAGCTTCTGCCATCGCCAGATCATGGTGGCCAGGACGACATTCATCAGGCTCATTAGTCCGAGAAAATAGAGTATGCCGGTGCTGGCGCTGGGGTAGATCTCTGTGATGGCTTGTGGATTGGCAAAATAGGTGATGGCGGTCAGCGGATTGGCGATAAACATCAGGACTAAGAAGGCGCTTAGCCAAAATCCACGCTGCTTCTCTGTGATTTGCTCGCTCGTTTCTGTCGATGTCATGTAACCCCCTAGTGAGTTTTATTTTTATATCGTTTTCTCGCGCAATAATCACTATAGCGCTGGCTTATGACAGGGAATGTGACCTGTCACTAATCCAAGGGATTTAACTGGGATATGGTTAGTATGGTGATGGGCAGCTGGTGAATTGCAGGCAACTGGCTGCCAAGCGAAAGTTGATAAAGCGCACTTTGATAAAACGCACTTTGATAAAGCGCGTGTCTTGATAAAAGGCGCGTCACTCACCCGGTCTTAAGGGATAGGGGAAGATGATGGGGTTTGGGTGAGTGGCTCGCCTTTTTCGAGGGGAAAACCACCTCTTAACGAGGTGGTTTTGTTTACAGATATGCTTGTTTAACCCCGCCTGCTAGGGCACCACGAAATCGAATCGATTGTGGCAGCCGGTGCAATAGTTCTCAGATTTCTGGTGAACCTTGTGGCAGTTAGTACAATCCGTTTCTGTATCGAAGTGGCGATTCTTATGGGGATTGGTCGGTTTGAAGTTCTCCGTTTTCTTCGCCAGTTTCTGGGTGTTGTGGCACTTGACGCACTTCATCATGGTCACGGCCTGACGAGGCTCGGCCTTGCCATGACAGCTCGCACACTTAATGCCGGCTTCTAGGTGGGTCTGATCCAGTAGTGGCAATTCTTTGGCAAATGTTGCGTTGGCAAATAAGCTCAAGGCAACGGCTAGTATCATATTGATTAATTTTACGTTTTTCATTTTCTATTCCATTCTATCATTTGCAAGATGGCCCTATGCTCGGGCATCCGTAATAGATTCAGCCTGTTATAACTTGGCGACGTGTCTGCCGGTCAGGTAACCGAAGGTGTAGCAACGACCCAATGAGAGGCCAAACACTGTCAATGGATAGTCGACCCCGCCGTAGAAGCCACCGCCCATGTTACCGACGATGAACAGGCCACCGATTGGCTTACCATCTGCATCCAATGCCTGATGATTCGCATCAACCAGTACACCAGAGGTGATAGCCGAGATACGCATGCGGCGGTGAATACCGTAGAAAGGCGCTTTCAGTACAGGAGCCATCTTGCTTGGCGCCTTGCCGAAGTCGTCATCTTTACCTGTTTTGCATAGCTCGTTGTAACGGTTAACGTTTTTAACGAAAGTCTTAGGATCACAACCGAGTTTCTCTGCCAACTCTTCTAGCGTGTCAGCGACAAAGGTATTGATTTGAGATGGGTAAACGCCTTTCTTTTCGCCTTCAACTTCTGGCATGTAATGCTTTAACTCTTCAGGCGTGTATGCACGTCCTGGCCAGTCTTTTGACTGCTCCATGTAGTTAGAGTCGAAGATTTGGTTGTAGCGACCTTGGTTAACTTCATCACGTAGGTAGTTGTTCATTAATGACATTTCTACCTGCTCGTTAACGAAGCGCTCACCTTTACCGTTAACCACCAGGAATGGCATATCACACATTGCCGCCGGACCCGCGTCGAAGTCGTGAAGCATCTTAGTGTGACCCGCAGGCTCGATCACGCCGCCCGCCCAGTAGGCCATGGAGAAACCGTCGCCGGTACGATCCATCTGCTTGCGTTCGAAGTTCTTGAGATCTGGGATAAAGAAGTCGCACATCGCCTTATTGTTTTGGTAGTCGCCGGCAGAAAGAATGACACCTTTCTTCGCCATAAACTTGTGGTACTTACCATCACGGTTTTGCGCAATAACGCCGATCACTTTGCCGGTTTCATCTTGGATCAGCTGTTGTGCAGGGGTGTTGAAGAAAAACTTAACACCGGCTTTTTCAGCGGTTTTCGCCAGGGCACGCATACCGTCGCCCGCGGTGTATGGCTTAGGACCGAAGTATGAAGTGACGAATTCCAGCGAGTGCTCAGTAATGCCATGAATACCGTGTTGTGGCTTAGTGCCTTGGTCTACACCCTTAGCCCCACCTTTGTTGGCGCGGTCAAGTACCCACTTCACCGCTTCACCTGAGTTATAAGCCCAGCTTCTGATGAGTTCAGGGTGGCTGCGGTGAGCGTTATCCGCCATTAGACGGTTAACCAGGGCTTCAACACCGGCTTTGTCACACTTCTTAAGGTCGAGGCCTGAACCTGTGTTGCCTTGAGAAACGACTATGGCTTGCTTTTGCAGCACGGCAACGCTAGCACCATTCTCTCTGGCTGAAAGTGCGGCGGGTACGCCCGATGCGCCGGCACCAACCACCACCACATCGAAGGTCTGGGTCGAGGCGATCTCGCTGTCGGCGATTGGCTTGGGCTTAGGCATAAATTCCAGCGAGGCATTGCCTATCTGTGCGTATTCTTGGCCAGGCGCCTCTGAGGCGCTTGCCGTGCCGGCGATACCCGCGAAGGCTAACCCGCCCGTGCCCATGGCGGCGCGGGTCAGAAAGCTCCGGCGTGAGATGCCATGTTGCAGGACATTGGCTGTGTATTGGTCAATTTCTTTCGATTTCTGTGGATACTCTTTACTCATCTCATACTCCTTTGATGCCTTTGTCTTGCGCGCTTTGACTGGCTAGGGAAAGGCACCAGACTGGGTTTTGCCCCATGATATTTATTTTTTTAACTCAAATTAGCGGCAAACTTGGGAAACCAAATTTAAACTCCGCCTTTTAAATGTATGACATATGATAATTGGTCGAAAGCCTTAAAGGTGACATCTTTGCTGTGCTTCACAAAACGGTGTGATTTTGAGCGCCACTATACAGATAGTTAACTTATTGCAATAAAAACAGTTGGTTATTGTTTGGTTGTGAGCAGAGGGATAGTGCGAGTGGTTAAGTGGATGCTGCAAGCTGGTGCGCTAACCATTACTTTAGCTGTTGCTTAAATTTTGAGCGGGCTTGGGTTTAGGCTTAGATTTGGGCTTGGGTTTGGGCTCTGGCTCGGCTTTGGTGAAAGGTGAGAGGTGAGAGGTGAGATGGGGATTAGGCGAGAGGAGCTTAGATGAAGTGCTGGCTAACAGCAGGCTGACTACATTGCGCTGGCATTCGGCTAAGGGTTAGCTAAGAGTTAGCCAAGAGTTGGCTATAGGCGGTTAGGCAAGATCGCGCCAAAGCCCGTCTAATTGGGCCTGGGTTAGCGGTCGCATCTCGCCTTCTGGCAGATCGCCCAGGGTTAAGGATTCGATGGCGACGCGTTTAAGGTCTATTACCTTGTGGCCAAGGGCCTGACTCATGCGGCGGATCTGGCGGTTGAGCCCCTGGGTGAGGACAATCTCGAAGCTGTCTGGGCTTAGGCGTGTCACCTGACAGGGCAGTGTGGTGACATCCTTATAGCTGACCTCTGCTGCCATCTTAACCACAAAATCATCATCGAAGGGCCTGTCTAGCCTGACATGGTAGCGTTTGTGGTGGGCAAAATTGGGGTGCATCAGGCGCTGGGTCAGCTCGCCATCGTTAGTGAGTAGTAGTAGCCCCCTGGAGTCTTTATCCAGCCGGCCCACGGGGTAGAGTCGCGGCTGCTGTGGCAGCAGATGGATCAAGCTGGTTGTATCCTCTGCCAGCAGGCGGCAGTCTGTCCCAACCGCCTTGTTGAATATCCAGTAGGCCTTGTCGGCGATAGGGGGCAGAGGCTCGCCATCGACACAGACGCTGAGCGATGCCTGTGTGCCTGCGGGCGTCTCTATCAACTCGATGCTGTCAGTGTGTTTGGCGAGCCGATCGTCCAGGCTGACTCGCCCGTCGCGGATCAGTCTCGATGCGGCGCGGCGCGAGCAGAGTCCAGTTAAGGCCAGGTACTGGGCGAGGCGCATCGACGCGCCTAGCCGTGGGCCGAGACTTGGCTGATCAGGTTGTCCTGATAGCTGTGTCTGGCGAGCTTCTTGATGGTGAGCGCCAGGGTGACACACCAGATCATCACCAGATTGGTCTGGGCCCACATAGCAAAGGCGACGCCGCAAATAGAGCCGTCGTGGTGGCTGCAGGGGGCGAAGTCGAGTATCCCCCAATCGACCATGAGGGCCAGGCTGCTGGCCGCCGTCAGTCCCAGGCCGCTAACGATAAACAGCGGCGTCGAACAGATTGCCTTATGGTTGACCCTGGCCGAGAGGGTCAGGAAATAGAGGATGATGGTGGCGATCAGGAAGATGGTGGAAAACAGCCTGTGCTCTTTGAGGTAGTTGATGGGGTAGATGCCGATGAGGATAATGGTCACCCCCACCACAAAGCCCGCGAAGGCGATATAGTTGCCAAAGTGCCCCAGCTTGAGCTGCAACAGGCCGTACATGGCCAGCAGTATGCAAGAGCCTGCCAGGATAAGTCCCATGTTGAAGATATAGGCCAGGGGGGAGTCCACATAGTTGCCCAGCAGATCCGGCCGCTGGTTAAAGGCCTCCAGTCCCATCACCTGGAACTTGGCGAACAGGGAGATAGAGATGCCCAGGGCAGAGATGAGCGCACCGGTCAGAATGGTGAAGACCACCATGCGTTGCAGGTCATAGTTTATGGGTTGGTGTAGGGCCATAGCGATGCCATTTATTGTTATTTTTTGAATATAAAAAAGGAGTACATTTTTGGTACTCCTTTCGTTTCGACGCATGGCTAATTTCAGTAAATGCTTAACCTAATTCACTGCGTCGCAATTATATCCCTATGGCATTAGTTTAAGTGAAAACCCCCATAGAGTGGAACTGTTAAGGTGAGGATTGTCACAAATTGATCCGTGCGCCCATGGTTAGGGCGCACAAATTCAGCTTAGTGACGCTTACGCAGTACCACTATGGCGATGGCAACTATGGCGAGGATCATGCAGTACCAGGCGTGGGCAACCGCCTGCAGCGGGCTGATGCTGAAGGTGGAGGCGATCAGCAGCGCCTGGGCACCGTAAGGGATCAAGCCCTGAATGATGCAGGAGAAGATATCCAAGATACTGGCGGCGCGCTTAGGAGTAACCTCATGCTTCTCGGCCAGATCTTTGGCGATATCGCCGGTCACCACAATAGAGACGGTATTGTTGGCCACACAGGTGTTGGTCAGTGCGACTATGCCTGCCATGCCGAGCTCAGAGGCGCGGGTCGAGGCCTCGCCCTTGGCGCTGGAGAAGCGGACGATCAGCTTCTCAATCTGCTTGCTCACAAATGCCAGTCCACCCTGTTGCTGCATCAGGGCCGCCAGGCCACCGACCAGCATGGAGAGGATGAAGATCTCCTGCATGTTGCTAAAGCCGGCATAGATATCCTTACCAAATTGGATCAGGCCATAGTCCAGGGTGGCAAAGCCGGTGATGCCTGCCAGCAAGATGCCCACTGTCAGCACCACGAACACGTTCAGCCCGGCGACCGCCAGTACCAAGATGGTGAGGTAGGGGATAACCTTAAGAAAATCTATCTGTTGCGGCGCCACATCGGCCTGGCCTTGACCGGCCAGGGTGAACACTACCAGGGTGATCAGCGAGGCGGGAATGGCAAAGATCAGGTTTTCTCTGAACTTGTCTTTCATCTCACAGCCCTGGGTGCGGGTCGCGGCAATGGTGGTGTCAGAGATGATCGACAGGTTGTCACCAAAGAGGGCACCTGAGATCACAGCCCCGGCCATCAGCGCCAGATCGATCTGCGCCTCTTCGGCCACGCCCAGCGCGATTGGGGCGACCGCGGCTATGGTGCCCATAGAGGTACCCATGGCGGTGGCGATGAAGGCGGCGATCACGAAGAAACCGGGTAGCAGCAGGTTAGAGGGCACTAACGACAGCCCCAGCGCCACGGTAGCATCCACGCCGCCAGTGGCCTTGGCCACGGAGGCAAAGGCGCCGGCCAGCAGGTAGATGAGACACATGGCGATGATGTTGGAGTGGCCTATGCCGCCGATGAAGGTCTCTATGCTCTGGTTTAGCTTCTCTTTCGAGATCAGCAGCGCCAGTATGATGGCGGGCAGGATGGCGACCACGCTCGGCAGCTGATAGAAGGCAAAGTCGACGCCCTGGCTCTGGAAATAGACGCCGGCACCGATAAACAGGGCCAGAAATAGGAATAGTGGCAGCAGGGCGATAAACGATGCCTTTGGGGCCGTGGTTTGTGTTGGTGTTGTCAAAACGCTCTCTCTTCTCGCTAAACGTCTCCTTGGAGACGTGTCATTAAAACTGGATGCTCGTTCCCTTGCCCTCCTAGCTGGAACATCTCGCTTTTCTGCGAAATGGGACATCTCAATAGGTGAGAGGATATGAGATCGAAAGACGTCTGTCAATTTAGACGTCTAGATGTTTTTACTGCTAAATGTTTGGTTGCTGTTAAATCCTCTGACAAGCCTGTTAACATCTTGCGGTAACAAGTTATTAACTTGCCTAGCTTAAGCCGAGAGATCAAATTTTTTATCTTGTTAAAACTGTCACTTAACTTATTACTCATGCTAGGCTTGCTTAGGCTAAAACGGATTGGAAATCGAAAAAATGATGTTAGTCGAGGTGGATAAGGCGCGTTATCGCCAGCATTTAAATCGGGTGATTGCGGTGTTTATCGCCAGCTTGGCCCTGCTGTCTCTGGTATCAGGGCAGCTGTTGATCGCCTTGTTTGGCAATCAGGAGGTGGTCAGCGGCGAGTCGACCGGCAACCTGCACCTGAATTTCTTCGGCGTGTTGATAGGCTTTGGCACCTGCGCCTTGGCGCTCTACCAGCAGCGCCACAAAGCGTACTTTCGCGAGATCTATTATGTGTCGAGGCTCAAGGCGCTGCAGAACCGCATCTACCGCAAGTTTAAGCAGATTAAGCAGGCGGGCGAGCGTAACGACATCGACGCCCTCACCATACAGGTGTTCTATTTCAGCAGCCAGAAGCTGGTCTATCTGCTGGATGACAACACATTGACCCTGAGCCAGGTCGATAAGGAGCTAGAGGCGGTTAAGGCGCGCATCGCCGAGCTTGGGCTTAATATCGGCCCTGAGGATTTCGACGAATCGCTGCTGGAGAAGTTTTAGCGTTAGGCTGGCGTCTTCAGTAAAGACGCCGTCAAGGCTCAAACCATTGACTAGCGGCTGTTGCGGTATTCCTCTTCGATTCCTGCTAACAGGCCGATAAATTCGGTGAGATGGCTACGCATCGCCTCTTCGGCCGCTTTTTCATCGCCGGCGATGACGGCATCTACGATAGAGTTATGCAGGCCCGCCGGGTGTATCTTGTCGGTATCGGGCTGAAATTGCTGGACGATAGAGGCAACCAGTTGGATCAGTGACTTGTCTATCGCCATCAGGAAACGGTTCTGGCACATGTCGGCCAACAGATAATGGACTCGGCTACGCAGAAATACCGTTTCTGGGTAGGCCAGGCTGTCGCTCTCATGGGCATTGGCTTCACGCAGCTGAATGGCCTGCTCTTGGGTACAGTATTTTGCGGCGAGGCCGGCCACTATGGGCTCGATGGCCAATCTTGCCTGGCAGATCTCGCTAAACGACATCTGGCCGAGAAAGAAGAGATCCTTACAGTCGTTGCTCAGGCGCTCGAAGGTGAGGGCTTTTACAAAGGCGCCGCCGGTGGCTCCCTGTTTGATCTCTACCAGATCTTTCGCTTCAAGACTCTTGATCGCTTCGCGCACCACGGTGCGGCTCACCTGGAAACTTTCGATCAGTTCCCGCTCTGAGGGTAATTTATCGCCGACACTAAACTTGCCTTGGAAAATGGCTTGTTTGAGCTGATTAGACACCTCTTCAGAGGCCTTGACCTGTTTGATTGGCTGAAAAGTGTTCAAGATAAATTCCATAAAATTAAGTGGATGAAAATTATATCATAGCTAGTCATCTTCTGAGTAGTTCATGCTGAATTACCACTATTTCCCCTAGCAGCCCCTGCCGCAAAAATTCAATAGTCGCGTTAGCAATTTTTAACAATTGATTATCACAAAAGTGACCCTTTCCCCACTTTACATAAATCCGTGAGCGACTGTTCATATCTCAATCGATGCAATATACCGCCAAATTTAAATGTCGTACATTTAACGTATAACGTTAAATTGTTGGCGTTATGTAATCGAGTGTCACCGAAGGGACAAGGGTGACCTCAGGCTTGGTGTTGCTGCGCAGCGACGAATAACGACAAAAGAATGATTCTCTCAAAGGTCTGCTTGATGTCGGACTTATTCGAGAGACAGGGAAATAAGATGATGAAAAAAAACTATTTATCGCTATTGGTGATGTCAGCTATTGCGCTACCGGCTGCCGCTGACACCAGTTTAGATCAGATGTTCAGTCAAGGCAGCTTGCGGGGCGAGTTGAGACTCTTCGACTTTACCCGTGATTTCGACGGAGACACCAATACCAAGCACGATACCTCGCTGGGTGGACTCTTCTATTACAACACTGCCGCCGTCAATGGCATCAGCATAGGCACCAGCTTTGCTTCGGCCAACTCCTTGTGGACCAATGACTCGGATAGCTTCTATGGCCTGGTGGGACCGAATCACGAGAACGTGAATCGCCTGCAGGAGTATTTCATCCAGGGCGAGTGGTGGAACACCAAGTTTAAATATGGTGCGCAAGAGCTGCGTACCCCTATGATGAACCCCCATGATATCCGCGCCATTCCCCGCACCTTCCGTGGCTTTACCGCCTATAACAATAGCGTCGATAATCTCACCCTCTCGGCCCTCTATATCACTGACTCCATGGGGTGGTTCGACAATCAATTTGTGACAGTGGCAGAGGCTGTCGCCAGTGAGGTGAGACGCACGACAGGTCAGGTCGTCGAAGTCGCCGATAACCCTGTCTATGCCCTGGGCGGCAAATACAAGTTGCAGTTCGATGGCGTGAAAGGCGCTGCCGATCTCTGGCACTACCGCATGGAAGATGTCTTCAATCAGACCTTTGTGAAACTGAATCTGTCGATGAATGTCGGGGATGCCAACCTCTATGTCACCCCCTCTTATCTAACCCAGCAATCCTCTGGTAAGGAGACCGCCGGCGAGTTGGATACCTATCAGTATGGCGCGCACCTCGGCCTAAAATATGCCGGAGTAAACCTCACCTATATGTATGCCAAGTCAGGGGATGATAACGTGTTGACCCCTTGGGGTGATGACAAGGTGGTGATCCTGCAGGTCAATCAATCGGCCCGTGCCAACGAGACGGTCAATGCCCTGAGAGTGGCCTACGACTTCGATAAGCTGGGGGCAAAAGGGCTGAGCGCTTACGTCTTCTATGGTGATTTCGATGTGCCTGAGACTTCGGGCAGTGACTTTAGCGAAACCAACTTCTCGGTCAGCTATTCACTGGATAGTTTGATGAAAGGTTTAAGTGTGCGGGCGAGACACGCCATTGTGGATTATGACAATGGAGAGGATCTGACCGATACCCGTTTCTATATCAAGTATAAGCTTACTCTGGGTATTTAATGGGTTAACCAAAACGTAAAGCGAGTCCTGGCCCTGCGTCTTACGCTCCCTGCACCATTTGAGGCGTGGGGCCCTTTATCAAATTATTTATGCTTGCGCGGCCGGGATGGCCGCTGATTATATTTAATGTTTGGTTAGATATTGCTTTTGATGACGCCGTTGATGGTCATAGGACAACTTGGCTGCGGTCTATGCCTTAGGCGGCTACCTAAGGTGTGGCCGCAGCCTTTTTTGAATCACTGCCCGGCTCCAGGCCAAACACCTCGTTGAAGGCCTGGGTGAGCAGCTCTACCTTGGCGCTCTCACGCGCCGACTGCTTGACCACCATGGAGAGGTTGAACTGGTAACAGGCCTCATCCCCGTGAATGATCTTGATCTCCTGCTGTTTCAGCTCCTCCTGTATGTAGCTTAGGGGCAGGTAACCTATGTAGCAACCCGATAGAATTAAGGTTTTACGAGTATCAAACTGATACGCCTTGGCCGACAGGTTGAGGCG
Organism: Shewanella halotolerans; assembly: GCF_019457535.1. Lineage (NCBI taxonomy): Bacteria > Pseudomonadati > Pseudomonadota > Gammaproteobacteria > Alteromonadales > Shewanellaceae > Shewanella > Shewanella halotolerans. The sequence continues at coordinate 3,820,963 of NZ_CP080417.1, read as the reverse complement.
TTTGAGCTGCTCTCTACCCTCGGGGTCGATATCGACACCTGGGTGGATTGAGGGGGTCTTGGCCAGCATCTCGGCACTGATCTCTTCGTCGCTCAGATGAAAATAGGGATGCTTGGCGCTGCAACACAGGTAGATGGGCTCGCTGAAGATGGTCTGATAGTTGAGGCCCTGGATCTGTTGATAGCTGGGCAAGAGGCCGACATGGGCCTTGTCCTGTAGCAGCGACTTCTCAATCTGGTGCAGCGCCTCGCCGTCAAGAATAAGGTGTAGCTGCGGCTGACGTTGGTGTATGTAGGCGATCACCTGGGCCAGCTTCTGCTGCATGCCGTAGTCCAGCTGATCGGCGCAGAGGATCACCAGCTCGCCGATCAACTCCTCCCCCAAGTTGTTAACAAACATCGAGAAATCGTTGAGGGAATCGAATAGTTCGATACAGGCGTGATACACGGCCTGGCCCGCCTCCGTGAGGGCAAATCCGCCCCGTCCCCGGCTACACAGCTTGAGTTTCATGCGACTCTCTAGGTTCGACATATGCACGCTGATGGTGGAGCGGGTGACCCCGAGTTCATTCTCTGCGGCGGCGAAGCCACCATTCTCGACCACGGTGCGAAAGATGCGCAGTAATCTGAGATCGTATTCGGTGATCGCCTTAGGGATGATGGACTGTTTGCTCATTAGTTTTACCTGCTTCAAACTTTTTGTTGAATATTTGGTATTTAACCTGAGTTAGTTTTGCTATTCAATAGAGAAATTAGCGCGCCCGTCTTGATTCAAGCTCAGGCGTAGCCCTTTAGATTCAAACTATTTATGCAGGGAACTGTTATGCAGGGAATTAAAGACACTCAGTTAATCAAACTTTCCTCCTATATCGACGGCAGATGGACGGCGGGCGAGCAACGCTTCGACGTGGTGAACCCGGCCAGCCAGGAGGTGATCGCCCAGGTGGTTGACGCCAGTCTCGAGGATACCCAGGAGGCCATATTGGCCGCCAAGCGGGCACTGCCGGAGTGGTCTAAGCGTTCGGCCAACGAGCGCGCCGCCCTGATGCGTAAATGGTTCAACCTGATGATGGAGCACCAGGAAGATCTGGGCCGCTTGCTGACCCTGGAGCAGGGCAAGCCCCTGGCCGAGGCCAAGGGGGAGATCGCCTATGGCGCCGCCTTTATCGACTGGTTTGCCGAGGAGGGCAAGCGTGTCTATGGCGACACCATTCCGGCGCCCGCCAACGACAAGCGTATTCTGGTGATCAAGCAACCTGTGGGCGTGGTGGCCTCTATCACCCCCTGGAACTTCCCCAACGCCATGATCGCCCGTAAGGCAGCGGCTGCGCTGGCGGCCGGTTGTACCTTCGTGGCACGCCCTTCACCGCTGACGCCGCTGTCTGCCTTGGCGATGGCCGAGCTGGCCGAGCGCGCCGGTATCCCTGCCGGGGTGTTCAACATAGTGGTGGGCGAAGATGCCGTGGGCATGGGCAAGGTGCTAACCCAGCATCCAGATGTGGCCAAGTTCACCTTCACCGGCTCTACCGCCGTGGGCAAGATTTTGCTGGCCCAGTGCGCGACCAGCGTGAAGAAGGTTTCCATGGAGCTGGGGGGTAATGCGCCCTTTATCGTGTTTGACGATGCCGATATCGATGCCGCTGTGCAGGGCGCCCTGATCTCCAAGTATCGCAACGCCGGGCAAACCTGTGTCTGCACCAATCGTATTTTCGTGCAGAAGGGAATTGCCGCGGCCTTTACCGAAAAATTTACCGCCGCCGTGGCCAATCTCAAGCTGGGCGATGGCCTGGGCGATGGGGTGACCGTCGGCCCTATGATCTCCAAGGATGCGGTGCAAAACGTGCTTAAGCTGGTGGATGATACTGTCGCAAGCGGCGCCAAGCTGGTGATCGGCGGTCAGCCGAGTGAACTGGGCGAGAGTTTCCTGGCACCCGTGATCGTCACAGATGTGACCAACGAGATGCCGCTAGCTCGCAACGAGATCTTCGGCCCTGTGACCCCTATCATAAGCTTCGATAGCGAGGCTGAGGCGCTGGCCATGGCCAACGATACCGGATATGGCCTGGCTGCCTATTTCTACGCCCGGGATATCGGCCGCATTTTCCGCGTCGCCGAGGGGCTGGAGTATGGCATGGTGGGCGTCAACGAGGGGATCATCTCCAACGCCGCCGCGCCATTTGGCGGGGTGAAGCAGTCGGGCAACGGCCGTGAAGGCTCCAAGTATGGCCTGGACGATTACCTGGAAATTAAATACCTGTGCCTCGGTGGCCTGGATAAGTAGTGGCTTGGATAAGTAAACGGAAGGATAGAGACGATGAGCAACGTAGAATTACAGGCGCGTAAGGTACAGGCGATCGCCAGGGGACAAGGTAACGCCTATCCCGTCTATGTGGAGCGGGCGTTAAACGCCGAGCTGTGGGATGTCGAGGGCAAGCGCTACATCGACTTCGGCACAGGCATCGCTGTGTGTAACACAGGCCATAGCCATCCCAAGGTGGTGGCGGCGGTGAAGGCGCAGCTGGATAACTTCAGCCACACCTGTGTGATGGTGAACCCTTATGAGTCGGCGGTAGCCCTGGCGGAGCAGCTTAATCGCATCGCTCCAGGCGACAGCGACAAGAAGGCGATCTTCGTGACCACGGGCGCCGAGGCGGTGGAAAACTGCGTCAAGATCGCCAGGGCCCACACAGGGCGTCGCGGCGTCATCGCCTTCAACGGTGGCTTCCATGGCCGCACCAACCTAACCATGGCGCTGACGGGTAAGATCACCCCCTACAAGCATCAGTTTGGCCCCTTCGCCGGGGATATCTTCCACGCGCCCTATCCGGTGGCCTTCCATGGCGTGAGCGTGAAAGACTCCCTCAAGGCGATCGAGCATCTGTTTAAGGTGGATATCGCCCCCTGTGATGTGGCGGCGATCGTGGTCGAGCCCGTGCAGGGAGAGGGCGGTTTCTACGCCGCGCCACCTGAGTTCTTACAGGCGCTCAGGGCGCTGTGCGATCAGCATGGTATCGTGCTGGTGATGGATGAGATCCAGACAGGTTTTGGCCGTACCGGCAAGATGTTTAGCTGCGAGCACGCGGGCGTCGAGCCGGATCTGATGACCATGGCCAAGGGGATCGCCGGTGGCTTCCCACTTGCCGCCGTGGTGGGTAAGAGCGAGATAATGGACGCGCCGCTGCCGGGCGGGCTTGGCGGCACCTATGGCGGCTCACCCGTGGGCTGTGTGGCGGCGCTGGCGGTGCTCGAGGTGATGCAAGAGGAGCAGCTGGTGGAGCGTGCCGTTAAGATAGGCGACACCTTCAATCAGGCACTCTCTGCCCTCAAGGAGCAATATCCACAGCTGATTGGCGAGGTGCGCAATCAAGGCGCCATGATCGCCATGGAGCTGGTGATCGACGGTGACAGTGAGCAGCCCAACACGGCATTGACACAGGCGATCATCGCCAACGCCGCGGCCCATGGCTTGGTGCTGCTGGCCTGTGGCTTTTACGGCAACGTGATCCGCTTCCTGCCGGCGTTGACCATCAGCGATGAGATCATGGCCGAGGGGCTGGCCAAGTTTAAGACGCTGTTCGAGAGCCTGGTGGACTAAATCGCGCTTGTTTGAAATAAATAAACAAAAGCCTGGGACGCTCTCCCGGGCTTTTTTGTATCTGTATGTTGAAAATCGCCACAAGACCTTGAATAAGCAAGTCGAAGCGCGTAAAACTGCCTGTCAGCAGCGTTATTCACCAGGCCAATTGGCCTCAGGCGAGGGAGTTTAGGTTTTTGGATCACTTTATTTGGAATATGGACCCAGTGTTGGTCTCTTTCATGGGGCTGACGATACATTGGTATGGCGTCCTGTTTGCCACGGCGATCGCCGCGGGCTTTCAGGTGATGAAACGCATCTATGTGCGCGAAGGCCTGGATGTGGAGTCACTGGATAACCTCTTGATCTACTGCGTTATCGGCATAGTGGTGGGGGCGCGTCTGGCCCATGTGTTGTTTTACGATCCCAGTTATTACTTCGCGCACCCAGCTAAGATTCTGGCGATCTGGGAAGGCGGCCTGGCCAGCCATGGCGGCGGCCTGGGGGCGATCCTGGCGCTCTACTATTACCATCGCAAGATGAAGCTACCTTTCCTCTTCCTGCTGGATCGTCTGGCGATCGCCACGGCCATCTTCGGCTTCTTCGTGCGTATGGCCAACTTCGTCAACTCGGAGATCCTTGGCGTGCCGAGCGACAAGCCCTGGGCAATAGTGTTCGAGCGGGTGGACATGTTGCCGCGCCATCCGGCCCAGCTGTATGAGGCGCTGGCCTACCTGAGCATCTTCATCGCCCTTTGGGTTATCTACAAGACCACAGAGATGAAGCAGAAGCAGGGCGCCCTGTTCGGCCTCTTCCTGGTGTGGGTGTTCAGTGCCCGTTTTGCCATAGAGTTCGTAAAGGTGAAGCAGGCGGCCTACGCCCAGGACTGGACCATGAGCGCCGGTCAGATGCTGAGTATTCCTTTCCTGCTGGTGGGGGTCTTCCTGCTGGTGAAGCCCTATCTGGCATCCAAGACCAAATAGCGATAAGCAAGCCCGACTCAGCTCGGGCTTTTTTTCAATTAAAAACAGTTAATCAATCATTTAACTCATCTCCAATTAATAGATCCTCTGCTAAAATTGGGGGGCAAATCTCATTGTCCCAGCCTATTCATCTGCCAGAAGGAGACCTATGTCCTACCAGGTTATCTTGTTAGGGATCGCCGCGCTGATCGCCGTGGGGATCCTGTTGCATCACCCCTCAAAGACCCTGGGGTTGCCCAGTCTGTTGATCTTTATGGGCGTGGGCCTGAGCCTGGGCAATGGCGAGTTTAATTTTGTCTACGATAACCTCACCCTGACCTCCACGGTCGGGGCGGTCGCCCTCAACATGATCGTCTTCGTCGGCGGCATTAATACCAAGACGGAGAGCATTAAGCTGGCCTACAAGGAGGGCGGGGTGCTGGCAACCTTTGGGGTGCTGCTGACCACGCTTATTCTGGGGGCACTCCTCTATCCGCTGACGGAATGGAGCCTGGTGATCTGCCTGCTGTTTGCCGCCGTGGTCTCTTCGACCGATGCCGCGGCCGTGTTCTCGATTCTGGAGTCGAAGAAACTCAAGCTCAAGGAGCGCACGGATACCGTGCTGGAGTTCGAGTCGGCCACCAACGACCCGGTCGCCCTGGTGATGGTGATGATACTCACAGGTATCGCTCTGGCGCCGGACGCGCCGGTATCAGCCTGGGCGATAGGCCAGATGCTAGGCTTGCAGATCGCCTTAGGGATAGGCGTTGCCTTCGTGGTGGCCAAGTTGGCGGTGTGGGCACTGAACAGCATACATCTCGAGGAGTATGGCCTGATCCCTGTGTTTGTGCTCGCCAGTTTCGTGCTGGCAGCCTATGGCAGCGAGTTGGCTGGCGGCAATATCCTGATCGCCTCCTATGTGTGTGGCGTAGTGATGGGTAACGGCATACGCCGGGGCGTGGAGGTGACGCGGCATTTCTTTAACAGCCTCTCTTGGCTGGCGCAGTCGCTGATGTTCATCATACTCGGGCTGCAGATCTTCCCCCAGACCCTGTTTAGTGTGTTCTTCCTGTCGCTTATTCCGGCGGCGCTACTGATGCTGGTAGCCAGGCCCTTGGCGGTGCAAATCTGTTATCTGCCGTTTCGTCAGGCGAGCTGGAAGAAGCGGCTGTTTATCTCCTCCATAGGTCTCAAGGGGGCGACCCCTATCGTCTTCTCGCTGATCCCGGCGGCGGCCGGTGTCGAGGGGGCGGTGGAGATGGTGCATCTGGTGTTTTTCATCGTGCTCTTCTCCATCCTGTTGCAGGGGGCGGCCATAGAGCCCCTGGCTAAGCGGCTTGGGCTTAATAGCGACAATTAAGGGCTAGCGTTTAACTCTATTCCCAGTGCTCAATTCCCAGCGCCCAATTGCCAGTACTCTAGGGCGCCGTCTGAGCTGAGGGTGATGAGCTGCCCACCATAGCTCACCATATCCATGACGGTCGTGCCCATGGAGAAGGGGGTGAGTTGCCAGCGCGCTAGCTCTTTGCCGGTGGCGACCTGCCAGCGAAAGATTGTCTGTTTCGAGGTGGCAGTGATCAACTCATCGCCTCTGTGAATGAAGCGGGCGCGGCGAAAATAGCGGTAGCGCTCGAAGTAGTTCAGCTTACTCAGCGCCTCACCTGTGTCGAATGCCAGCAGCTGATGATTGTCCAGGTTGTCGGCGAAGAAGAGGCACCTATCGGCCTCGTCAAACGCCAGGCTGGTGATGCGCTGGGGCAGGGAGAACTGCTTTATTATCTCGCCGCTGCCACTGACCCACCAGAGCACCTTGCCATCATGGCCGGCCGATAACAGGCGCTCATCCGAGCTGCCAAAGGTGAGGAAGGCCACCTCGGCGTCGTGTTGTTTAAACAGAGAAAACTGCTGCGCCGTGAAATCCACCAAGATCACGCTGCCTTCGTTCATGCCGATGGCGATGCGGCTGCCCGACTGATTAAGCGCCAAGGTCGAGATGCTGGCGTAGTCGTCAAAGCCGTTGACCTGCCAGGTCAGCTGGATATTGCCTTGCTGGATATCTATCAGGGTAATTTGGCGTTTGCCGCCATAGGCCAGATAGCGCTTGTTGCCCGACATGGCCAGCTGATAACCCGGATGCTCGAAGGCGGTAGCCGGCCAGTGAAAGCGCTGCTTGCCCTCGGGGAGGCTCCAGACGCTGAGATCCCGACTTCGACTCAATGTGACGGCCAGGCTGGCATCCTCTGCCAGTAGCCCTGCCACCAGGTTGTCTTCCACCAGTCGCTTAAGGCGCTGCGGCGGCTGGCTTGTCTGCTTATCTGAGCAGCCGGAGAGGGCGACGAGTAACAGGGCCAGGCTTAAGAGGTGGCACAGACGCTTGAGTGTGGACATGACGATAGCGGATAAGGCTCAGTTACTGGGAGTTAGCTGAGCATAACACATGTAAAAGCCCGCCGGTGTCAGCCAGCGGGCCTGAAGGTCTAAGCCTTGTATGGACCATGTCTTGTATGAGCCATGTCTTGCTTGGACTTAAGCTGGTATGGACTAAGTCTTCTATGAGCCATTACTTGAGGCGGTAGATCACCTCGACACGATCGCTGATGCTGGTCTGGGCCTCCTGATAACTCTCGGCCACATCACCACGGGCTGCGGCACTCATCTTATACACCATGGGGCGCACCGCCCCCTGAGCCTGATAGCGGATCTCCCATACACCATCCAGACGCTCACCGAAGCCTTCGGCCAGGGCGGCGGCCTTCTGCTTGGCGTCCTTGATCGCCATCAGCCTGGCCTGTTCAATCATCTCGGCTTCCTTGCTGGATTTGAAGTTGATCTGATGGATGCGGTTGATCCCTTGCTGCAACGCGCTGTCGAGCAGGTCGTTGAGCTTGTCCAGTGCCCTTAGGGTGACCACCACCTGGCGACTGGCGAGGTAGCCAATCTCCTTGTTGGTGCGCGTTTCAGGGTCGTACAGATAGTCGGGACGCAGATTCAGGTTGGCGCTCTGAACATCCTCGCGTGCGATCCCCGCCTTGGCTAACCTGGCTAGGAAGTCGCTGACCGCCTTGTCTGATCCCGCCTTGGCCTTGGCTGGATTGTCGGCCTTAGTCACCACCTCGACGGTTAGCTCGGCCATGTCGGCCTTGACGACCAGTTCGCTGGTGCCGACGGTTTCGATATGGGGGAAGTTTAGCTCTGCGGCGGCCGCGTTAGGTAAAGCAAGCAGGCTGCCGGTGAAAACCAATGAACCAAATAGGGTGGCAATCAGGGTCTTTTTCATCGAATACTCCAAACGCACGTAATAGTGACAAATCAGTAGATAGGTATCGGTTGTTTGAGCATATAGACGCAGGATCTCTGAAAAGGGGTTAAATAAACTGAAAATTTTTTTGGGGCTGTCGGAGAGGGGCTTCTCCCAAAAGAAAAAACCTGGTGATAGAGCATCCTGCCTATCACCAGGCGAAAGCGCCTTTGGGGGAGCGCTAGAGGTGCCACCTGTAAAACACCTCTTTTTAAATGGTTTTGCGATTCAGGCCCGTCGTCGGTCTCTGGCCCTCGACTTAGGCTATTATGTTTGCTGCCCTCTAACCTGAAATCACATGCTTCCTGCAGACCACTTATTCTGTTTCCATCTTGTTATCTTGCCTTCCCTAGCCATTGGCGAATCGACTTAGCTCTTGGTGAATAGGCTTATCCTTGGATAAGCTTGAGTTCACGCATGAGCTGATTGAGTTGCATAGTGAGTCGGTCGATCTCGGCGCGCAGCACGCCCACGCGCCCGCCTTGCTGCTCACTCTGGCGAACCAGTTGGTAGACCGTCTTGGTGGAGACGCCAAACTGTTTGGCGACATCCGATAACAGGCAGTTGTTCCCTTTGACTTCGGCGACGATCCGCTCTGCCATCTTAGGCGTGATACTCTTAGATACTGTACTCATCTGTGACTCCTTATGGATGAATCCGCGTGTTAGCCTATTCGACATCCCACTGGCTGATGCCGAGGTGAAAGATAAACTGCCAATCTTCGAAGCGGCTGACCGCCATTAACCAAGGTTTCATCTACAACTCCTTATAGGGTGGTACCTCATTTATCTCTGGCAATTCAGCCCGCCCCAATGACTACCTACAAAGTAATATGTAAGTATTGTGCCAACTTTTTCAAATGTTGTTAATCAATTGATTTTTATGGTTATTAATGGTTTTTGATTGCGTCTGACAAGTGTGACATCGGGCACAGGGCTCACCAACTTGGTGCCGCCATGGCTTGCATTGGTGCAAGTCTGCAAGTTTGGCTTGGCGCCGCTTTGGGCTGGCCGAGCTACACTGACTAATAGGCAAGTTTATGTTAATAAAAAGCAAACAAATTGATTAAATAGTCATTTTTATCGCATAAGTATTGACTGTGTGAGTCGGGCTGCCTATAGTCGTGGCCAATTGAGCGAATATTCGTGGTAAGAGAGTAAATAATGAACAAATCTATCCTGTTAGCCGGTTTTACGGCCCTGTTGCTGCTGAGTGGCTGTGGCAAAGAGAAAGATTATCTGGTGGTAGGCACCAATGCCGCCTTTCCGCCCTTTGAATATGTGGGCGGTGTCAGCGGCGATCAGGTGATGGGGTTCGATATCGATCTGGCCCGCAAGGTGGCCGAGGATGCGGGTAAGACGCTCAAGGTGGAGAACATGAAGTTCGACTCGCTGATAGTGGCCCTCAACGCCGGCAAGATAGATATGATCGCCTCGGGCATGACCATCACTCCAGAGCGTCAGGCCAGCGTCGACTTCTCCGACCCCTACTACGAGGCGACTCAGGTGGTCTTGGTTAATAAGCAGGATGAAAGCATCCACAGCCTGGCGGATCTCGCCGGTAAACACTTCGCGGTGCAGCTGGGCTCAACCGCCGACATGATGGCCAAGAAGTACACCCAGTCGGTGACCGCCTTCAATACCGGTTTCGAGGCGATCATGGAGCTGAAGAACGGCAAGGTGGATCTCGTGCTGTTCGACAGCGAGCCGGCCGCCAACTACCTGGCCAAGAACCCTGAGCTTAAGCTTATCAGCCTGGACTTCCCCCCAGAGTTTTATGGTTTCGCCGTGGCCAAAAGCCAGCCCGAACTGCTGTCCAGCATCAACAAGACGCTGGCGACCATGAAGCAGAATGGTGAATACGACGCCCTGCTCGCCAAACACATGAAGTAGGCCGCCATGTTAGATGCAATTAATTCCTCGCTGTTTACGCCCATAGGTGAAGATGGACTCATAGGTATCTACCTGATCCTCAATGGCTTAAAGGTGACGCTGATCGTGACCCTGTTCGCCATGATCTTGGGGGCCATACTGGGTGTAGCCACCACATTGATGAAGATGTCGAGCCGCTGGTATCTGCGCTGGCCGGCCAACCTCTATGTGGGCGTGATACGCGGCACCCCAGTGGTGGTGCAGCTGGTGATCCTCTACTTTATCGTGCTGGCTACCTGGGATGTGGACAAGGTGAGCGCGGCCATCATTGCCTTCGGCCTCAACAGCGGTGCCTACATCTCTGAGATCATTCGCGCCGGCATACAGGCGGTGGATAAGGGGCAGACGGAGGCGGCGCGCTCCCTCGGCCTGTCGCAGGCGGTGACCATGAAGGAGGTGATCCTGCCCCAGGCGATCAAGAACATTCTTCCTGCCCTGGGTAACGAGTTTATCGTGCTCTTGAAAGAGACTGCGGTGATAGGCTTCATCGGCGGCGTGGATCTGATGCGCTCGGGTGAGATCATCCGTAGCCGCACCTTCGAAGACAGCGTGCCCCTGTTTACCTGTGCACTCATCTACCTGGCGTTGACCTATAGCTTCACCTTTATGTTGTCGAAGTTTGAGAAGAGGCTTAAGCAAAGTGATTAAGATTAGCAATCTGCATAAATATTTCGGCGACAACCAGGTGCTCAAGGGGATCGATGAATCGATCGCCCGGGGTGAGGTGGTCAGCGTCATCGGCCCCAGCGGTAGCGGCAAGAGTACCTTCCTGCGCTGCATCAATCTGCTGGAACAACCCACTCAGGGGGAGATAGTGATCGATGGTCAGTCGATCACCGCGCCAGATGCCTGCATCGACAAGCTGCGGCAGAAGGTGGGTATGGTGTTTCAAAACTTTAACCTCTTCCCCCATAAGACGGTGCAGCAAAACATCACCCTGGCACCGGTGAAACTGGGCTTGATGACTCAGGCCGAGGCCGATAGCGAGGCGATGCGCCTGCTGGAGCAGGTGGGGCTGAGCGACAAGGCGAGCGCCTATCCCGCCAGCCTGTCAGGCGGACAGAAACAGAGGGTCGCCATCGCCCGCGCCCTGGCGATGAAGCCTGAGCTTATGCTATTTGACGAGCCCACCTCGGCGCTGGACCCTGAGATGGTGGGCGACGTGCTGGATGTGATGAAGCAGCTGGCCCAAGCGGGAATGACCATGGTGATCGTCACCCACGAGATGGGCTTTGCCAAGGATGTCTCCGACCGGGTGATCTTCATGGATGGCGGCTATGTGGTGGAGAGCAATGTGCCTTCGCTGCTGTTCGGTCAGCCCCAGGAACCGCGTACCCAGGCGTTCTTGAGCAAGGTGCTTAGGTAAGTTAAATATTCAGATAAGTTAAATCTTAGGGTAAGTAAAATCTTCGGGTGAGTTCAATTCTCAGGTGAGTATAGCGGTTAGCCCTCGGCCGCTTGCTCGGCCTGCCAGAACTGGTAGTCGTGTTTGCCCTGGGCCTTGACCCGGTACATGGCGGCGTCGGCAAATTCGCAGGCGCTGGCAAAGTCATCACTTGGGGTGAAGCAGTAGATGCCGATACTCAGGCCGAGTTTGACCTCTGTGCCTTCTAAGATGATCGCCTGACGATAGACATCCAACAGCGACTGGGCCCGCTCACTCAGTAGGTTCTGGTCTTGGCTTGGGTGCAGAATCAAAAACTCATCGCCGCCGAGACGAGCGATCTGGGCCTGAGTGCCTATGACGCCCCTGAGGGTGTCGGCCACATGGACCAAGAGATGGTCGCCAAACTTGTGGCCCAGCTTGTCGTTGAGCTCCTTAAAGCCATCGAGATCGATGAAGAAGATGCTGCCCGAGTCTCGCTGATACAGCTCCTCAAATGCCAGGGTGATCGCCTTACGATTGCTCAGATTGGTGAGAGGGTCGCAGTGGGCCAGCTCAGACAGCTCCTGTTCGTAGCGTTTCTCCTGGGTGATATCCATGTGAGTCCCCATCATGCGTAGCGGCGTACCATCCGGCTTGCGCTCGACGATACGGCCACGATCGGACACCCAGGTGACCGAGCCATCCTTGTGGATCATCCGGTGCACCGCCTGATAGTAGTCTGACTTGCCCTCTACATGATCTTCGAAGGCCTTGATCACCCACTCCTTATCCTCCGGATGCAGATTCTGTTTCCAGCTGTCCACATGGGCCGCCAGCTCTTCGCGACTAAAGCCCAGCAGTTCGCCCCACCGCATGTTGAAGATGGTCAGGTTGCCGCTGGGAATATGTTGCTCCCACAGGCAGAGACGGTTGCCATCGAGTGCGGCAAAGAGTTTCTCTTCGGCGCGATCGTTGAGCAGCGTTAACTTGGCGTTCTCGCGTCTGAGCGCCGCATTTTCGGCTTTTAGCTCGGCGATCAGGTCCGCCGTTGGCTCGGCACTTTTCTCTGCCGATGGCTCTGTGTTGGCTAACTGATTAGATGGCTGCTCATCGGGCTCCATCGAGGGGGCTCTCCTTTACATTTGTCAGGCATAAGTTAACCATTATTGGGTAGTGAAACAACTGTCTAAACAAGATGATACATTTTGCTACAGATGTTGCATCCCAGGCATGGCGCTAGCTAGGTAAAGATTCGGGAGATGGAGGGCGAAACTTAACGAGAATTCACTTGTTAAGATTCATGGCTAACTCATTAGCCCTAAAGCAAAAAAGAAGCCGACGAGCGGCTTCTTTTTCTATTGCTGAACGATATCCGCAGTCTTAGAGCACTGGCAGGTAAGTGATCACTCGCTCATCGCGGGCGATGATGGGGTCAACCACCAATTGCTGAAAGGTCTCACCCTTGCTGTTCATCTGATGCTTCATCAGCTCGGGTGAGCTGGCGATGAGTGCCTTGAGCGTGTCTATCTGGTCGATTAGCATGAGAGCCAGCTGGTTCTCTTCGGTCGCCACATAGTTTTTGCCCTGTAGGCTGATCTGCTTGCTGGCGGCAACGGCGTCGCTGGCAAGATGAATGCCCACATACTCGCGCCACACTCTGGCCTTCTCTTCGCCACGATAATCGCTGTCGCGCGATGCCAGCACTACCTGCTTGAGCATCATCTGCAGCAGGTTGCTCTTACCCTTCATCTCATAACTGCTCTGGGGGAAGCCGAAGTAGCGTCCCAGAGAGGTAGCGTAGCTAGGAAGCGCCTCGATATGCTGGTCGGCATAATCGACGTCGTTGACATAGTATTTGGCATCTACTGCCTTACAGCTGTCGCTCAGCACAGGCTTGGTCAGGTACTGGTTGATCTCCTGAACCGTGTTGCCCAGCGTCATCTGACACAGCATGCCTTCGAGCTGATCCTTCACCTTAGGATAATCAACCAGGGCGTAGTAGGTGCGGCCCGTGGTGCTGCGAGGCGACTTGCGGGTCAGCAGCTGACGCATCGCCAGCAGTTTATCGGGCCACATGCCCAGCACGTCGCGCTCGTTGACATAGGGATGGTTCGGGCTCGATGCCGGGGCCTTGACGCCGTTGAGCAGGCGTCCCTTGTTGGCGCTGACGTCGGCATAGAGCAAGTCCTGGTAGGCCTCGACGATATCGGCCTTGAGCAGCAGCTCTTTCAGTTTTTCAGGGGCTTGCTCGTAGGCGGTGATGATCTGACCCAGCTCGAAGCCTTCATCTAGCTTGCCGGCATTGAGACGATAGAGGCGAGTCAGAATATCTTCCAGCGAGTGCACCTTGGTCAGGGCGCGGCTGTCATCGCTGTTCATGCGATAGGTGACATGCAGGTAGATGTCGCTCAGACCGGCCGCGGTAAGGAAGGTATCGGCCGCCTTTTCCACCGCCCTTTGCGAGGCGCAGAACCAGTAGTTCTCATGGCCTGGGCAGAACTCGGCCAGCTCGTTCTGATCGAAGGCAAATAGCTCCTCAACCGTGGCAGTGTCTTCGACGAACTGGCGTATGTCGCTGAAGCCTCGCAGACGATTGATGGTGTAAGGCAGGATATGATCTTCGAACAGGGTCTGACGGTTGTGACGCACGTTCATGGTGTCATAGCTGTCGTGGTAGCTGTCGATATAGTACTGCACTATGTCGTCGTTGTTGGTGCCGGCGTCGAAGCGGTTACAGTTGCTGTTGAGGGTCACATGACCGTCGGTACAGAAGGCGAAGTAACGCAGGTCGTGCTCTTTGCCTATCTGATGCAGGGCACCATATTGGATCTCGCCCGTGATATTGCCCTGGCGTAGCTCCTCGCGGCGCTTGGCATCGGCCGCCTCCAGCGATACCAGGCTGCCATCTTTGGTCTCTACCTGACGACCATAGCCGAAGCGCAGCGCCGCCAGATCGTATTTCTGGAAGGTGGTGGCGAAACGGTCGGCGTTATAGTCCATCTGGCTGGAGAAATCGGCCTTGACCGTCAGATGCGGGTAACCCGCCTCGCTGAAGGCCTGGCTGAACTTGGCGATCTCCTCTTCGTTGAAGAAGTTGGCCTGATCCCGGCTACCGGCGAAGTTGTGTCTCAGGCCAAGGGTGTGGCCCAGCTCATGGGTGAGGGTACCGGCAAAGGCCTGAGCCGCCAGCTTAGTCACCAGATCCTCCTGGAAGCTGGTGGACATCTTCTCGATATCCTTCAGCTTGCCGCCTATGATGCCATCGACCCAGAATTGAGTGTCTTTCCAGTCAATCTCATAGCCCTGAATGCCGCGAGGCAGTTCGCGCAGGGCGCCGCCTGTGAGGCCGAAGGCCTGATCCACACTCATCAGATTATGCTCGGCCCAGAAGGCTTCGGTCTTGTTCTGCTGATTGACCAGCTCCTCGAAGGGGGCGTTGCTGGCATCATCTGTGGAGAGATCCGGGATGATGGTCTGCGGCTGAGCCTCGGTGCGCGGTTGCTGCACCATAGGATCTTGGCTCTGACTGTTCTGCTCGGCAATTAGCTTGTTGGCCGCCACCTGATTGGCGCGATCCACCGCCTCCTGTGATGGGGTGTAGTCGACCCCGGTGAGATCTTTGACTGAGTTAGGGTCTAGCATGCCGCGGTTGTAGTCCAGCTGCACCCTGCGGTAGTAGCGGGTCGAGCCCTGTTGCAGGTTGGCGCTGTATTGGTCTACCCGGCCGCTGACGATCTCGCCGGTGAGCGGGTTGGCGGCAGAGGGGCCATAACCGGCCAGGCCGTTATCTAACGGCTCGTCGAATAGGGTGATGTTGCTGTAGCGCAAGTCTCCGTGTCTGCGTTCGTTGGCCTGGGCCAGCTTGAGCTCCGGCAGGCCGGTTTCGAACAGCTTGTTCTGGATGTTGATGGCGGTAATGCTCTGTTTGGCCGCGTCCAGGAAGGGCTGATTCTTTGGCTCGAAGAAGTTGTTACTCAAGAAGTAGGTGATCGCCTCCTTCTTGGGGTTGAAATGGTTGAGGTACTGGCGCACATAGCCATCCTTACCATCGGCATTGTTGCCGTCACGGTATTCATGCTGGGTGCGGAAGAAGCCGAAGGTGCCGTTCTCATCCTCACTATAAGGGATGGTGACAAAGTCCTTGCTGGCCAACTGATCCAAGGCCACGACAGAGATATATTCCGTGGTGGTGAAGGAGAGGTTGTCGAAGCTGCCCTTGAAGAACTTGCCGAAACAGGCGGGATTGGCCTGATAGGTGTGTTCGATCTCGAAGTTGATCACCCCCTTGGCCAAGTCCATCTCATAGCCTTCCCAGTTGCCATCTTTTACCAGGTGGGCCGACTCTGTCTCTGTGGTGCACTGCTTGAAGGTGACCAGATCCGTGTAGTTCTCCTCGGCGATCTGCGCCCCTTCAAACTTAGGAATGAAGAACTTCTTCTGATCCCAGGTGATGTTGCGATCTGTCACCTCTTCCTCACGGTTGGTACAGTCGCCCCAGTTATCCTCCTGGCACTGGAAGTCGATGTAGTCGCCGGGAATGGTCAACACTGGGGCCTTGTTGTACTCGTTATCGAAGCGCGAGTCGTGGTCCAGACCTATGTTGTCTCTGTCGATCTGACGCAGCTGGATGCCGTTTTCCGTCATCCGCAGGGTTACCAGCTTGGCTTCTCCCTGAGAGAAACCATGGATGGGGGCCGAGTAGCGCGGTACTTCACCCAGGCTGCGGGTGTAGAGAAAGAGTCGCTCGGGTTGCTTGCTGGCCAGCTCGCCGGTGGTGGTCGAGGAGGTAAGTTGATCCCCCGTGGCGCCGCTGGTGGTGGCATCTTTGAAGTCTTTGACGGCGATCATCCGCTCATCTTTCTTGACCTCCTGATACGGCTCGTCTGTGCCGCAGGCGCTCAATCCTATCGCGCTCAATATGGCGATGGCGACAGTGCTCTTGTACATTGAAACCTCTCCTAGTTGTTTAATTTATAAGTGCTTTTTATAAATATTTAGTGATCGATAGATAAAACACGGAGTTGCGTTCGTCGTAGAGCGTAAAGCTGTGGGACGGGCCGCGATCCGGGTCGAAGAAATAGCCGCTGTTGTTGTGGCCTATGGCCGCCACCCAAGTGGGGGCAAAGGACCAGCCGATCTCTTCGCTGATGGTGAAACGGTTGTCGTAACGACTGGTGTTAAAGGGCTTGTTCATGGTGTAGGAGGCGTTGACATCCAGATACCAGTTGTTGATGAACTGCCAGGTGGCATCGGCCAGCAGGCTGATGCTGTGCTCGATGAAGTGCTCGCCGTGACGGCCTATCTCATGTTCATAGGCGTTATATTTAAGCCGGGGTGAGAGATAGAAGTTCCAGTCTTGGTTCGGGCGGTAGAAGAGATAGCCCGCCAACCTAGGGGCGGCCCTTAACTTGTTTTCTTTGCTGGTATGGCCGGTAGGCAGATAGACCCCGGCACTGCCCACATAGCTCCAGTCATTGCCCAGAGCCTTGGACGGGGTGCGATACTCTAAGAAGGTGTCGTAGAAATAGCTCTGGTTATGCCGCGTCTCCACCTCGCCACCGCTGGAGAGACGTATGCTGCCCCAGGTGTCGCGGTAGGCGATCCTGCCGCTGGCACTGAGGGCCTGGTAGGAGCTGGGGGCCGATTGCTCGAAGGTGTTGCTGGCGGCGCTGGCACTGACATAGCCTGAGCAATGAGAGGTGTTAGTGTCTATGGCGGCGGCGACGTTTTCATTATCGGCCAATGCCTGATTCGAAAGCAGCAGAGCCAATATGAAGCACAGAGATGTTGTTATTTGCTGCGCCGTTTTTTCTCGCATGGTTTTTTTCCAAATTGTCTTTTTCCACATGGCTATTTTCCCTATGGCTGTTTTGGGCAAGAAAATAGGCGCGCAAGGGTTCGCACTCGACAGGCGTGAGTGTGCATAAGGCATGAAATAAACCTCATCTAAAATAAATTAAAAGAAATAGCTTGGTTGGCGGCTAGGTTTGTCCGTCAAAATTGATCGCGTTATAAATAGTGGCTCAGCGCTATCTATCTACGCGAGTCAAAATGGTATTTTGGTTGGCTAAGATGGAGTGCCCTTAATAGGTTTAATCCAGCTCATTAATAAAGAGCTGCACTCGATAATAGATTTTGGGGTACGGTATTTCGTTTGCCCGTAACCAGGCAGTCCGGCAGAGAGAAATAACAGGCAGAAGATCACAACAGTCAGTGTCATGCCGTTGCCCTGACTTTCGTGGGTCTCGCCACTTAGCGGTGGCATGCTGGGAAATAGCTGCTGATATGTGTGGTGCCAACAGGAAGATAAACCTGCGTCTTGTCTTGCAGGGGCGACCTCCTTGGTGGCCAGGCGATCTCCCTGGATGGCGCTGCAGCTCAGGCTTTGGCAGGTACTGCTGGCTTGTTGCTTTGCCATTAGGCCGCCGCTCAGCTGAGTGAGTACCAGTAGCCCAAGTAACAGGCTTAAGCTCGATAGTGTGACAGATCCTTGTTTCAACATATAACCAGCTAAGTGAGAATTGATATACCACCAACTTGATACAAGGTGATACATTTAAATTCGAGACGAATATTCAATGTATGAAACCGATAATTTTTATTCAATATGAAAATAACATTAACCTCAATATTGCGGTCTTTGTCACATTCATTTTTCGATTGCAGTCTTTAATGTGAAACTTATTAACTTTTTATTATCTAGTTGTTTACCGATAGGTGTTATCTTCCGGGTTATTCTAAATTAGAAATAATTTGTGATATCAGTTTTTGCATATTTTTGTAGCTGGCTTTAAAGATTTGGCTTTTGGGTTTTTAACTTTAAATATTTGATGGCAGCACTTAATTGTACAGGATTTAGTTTTTTTGGCTCTAGTTAATAAAAGATTTATTTAATTAAGCAGATGATCTTTTAATGATTAGTATGAATAAATTCTGTGTCGATACTGAGGTTTAGGAATGTGGGTGTGAGTGTAGTTTTGAGTATGGGTATAGGTGAAGGATCGGCGCCTTGCTCGACAGCTTGATTAAAGACGCGCATCGAAAGATGGATTAGAGTAGGCATTAGCATTGATGATTAACGTCTCTCATCTTATCTGCAAAAGGAGCCTCTATGCCCAGTGATAGCCGCCTCAAGATTGCCTTGCCTCTGCTACTCCTGCTTGCCTCGCTGCTGATGCTGTGGGCGCTCTGGTATCGCCCCAGTGATGAGTCGGGCGCCCTGTCTCCTGCCTTGGCCGCCGCCGGAATGGAGCCACCGGTGGAAAACGCCGGCGAGCTGGCGACCCCGGCTGACAGTCAGCAGACCCAAACCAGCTTCAAGACTGTCTCCAAGGCGAGGCCGACCAAGGCGCCCAAGGATGTGGTGCTTAACTCCCTCGATGAGCTGATCGCCCTGTTCGATAGTCTGGGGTATAACCAAGCGGGTTGGCAGGCGGGCAATCGTGAGGTGCCCAGGCTCACCTTCGAGGCGGTGAGTGAGCGCTGGCAGAAGACCTCGTCGCAGATCCCGGTGCAGCTGAAGAAGATGGTGTTCTTCCGTCTGATGGCGCCGCTGATCCTGGTGGCCAATGAGCAGATATTGCTGGAGCGGCAGACTATCGCCCAGGCGGAGTTAGATGCCCCAGAGCTGCTGGCCCTGGCCCGCAAGTATCGACTGTTAACCGATGAGAGCGGCAGCCAGACCGGTGAGAGCGGCAGCCAGATCGGTGAGAGTAGCAGACTGACTGAGGATCAGCGTGGACAGCTACTGGCGCGGGTCGATATCATGCCGCCCTCTCTGGTGCTGGCCCAGGCGGCGGAGGAGAGTGGCTGGGCGACGTCACGCTTTACCGTGGAGGGCAACGCCTTCTTCGGTCAGTGGGATTTTAGCGGTAAGGGGATGACCCCCAAGGCGCAGCGCAAGGAGCTGGGCAACTATGGGCTGGCGCGGTTCGATACGCCGCTGGCCTCGGTGGAGGGTTATCTGCTTAACCTCAACACCAACGCCGCCTATCAGTCGTTGAGAAGCCTAAGGGCGCAGCTGCGGGCCGACAACAAACCTATCACAGGCCTGGTGCTGGCAGGCACCCTGGAGCGATATTCCGAGCGAGGTCAGGCCTATATCGATGGCATACGCCATATGATCCGCTACAACGGTCTGGATCAGGTGGATGAGGCTTACTTGAGTGACGGGGCGCCGCTGCACCTGATCAGCGCAGATGACGCCCGCGAGTGAATGGCCAGTGGGGATTAGATCCCCGTCATCTGGCCGGTATAGAGGATAAAGTTGCGCAGCAAGAACACCCCTATCAGGCTGAAGCTGGCGGTAACCGCCACATAGGCGAACTTACGATCTGCCGACACCTTCATCCATAGGTTAAAGGCCAATGGCAGGGTGAGGCCTATGCCAATCACACCGGCCCAGAAGATCCAACCCCAGAAGCCGAAGCCCAAGGCGTTGAGTGCCGCAACCTGGCTCTGACCGCCAGAGAGGATCAATCCGGCGAAGAAGGTAAACAGCAGGCCTATCTCCACTAAAATCAACGGGATCTCTATGCCGTGGATGAAACGCACCTCGACCCCATTGGGGTTACCCCTGAGCAGCACACCACCCAGAAGGGTCGCGGCGGCGCCGGAGGAGAGCCCGGAGATCAAGAACAGCAGCGGCAATACCGGGTTATTCAGCAATGGGAAGCCGATCAGCGCCGATAGCAGGAAGCCGGTATAGGCCCCAAGCGAGATGGCGAGGATCACCAAGATGCCGGTGATCGCCGCTTCCTGTTTCACCAGCCAGCTTAGCAGCCGGTTGGCGACAGGCAGACGATTGCCCAGCAGCTGAGTGATGCGGCGCTGGAAGACGCAGGCTATCCAGGCAAACAGCACCAGCTGATAGGCCATCAGCACCAGCACCCCCATGGACATCACAGAGCTGGTGTTGTAGAACACCAGGATCTTCCAGAAATCCAGTGGCCGGGTGAGGTCGAATACCAGGATCCCCAGGCCACCAAACACGGCGACCGGCGCTATGATGGCCGCCGCCTGCACGAAGGGCGAATGCCAGGCCTCATGGGATAGCTTGAAGTGTTTCAGCATGATGGCGAAAAATACCGCCCCGGCTGACAGACCGGCGAGGAAGAGGTATATGGCGATAGGCCAATGCCATACCAGGCCTTCGAAATGAAAAGCACTCATAGCATTATCTCCCCATCTATGGTTTGAATATGGAACAGCTTAGGCCGGGTGCCCAGGTCCACCTTGGCGCGGTAGCTGGGCTTGCGCTTAAGCAGCTTGACCAGATCCGACTCGGGATCCTTGAGGTTGCCGAAGGTCAGTGCCTTGGTGGGGCAGGCCTCGACACAGGCAGGCTGAAGCCCCTGGGCCAGGCGACTCTTCTGACAGAAATCGCACTTGTCGGCGGTGCGGGTCTCGGGGTGGATATACCTGACCTGATAGGGGCAGGCGGCGATGCAATACTGGCAGCCCACGCAGCGATCGCTATTGACCGCGACTATGCCCGTCTCTTTGTCGATATAGGCGGCGCCTGTGGGGCAGACCCTTACACAGGGCGCGGCTTCGCAGTGCTGACAGGAGACACGGCTGAAGCGGTAGCTCTGATCTGGGTACTCGCCGAAGGGCCCCTTACGTTCTATCTTCACCCGGGTGACGCCCTCGGGAATATGATTGACCTCACGGCAAGCCTGGACGCAGGCGTTACAGCCGATACAGGCATTCTCATCATGCACCATGGCGTATTTGATCTCGCTTTCCTGCTCGGGCTGGAGCAGGGAATCGGCCTGGGGTGTGCGGGTGGCACCATACACAGAGACACCGGCCAGTAGGGCCCCAACCCCCTTGAGAAATTGGCGTTTAGAAACTTGCATCACAGGCCTCCTATTGTTCGACTTTGTGGCAGCCGACACACAGCTGGCTATGCTGTTGCGTATCGAGCGACAACATAGGGTCCGTCTCGGGATGGAGCTTATGGCACTGATCGCAGCCAAGGCGATTGGCGTGCACATTGTGGGTCCATTCCACTTCACCCAGGGCCTGATGGTCGTGACAGGTCAGGCAGACGGCGCCGCGTTGCTGAGCCGAGAAGGGGCTATCGGGCCCAAAGGTCATGATGGTCGATCCCTTCTTGGGATGGCTGCCTTTGGGGCCGTGACAGTCCTGACAGAGAATGGCGAGGCCAGGGCTGGCGTGTATGCCCTCGAGTTGGCCATTGCGTTTATGACACTTGATACAGCTGCGACTGGCTTGCTCGTCGGCGGCTAAGGCTTTGGGCGTTAGGCCCACCAGGCCAAGTGTTAGGACGCTGGCCAGCAGCAGAGTAGTACAAGGGGTAATTTGACACATAATGCATCCTTACACCTCAGTGAGCATGACGTTGTGGGGAAGAGGAGCGTCAAGTGGTCGGTTTGACGCTCATTGGGCGTTGCGGTGAGAGACACTCATCAGGCGGCGAGTGCGGTGCGCAGCAAGGCTTCGTCGCAATGCTTGTCTTTGTCCAGCTTAATCAGCTGCACCCCTATGTAATCTAAACATTTTTCGACAAACTTCATCTGCTCTGGAGAGCTGGCCGCAGGGTCGCTCACCACGAGTTTGACCGCAGAAGATTCGTTGTCGACGACCACGTAATCCAGGTGACAGTGCTCCATGAAGTCCTGCACCTCTTCGTGATTCCTGAGGGAGTCATCTAAGTCGACTACATTCACCAGCGACGCTCCGTAAAGGACATCGTAGCGGTTGGCGGCGATGGCCTTTAAGCCTTTCAAAAAGTGCATTGAATCCTTGTCGAGCAAGTGAGGCTTGATGCTTACGGCGGCATCGACCAGCTGATTCTCGCTTGATCTAAAGAACTTGATGCACGTCATGACGAAGGTCACGATGACGAGAGGACAAATGATGAACAAAACAAAATACATAAATGCATAGCTTAAAATAACGGTCGCGGTGGTGTTCATAGTAAACCTCCAAGGTTATTTTCATTTTTAACTCTCGATTTAATTATTACGCTATGGGATTTATTTACAATAATTATTGAAATCGGATTATTAAAATTTAGTCCTTGGTCAGATACTTATATTTAGCTATTTCATTTTTTAGATAATCAATAAATAGATATGTGTTTTTTAATTGTTGAATATCTGAGTGTTGGCGGGGTTTATAAGATATTTTGCATGAAGATTAAGCTATTGCAATGTTTTTGTAAATACTTGAAATTTAGAAATATGATCAAGATCTATTTTATTTGTTTTATTAATATCGAATAAAGATATTGTCAGCTTAAATATATTTACTATACTCTGAATGGGTATATTCGATGTCGGGAGAGGTATTTTGAAATGAAAAATATGACTCTAGATAGTTTAGATATGCTGAGCGCCAATATATTAGTTAATTTGTATGAAAAGCATTCCGCTTCGTCGGTGGCGATGGAGATGAATATACCCGCGCCCAAGGTGAGCCGCTGTCTACAACACGCGCGGATGATTTTTAACGATCCCCTGTTCATCCGTAAGAAGCATGGCCTAGAACCCAACGAATTTACCCGTCAACTCTATCCCCTGGTCAAGGCCCTGGTGCAGTGTGGTGAACAGCTGTATCAGCTGGAGAGCCGCCACGATCTGGCCGCGAGCCAGATGATGGTGCTCTATGTGAGCGATCTCTTGATCGCCGAACTGCCCCAACGCCTGAGCGGCGCCATCAGCGAGGCGCAACTGCCCATCAGCTATGAGCTGCGCACCGGCTCTGTGGATCTGCTGGAAGATCTGGCTCAGGGACTGATCGATCTGGCGATCGTCAGCGAATCCTCGGACAAGGCGCTGCAGGACGACAGACTCACCATCACGCCCCTCAAGCAGTTGACCCACCTGTATCTGCTCTGCTCCCTCAAGCATCCCCTGTTGCAGCAGGAGATCAGCCTGGCCAATATCGCCAACTATCCCTATCTGAGTGCCTTCGGGCAGCTGGACAGGCAGGCGCCGGATCCTTTCCAGCGTTACTGCACTCAGCAGCGCCTTAGTTGTCATCTGGCCCCTGTGGATCTGGGACGGGAGGGGCTGGAGTTTAATCAGCTGTATCGCTATCTGTCCGACGACAAGACGGTGAGCCTGCTGCCTTATAGCAGGGTGTATGAGCATAGCGAGCTACTACCCGGCCTGCATGTGTGCTGCCTGTCGGGCATGGATACCGCGCGCCTCTACCAAGATCAGTCATACCCTAGGCTCTACATGCTGAGCCGTAGCGGTCGCAGCGCCGCCCATCTGGATTGGTTGAAGCAGGAGATAGGTCTGCTGATCAGCCAGAACGTGCACTAGCACTGTCATTAATACGAGGCACTAATAACAGGCACTACAACAAGTTCCTGCACAGGCAGCAACTAACCTACTGGTTCATTTGGAGCTTTATCGTGGTGCAAATTAAAGGCTCTGGCTAAGGGCTTATGCTAAGGGCTCTGGCTAAAGGCTTATGCTGAAGGCTCTGGCTCGATGCTCGGCTGGGCGAGGGGCGTACGTTCCCGGGCCACCTGATCGCAGTGGGCCTGCATCTCGATCAGCTTCTCCGTCAGTACCCGGCGCAGGCAGTTGGCCAGCTCGGGTTTGATCCCCTTGTGGCAATGCAGATAGTAGCTTTCGGTCTCGAGATCTCGGGTCTGCAGCCAGATCCTGGAGATATCCAGATAGTCCACATCGTCGCGATTCTCGAAATAGCTCATCGACATGGCCGAGGAGAGCAGGGCGATATCCTCGCTGTGACTCACATGATCCACCAACATCCTCAGGCTCGGGCTCTTGAGAGCCACGTGGATCTCTATCTGCCTGGCCTTGGCATACAGCTCTATGGGGTGGGGCTCCTGCTCCTGCAGGTGAGTGTTCACCAGGGCGATATGGTAGTTAAACATCTGCGCTAAGGGATCGTCGCTGGTTAAGATAGGGTGGCCACGGCGGGCGACGATGAAGAAGTGGGTGATATCCCCCAGCTTAAAGTTGTTCACCATGGGGTGATTAATCGGCTCGGTGGAGATGCTGCAGTCGACCTTGCCCTGACACAGGCGCTGATTGACCTTGTCGGTCCAGGGCTGAATATTGATGCTGACGCCGCCCTCGATACAGTGGCAGGTGTTATGCACACAATTCATCGCCATCAGCGACCATTGCTCATAGGTGGCAACACTGAGCTGATAGGGCTCGGCGCCCTTGTCTATGGTGGCCGCCACTATCTTGTCGTACTGCTCCACTATGGTCTTGACCATGGGGTAGATGGTGAGGGCGACCTGGTTGGGCTCAAAGCCATATTGCTGGCGGATAAAGAGTTCGTCCTCCAGCACCTCCCGCAGGCAGGTCAGGCTGCGGCTCACCTTAGACTGAGTGGTACGCAATCGCTCGGCCACCGCACTGCCGCTCTTCAGCTCAACCAGTCCGATAAATACCTGTAGGGTATAGTAATCGAGTCGGCTCACTTTCTTCAGCATGACAATATCCCTCTATCGGCAGTTTTCGATGGCGTTAACAGGCAAAAGTAATAGATCTTATATTTAAAAATTAACCATTTGCTGAACGATCCTTGTAGCACAAGTTGGTTAAAAATTCTGCGGATCACATCACAGTTAACTTGTGGTTAACCTTTCGCTAAATCGCCAGTAAAAGCTGAAAACGTCGAGTTTTAGCCACCTTGTTAGCGTATCGGTAACAAAAAGATACACTTAGGGGAGAATGCTTGTGAGGGTGGGAGCGCAGGGGACAGATCGCCGGGAGCTTGATTTCATCGGTCCAGAGGATCTGTTTAGCCGGCGGCAAGCTTGTTGGTAGGAGCTGTTGCGCGGTGAGCCTCGCCTAGCTTGAGTCACTATGTCCGGGAGAAAGTAAGGGTTTTCCATGGTCACTTTTTCTGGGGTAAATACGGGTCGATTAATGGCACGAATGTAGCCCAAATGTTACATAAAGGTACGTTTTTCTTTGACGTCGTTTGATATACCTAATGCGCATGTAAATGCATGAAAAATAATAAGCTTATGATTTCAAAGGAATATCAATGCGTACCCAACAAATGTTTAAGCGAAGCGCCGTCGCCAGTCTGACCGCGCTCTATCTCGCCGGGGCGGGCTCGATTGCCATCGCCCAGCCGGGGATGGAGAAGGTGCCTGGCACCAGCTTCTACACCCCGACCTTTACCGCCGAAGATATTCAGCGGGTCAACGAGGAACGTCAACTCGAGTTGAGTGGCGAGGTCTACCTGGGCACTCCTGGGCAGATCAACCGCGTCAAGAAGGCGCGCACGCCTGAGGAGATCTTCACGCCATCGGAAAAGGCCAGCGGCGTGCAGACCTATATCGTTCAGCTCGATGCCGAGCCGCTCGCCACCTATGCCGGTGACGTGCCGGGCTACGCCGCCACCACGGCGCCCAAAAACCGCTCTGTGATCGCCAAGGGCAGAGTCGCGGTCAATACCGCCTCGGCTCAGGCCTACAAGCAATACCTGGTGTCCAAGCAGGATAAGTTTATCGCCAGCGCCCGTCAGGCCGGCGCCTCGGTGAAGGTGACCAAGCAGTTCACCCTGGCGAGCAATGCCATGGTGGTGGAGATGACCCAGGAAGATGCCATCAAGATGTCTCATCAGCGTGGCGTCACCCGCATCTCGCCTAACCGCGTGTTCCAGCTGCGCACCGACCGTGGCCCCGAGTTCATCGGCGCCGACAAGGTGTGGCAGGGCACGGCAACCTCGGGTAGCCTGGCCGCCAAGGGTGAAGGCATGGTCGTGGGCATCATAGACACGGGGATCAACACAGATCACCCGGCGTTCGCCGACGATGAGGCCTACGCCGCTACTAACCCTTTCGGTGCCGACAACGGCGTGGGGGATTGTGTCGACTCGCCAGAGCTGTGTAACAACAAGTTGATTGGTGTCCATTCATACCCTGAGATCACCGATGTCTATGGCGCACCTGAGTTTCAAACCAGCAGTCGTCCCGTGATGATCCGTCCGGCCAATGGCGAAGACTATAACGGCCACGGCTCTCACACCGCCAGCACGGTCGCGGGTAACACCCTGACCGACACCCCGCTGCAAACCTTCAGCGGCGAGGCGACCAGCGACGGTATCAATGTGCCCTTTAACTTCCCACAAACCAGTGGTGTGGCGCCCCGCGCCCATATCATCGCCTATCAAGTCTGTTGGCCCGGTGGCAGCGGCGACCCCTATGCGGGCTGCCCAGAGTCGGCGATCCTGTCGGCATTTGAAGATGCGATAGCCGATGGCGTCGATGCCATCAACTTCTCTATCGGCGGCGCCGAGTCTCTGCCTTGGGCCGATCCCATGGAGCTTGCCTTCCTGGCTGCCCGTGAGGCGGGGATCTCCGTCGCCGTGGCGGCGGGTAACAACGGCGCCTACTGGTCGTCGGATCACAGCTCGCCTTGGGTGACTACCGTAGGTGCCAGCACCCATGATCGTCAGCTCGACGCCGGGGTGAAGACCTTAGGTGAGTTCGAAGGGGTAAGCGCGCCAACCGCGCCAATGCAGGGCAAGAGCTTTTCCGGTGGTATCACCGGTCAGGTGGTGATGGCCGAGAAATATGCCGACCCGGATCTTAACGATGGCTATAACGCCGCCAGCTGTAATGCGCCGTTCCCGGCCGGTACCTTCACCAGCGATCAGATCGTGGTGTGTGAGCGCGGCGACATCGCTCGCGTCGACAAGGCAAAGAACGTGGCGGCCGGTGGCGCGGGTGGTTTCATCCTGCAAAACATCAGCTACTCGGCGGACAACCTGGTGGCGGACAACTTCGTGCTGCCTGGCATTCAGATCAAGGCCGCCGAGCGCTACAAGCTGCGTAACTGGGTCAACCGTAACGGCGAAGCCGCCCGCGCGACCATCTCAGACTATAGCAACGACTATTACTTGGACGCCGAGCTGGGCAACAACCTGGCGACCTTCAGCTCCATGGGGCCGAGCCGCACCAATAACACCTTGGTACCGGATCTGACGGCGCCGGGTGTCGATATCTATGCGGCCAACGCCGACGATCAACCCTTCACCTACTCACCGACGGCCTCTGACTGGACCTTCATGAGCGGCACCTCGATGGCGACGCCTCATGTGACTGGCGCCATGACGCTGCTGAGTCAGATCCATCCAGACTGGACACCGGCTGAGATCCAATCGGCGCTGATGCTAACGGCGGGCCCTGTGATGCTCAACACCGGCTATCAGCTCATCGAGCCTTACTACAACTTCATGGCCGGGGCGGGGGCGATCAACGTGGCGCGCGCCGCAGATACCGGCCTGTTGATGGATGAGACTGTCGAAAACTACCGCAATGCCGACCCGACCAACGGCGGTCTGGTGAATTGGCTCAACATCCCCTCTATGGTGGAGATGGAGTGCACCGACACCTGCAGCTGGATGCGTACGGTGAAGGCAACCCGTGACGGTACCTGGACGGTAGAGGGTATCGGCAAGGAGGAGGGCTTCGAGCTGACGGTATCGCCGGCGCAGTTCTCTCTCAAGGCGGGCGAGACCCAGAGCATTATCGTGACGGCGACACCGCCGAGCAAGATAGAGATCAAAGTCGATCCCGAAGAGGCCGATGGCCCGTGGGATGCGGTGCTCAACAAGGACACCTTCTTCAATGGCCAGGTGGTGTTGAAGGAGCAGGGTGACAGAGCACCAGAGGTGCACATGCCTGTGGTGGTGGCCACCAGTGGCGAGCAGCTGCCCGTGTCACATCATTTCGAGATCACCAGGGACCAAGGCACAGAAATGCTGACGGTGAACACCGATGCCTACAGCCAGCTGACGCCGCGTTTCTACGGCCCGGTGAAGCCTGAGGTGTATAGCAATCGTCTGACAGCCGTGGGGCCTTTCCTGCGTCAGGACTATATCGAGAAGGGCTGGGATATCCGCACCATCACGGTACCCGAGGGCGCCAAGCGTTTGGTGGTCGAGGTGCAGAAGGCCGGAGTGGTGAGCACCCTCGAGGATCTCAACCCGCGCTACACCACGCCTCATCCGTTTGTGATTGTGGGTCTGGATGAGAACGACAACGGCACCTTCGTGCCAGACAGCGAAGCCGACAGCAGCGCCATCAAGGCGGAATACTCGGCGGAAACCGTTTGTCTCTCAACCAGTCAGGCGGAGCATAACTACTGTAGCCTGGAAAACCCGGCGCCCGGCACTTACTGGGTTGCTACCGCCATGGCCTATGGCCAGGGTGAAGTGGACGTGGATACAGGCTACGCCATCATCATGGAAGATGACGATCGCGGTAACCTGAGCATCACGGGCCCAGCCTCGCACGATGGTAACGGTAACTATGAGATCGGCATCAACTGGAACCTGCCACAGACCCAGGCCGGTGATATCTACTATGGTGGTTTCGACCTCGGCAACATGCCGGGCGCCGAGGGCACCCTGGGCTTCACCGCCCTGGATATTCGCCGCGCCGACGATGCGGTGACCTGGGAAGTGAGCCAGGACAAGGCACGTAGCATGGATGTGGTGGATATCAGCCTGAAGATCGCCGCCAACATGGAGACTCAGGACCGTCAGTATCAGTTTGCCCTGCAACTGCCTGAGGGAATGCGTCTGGCACCGGCGACCCTGACCACCAACAACGATCAGGTGACTCAGGCGGTGACCGCCGATGAGCGTGGCTTTACCCTGACGGGCATGCAGGCGTCGACCCGCGACGTACAGCGCGAGTACAAGATGACCACCAACCTGACCGATAAGATGTGTCGCACGCCGATGATCGACGAGTACTCGACCGGTGGCTATATCGACCTGTTCGGTGAGTTCAAGATGCAGCCGATGGCCGACTGGTTTGTGGGCGACTATCGCAGCGCCTTCGACGTGCCTATCGACTGGTTGTTCTACAAGGAAGGCGCCAAGTTCGAGCTGTACAACCAGCCGAACGCCGGTTATCTGCGCATGCATACTGTAGGGGCCATGAAGCTCAACACGGGCTACTGGTACATGATGCTGCACCGTGGTCCGGGCTTCCTGGTCGAGGCGCTGGCACCATTCTGGCGTGGTAGCTTCGAAGGTAAGTATCGTCGTCACTGGGAAGATCCATGGGGACTGACTATTGCCTCTCAGTACGCCGAGGAGCGTCCAGACCTTGGGGATCTACTCTTCCTCGAGTTCGATAACGTGACCGATAAGAACACAGGCGAAGAGTATGATTTCGAAACGATTCTGCGTAGCGGCATCGATGACCGTCCGGGTCAGTTCGAGATCATCTATGCCTACGACAACCTGGGTGCCGATCTGGCCAAGGGTGCCGTGTTTATCGAAGGCTTCGATACTCAGTGGTCGACCAAGGCAGGCGCCAAGGGCGGCGGCCTCTATGAGGTGCTGGGCTTCGATAACTTAGATGAGGTGCTAGCCGACGATCTCGTGGTCTGTTTCGACTATGTGGGACCTGAGCAGAGCCGTATGGAAGTGAACTTCAAGGCGGTGATCAAGCCTGAGGCGACCGGTACGGTACAAGACATAGTGCTGGATTATGACCTCGAAGGGGCGCCGTCGATTCAGCTCACCCATGCTATCAGCGTCCAAGGCAACATACAGATCGCCGAGATTGCCGATCAGCTTGTGGCCGAGAACACGCCGCTGGAAGGGCTGACGGTAAGCTATATCGATGCCAACAAGGTACCGAACACGGTCGAGGTGACTGGTGAGCACATCACAGCCGAGGTGCAGGGCAACAGCTTTACCCTGATCCCTGAGGCCAACTTCCACGGTGATACCCTGGTCACTGTGACGGTACGCGATAACGAGCACAGTGGCGATGCCGCCAGCACCAGCTTCATGCTGACGGTGGAATCCGATGGCATCGAGCCGACACCGCCGCCTCAGCCTGAGGTTGTGCAGCCTGAGTCTAGCTCGGGTGGTGCCTTAGGGCTAGGTCTGCTTGGCCTGTTGCCGCTGGCACTGCTGCGTCGCCGTAAGGCCAAGGCGCGCCTTAGCTAAAACGGCTAAATAAGATGGCTGAATAAGATGAAAGGCCAGACAAGCATTTCGGGTATGACCCAAGATGCTTGAAGCTAAAGTGAAAAAGAGGAGCCTAGGCTCCTCTTTTTTTATGCCAGTAATCTTGGCATCGACCTAACTCTTTAACCTTTAATCCTTAACCTAGGGCCAGCAGCCGGTTCTTCTGCTTCTGATAGAAGTAGGCCACCGTCAGCAGTATGATGCCGATGACGATGAAGGCGACCACCTTCTGCACCAGCACGAAGGAGGCCATGTCGATAAACAATATCTTGAGACAGGCGAGGCCGAAGAGGATCCCCGCCATGCGTATCAGGCTGGTCTGTTGCGGTCGCAGGCTGAGGAACATGAGCGCGCTGCCATGGCTCACCAGCAAGATGCTACTGATAGGCGCGGCTACCTGATCCCCCAGCTGATAACTCCAGAGGAAATAGCTCACCGCCAGCAGGCTGTGCCAGCCCCACAGCAGGGCAGGTTTCGGCAGCAACTTCTTGTGGGACTCGATGCCGAGTCGCTTGCCCCTGAGATACCAGGCGAGCACCACCAATATGCCCAGCTCGCTGAGGCTAAACAGCAGGCTGCTGATATCCAGCCCCAAGGGGCGATCGCCATGCAATATGATGGGCGCCAGCGGCAGCAGGAGAAGCAAGCCATAGGCGAGATCGTAGCCGGGTCTCAGCGCCTTGGCGAAACGTCTGCCCAGGGCGTTATCGCGCTCGACCAGCAGGGCAAAGTAGCCGGTCAACGCCAGGAATACCAGGGACCAACCCGGGGCGATAAGCCCAGACAGAGTCTGTACGGCAACGGCCAGGACCAAGGCAAAATAGAAGGGGCTCAACTGCCAGGGGAAGCGCAGTAATATGCGCCAGTGCCGGTTCATTTGCTCATAACGGCCGTGCACTGAGCCCAGTGCCAGCGCGCCAATGGCGAGGGCGACTAATCCCTGCCACTGATTGTCCAGACAGCTAATGGCGGTGAACAGTATGGCCGTGGCACAGAGCAATTGCGTCTCGATCACCAGGCTCCGGTGGCGCACGAACCTCGCGAGGCCAAGGGCCATGGCGCTGGCCAGCCAGAGGTAGATGGGGAGCAGCTCCAGATAGCTGCGCAGCACCTTAGGCAGCAGCAGGAGCGGCAGCGCCAGGTAACAGATGAGCTGAACATAGTAGGCCAGACTTAGCAGCGGCGACTGAGGTGTGTATCGCTTATACCAGTTGTAGGCCAGCAGCAGGCTGCTGAACACCTCGATACGCGCCAGCTTGGCGTTGAGAGGCTGCTGGGCAAAGTTGACGCTGCCCGCCTCTAGCATGCCCAGCATGATGAGGCCGCCTAGCGGCAGTAGCCAGAACCAGGCCATGATCTCGGTAAAGCGCAGCCCGTCTCGTCTGCCCAGGTAGAGCAGCATCAGGGCGATGAGTGGCAGGCCGTTGAGATAATATTCTGGGCTCAAGCAGTAGCCGATAAACAGCGCGGTGATCGCCAGCAGCTGACCAAAAACGCCCTGCAGGGCGCGGCGCAGCAGTCGCTCCGTCCCGGTAAGCCTATCCCCCAGGGCGTCAATCAGGCGTATCGCCTGATAACAGGCGGCGCAGCTTAGTGTAAGGGTGAGAATGAGGATAAGGTTATCTGTCATTCCCGCGGCGCCACCCAGCTTGCGGTGACTCACTGCCAGGCTGTCGAACAGGGTCAGCAGGTTGCTGCCAAGGCCCATCGCCAACAGGATATAGGCCTCGGTGCGAATGGCGATAAAATCATGTTTAGCGCCGAGCCAGAGTAGCAGCAGTGCCTCGATCAACAGCACCAAGCCAAGGAGATCGGCGCTGATGAGGTAGAGCGCCGCCACCCCGGCGAACACCCCGGCCGCGGCCAGCATCAGCGGTGCGATCAGGCTATCGCGCCGTATCTTCCAATAGAGCAGGGCGCAGATAACGCCGTTGATCGCGAACAGCTCACCGGCGTAAGAGGTAAACTCCCCCAGGGTATAGAGGGTAAAACAGAGCATGGCCACGGGCACCATGAGCAGGCGCGCACTGGGCTCACGCTTGGCCTGCAACCAGAGGCTACCCAGGCCATAGAGATAGAAGAGGGCGTTGATGCACCCCAGCGCCAGCATGGCCATGGGGCCGATTGGCGCCAGCGGCAGAAACAGGAAGAAGCTCAGCAGCTGCACACAGGCGATATGCAGCAGCGCCGTGATCTCCAGCAGCACGGGCCAGTTTAGCCTGTGACTCTGCACCAGAGAGCAGGCGCCTATGATCAGCAAATAGGGCAGATAGAGCAGCGGTGCCTGGCTGGCATCGAGCAGCATAAGCGGCGCCAGGGAGCCGCCGCACAGGGCGATGATGGCCACCACCTTAGTCTCCAGCTTCATCGCCAGGCCGTAACCCAGGAGGGTGTTGACCAGCATCAGCAATAAGGCGGCGCTCTCTGGGATCAGCTCAAAGTAGGGGCCGAGGAAATAGATACAGAGGTAATTCAATATGATGCCAAGGCCCACTATGCCCGAGGCATAGTCCTCCATGCCGGGCCTGGCCCGCCGGATAAACAGGCCGCCGGTGATCACGCTATTGGCTGTGATAAGCCCTAGCATGGCCTTGCCAAGCTCGGAGAACCAGTGGTTGATGGAGTATTGCAGCAGGTAACCAAAGCCCAGGGTCAGGGTGACAATGCCCGCGAGTGTCATCAGAAATACCGCGCCCTGTCCCTTGGCCTGATAGTGTTGATAGAAGGCCTTGGCCTGCTCGCCGAGACCGCCGAAGGGGCCGAGCAGCAAATTAACTAGCTGCCCGAGCGAGCCCTGAAGCTGGGCCACCGAGTTGGCTAGCTGTTGGCCAATACCTGGAGTGGCGGTCTTCTGTTTTGTGGTTTTCGTTGAGCGAGCCGAAGGTCGAGTTTGAGCCTGTTTTTCTGCTTGAGGGGTCTGGCGCTGCCAGGCGTCGTGGCGATAGCTGGTATCGGCCTGCTGGCTGAGTTCGCCTCGCTGGGATGACGGTGTCTTCTCTAACTCTAGCTGCGCTGACTGTAACGGCTCTGACTGCGTGTGCGCTGCTTGTGGTGGCTCTGGTTTTAACTGCTCTGGTTTTAACAGCCCTGGCGGGGTCTGCCATGGCAAGTATTGGCTTGAGAGGCTTGGCGCCGATGCCGAGGTTGAATCTATAGAATGTGTGTGCGCAGTCGTCGAATGCGTCTGCTGTGGATACTCGGGCTGCTCGTAGCCCTCAAGGGCATTTACCCGTGCGTTGAGCTCGGCCAGCTGCTGGCTAAACTCCGCTAACTGACTCGTGAGCGCCGCGCGGTCCGATGCCTGCTGTGACTGCATCGCCTCCAGGGCCTGAGTGAGCTTGTTGACATCTTCCTTCAGTGTCATCGCCTTTCCTTTGGTCTTGCCAACTTTTCCTAAGGGTTATCATTGTACTTGCAGTATAGGCACTTAGGGAAGTGGTTGATATTTTTATGAATGCGGACGTTCATTCGTTTTCCAAACTCCGTTTGGATTAGCGGAGTGGGATTCCATCCCACACCTGGGGATGTGCGACCTGACGGTCAAGGTAAGTCGTTTGAGTCTTCCCATGTTGTGGGATGGATAGGAGCTATGACCATTTGCTTGATTTTCAAACTCCGTTTGAAGATGAACGTCGTGGGATTCCATCCCACACCCGGACAAGGAGGACTGCTCGTCCTCGCCAAATACTTCCTTGTAAAAAGCCAGTTCGGCATCCATGCCTCTCGCTCAAAACGGTCATTGACATGACCTTCGCCCTTGCATCCACCCTGACGCCCCCGACGAAGTTGTTGATCCTCATGCTTCAATGAAAATCGCCTAACGACTCGGATGGGACTCCTGTCCCTCCGAGCCTTAGCCATCGTCCATGATGGCTATACGGCATTTTCATCTGCGCATTTCGGCAACTTCGATGGGGATTTCTTGTAGCCACAACCGGCATTTGCAGCAAGTAAGTAAAAGTTTACTCTGGCCCGACTATTCCTAATACTGTAACCACGCATACGCATTGTTTCTTGAACACCGATTAGAAATGGGCTTTTTAGACTCATGATTACCTCATTTCTAATGTACTGTTTATTTATACAGTATTATTTAGTGTTTCCGAATATCAAGGAAAATAGTGAAATAATTTTGCGCGTTTATACATGTACTAATCCGTATAATTCATTTTTATCAATCAGTTATGTGTTGACTACTTGAGATAATAGGTTTGGAAAACGCGCATGCGCGTTTTTGCAGATGGTATATTTGGCAATATGCTGATAAGTTCATTACATACAAATAGTTAACTGTGCGCGTTTTCACTGGTCCAACGAGGTAAACGCGCATGCGCACTAATAAGCTGTTATGCATTAAATGGAAATTAAATCATGAGAGACCCTGAAAGGATTGATGAGATCTTAAATTTGATAGGTAGGATATGGAAGGCCAATCCAGATTTTAGGTTTTATCAACTTCTCTATATTCTCCAAGCAGAATACTCTGAGGCTAATGGAGGCATTGGTAAAGTAGAAAGCCCCGAAGTTGATGGGTTCAAGAAAACCGGCTATGACTTCTTCAATCTGGAAGATGATAAGTTTCAGAAATATTTGCAGGCGGGTCTGGATGCGGGCGCTTGGGGTAAAAATGCATAACAAGGCCAGCCAGCAACGCCCACTGCGTGGGCTGGACCTCCGTTCCGGCGCTTCGCGCCTCCACTACGGCCGCTGCTGGCGGCGTTATGTTTCAGGATGAATCATGGAGATACTCGTTGACTGGAAAAAAATTGAGAAAGAGGAGGATTTCTACAACATGTTCCTCCCCCAGGTAAAAGCGCCAGAGTGGCACGGGAGAAACCTTGATGCCCTGGCAGATAGTGTGGTTACTGGGGATATAAACTCAATTGAACCTCCATATACAATTCATAGTATCAATACAGGTACCGCTCCAGAACATATGGCTGAATTTCAGCTAAAAGTACTCGCCATCTTCAATGAAGGTGTTGCAGAAAACAGAGGCATTAAAATTGTCTCGGAATAAAAACATAACAAACAAAGGCAGCATCGCCCTGCGGGCTGGACGCGCTAACGCGCGCCGCTGCTTTGGGCGTTAAGGTTACACAAGAATATGCATCGAATTTTAATATCAATAATTTTTATGATCTTGGCTGGTTGCGCATCATCACCAAGCTTTGATGAAGTGCCAACGGCAACTATCGTAATAGAAGGGCAGTCACAAGAATCACGAGTTGGTGGCTTTTGCTGGCCGCTTGGTTCCGGAACGATGTGCAGTGACCCAATAGCATGGCCATCTGCAAAAGCGCCGCTTCAGGTTTCGAGTCCTGTAAAACTTGAACTGATTATGCCGCTTCCAGCGAAGGTCAAGTATATTGAGTATATGATCTCAAAGGTTACCCCTTCAGATCTAAATGATTATGACGTGGGGCCAGATACAAGCTTATGGAATGTGCCGGTTGAAAATGTCCAGCCTATAAAGGCTTTAGGCACACAAAGCCTGGAGCTAGAACTTGATCCGGGCACTTATGTTCTAACATTTTTTGGTTGGTGGAGCGGCATCGGTGATTCCACTCA
Organism: Shewanella halotolerans; assembly: GCF_019457535.1. Lineage (NCBI taxonomy): Bacteria > Pseudomonadati > Pseudomonadota > Gammaproteobacteria > Alteromonadales > Shewanellaceae > Shewanella > Shewanella halotolerans. The sequence continues at coordinate 3,785,290 of NZ_CP080417.1, read as the reverse complement.
TGGTTTTATAATCGAGGTCAAACCTTAACAAACACATCAAAAATCGCTCCACTTTGTTCCGCTGGACCTCCTTACGCTGCGCTCCAGTCGGCCTTTTATGTGGGCGTTATATGAATACGGAGGTTCGGTGAAAAATAAATTGATTAGTGGATTTCTATGGGGGATCGGCTTTTCTCTTGCTGCCGCATTGATTCTAAATGGAATGGTTTTTGTTGAATCTCTCTTTCATGAAGACCGTATTGAAATTGCCCATAAGATAGAAAAATTTCAAGTTCTTAATAGTTCTAATAGGATTGTTACTAGAGATTCAGGCTCTTCACACTTGGTTATTTCTGGAGAGGTCTCATCATTGGAATTTGAAAAACTTAGCTCTATTAAAATCTCAGCGGAAGTTAGAAATTCAGATGGTGGCTTTGTTGATCAATGTTTTAATGATTTAGCTTTGCCAGAAGGGGCTGTTAAAGTTTCTTTTAAAATAACATGTATGGATATTTCAAGTTCTGAGCAATTTTCTAGTTATGAGTTTAGCATTCAAGGCTTATACGGTAAATTCATATAACAAGCTGTTTATGGAATGGACGTCTTAATGCTTGGCTGATGCTCATTCTTCGCTAGTATAGCCAAGCTTAATCCGCCCCATAACAGGGCGTTAGGCGAATGGAGATCGACATGAATTATCCAATAATTGAACTAAGACAGAGCAACCTATTTGTTCTTGATAAGTTCTATGGAGAAATTAGCGGTGATAAAGCCATTGTTCCCTACAATATTCAAAGAAACCTCACAGAGCATATCATCGATAGTTCAGGAGATTTATGGATTTTCAGCTATGAAGGGAGTAATTGTAGTGGGCTCAGGAAGTTGATCTCGTACATATGGAATATTTCACAGGATTTATACTCTATTGAAATTGAGAGAAATATCACTCTTGGTAGATTCAAAGAGTTAATTTACAAATACACAAAATGCGACAATCCTGACCTGGCTGAAATGGCGGTAGATCTTTTAGCATCAGTAAAAGACACTAAAAATGAAGCAACATTATCCAGTGTTATCAGCAAACTTAATCTATAAATCGCCTAACCAGTGCGTGTTGTTCGCACCTTCGGTGCTGGGACTTCCGCCGCTACGCGGCTCCAGCCCCAAACGCAGGCGTTATATGGCAAGCAGATGATCGACGAAAAGTATAAAGTGAGGCGTTATATCGCTGAGTACTCAGAGGAAACAGAAGAGCTTGTTGCTGAAAACGAGCTTTGGGATTTTGAGTTGGACGCGTTTAAGAAAGAGTTTGGTGAAACCAACCCTGATCAACCCATGTTTGGGTGCTATCCAGTTCTTGCAGCAAATACGGACTTTCTCAATCCTTTCTTGGTAAAACCAATCAGCTGGGATTTTGATAAAAGTAGCTACTTCGTTGAAGCTCATGCCATATAACAAGTGACTGTGGTGTTTAGTCAATATATTTATCCGTTTTTTGCGCACCACAGCTCCTCGCTTTTAAGCATGGTATTCAAGATCACGATGAGCTTTCGCATGCAGGCGATCAGTGCTACTTTCGGCATTTTTCCAGCCGCTTTGAGACGCTGGTAATAGCGCTTAAAAACAGGATTACACTGTATGGCAGACATCATCGCCATAAACATGACTGTACGTATTCTGTGGCGACCACCACGGATCCTGCGTTTACCCTTGTAAGAACCACTTTCGCGGTTCATGGGAGCGACACCAACTAGGGCGGCAATTTCTTTTCGGTTTAGTTTTCCTAACTCTGGCATTTCACTAAGCAGAGTGTAGGAAAGCACTTTCCCCACCCCAGGAACACTCGTCAATATTTCCGATTTGACGCGCCATTCTTTGACCTGGGCTACGAGCTTATCGAGTTTTTCCGTAAGTTTATCTATTTGCTGGTTAAGTGATTTAAGCAAAGTATTAATTGATTTATGAAGCTCTTTGGGCATGATTTGGAGACGATTTTTTTCCATTGTTGCCATTTCAAGTAGCTGAGTTCGTCTGATTAGTAAGTCTTTGATTATTTTTGACTGTTCATCCGGAAGTTGCTTTATCTCAGGTTTAATGATTGCCGAAAATTGAGCGATGACTGAAGCATCAATTCTGTCTGTTTTCGCCATGACACCGATAGCTTAGGCAAAGCGACGAACTTTGATTGGATTGACGATAACAACGGGTAAATTAGCTTTATCGCAGGCAAAGACAAAGGCATGCTCATAACGACCCGTCGCCTCAGTGACGATGCGTTTTACCGGATGCTTCTTAAGTACCTGAATGACTTTCTGGATATGTTCAGGGTCATTTGGGATAGATAAATGTAGGTCGAGTGGATGTAGAACGATATCGAGCTGTGACTTACCGACATCAACGCCGACATTGATTTCAGTTTGGTTTTTATGGTTGTTCATTATAAGCTTACTCTGCCTTGCTATACGGGCTCGAGGCCCCAATGACTGTTCGAGTTATTGCTAGGAGTTATGCAGCGCTACTCACTTGTTACCGGTCTCTCGTAAGAGGAGCCGCCATTCAATCGAGCTACTGCATAAAGACCCTCAACGGCCATTGAGGGTGGGCCTCCAATTTACCCTAAAATGGAACAGGATTAACCATACAAGCCACTGTAGTCGTGTGCTGCGCACACTGGGACAAATACTCGCAGGCTCTCAGTCGCTGCGCTCTTTAGTTTAGCCTGCGGTATTTGCCCTTAAGTGGGGCGTATGTTTTAAAGGAAATGACATGGATGTAATCTTCGACCTAGAAAAAGAAAGTGCTGATTGGGCTTCTGAATTAAACAAAGATCTTCAATCGTCATTTCCAGAATTTTTTGCTGAACACCCTCATATTGGCACCTCTGAATGGTGGGCTTCACTGTCACCGGATATTTCAAAAGGCAAAATTACACACGTTGGCCCAGTTGTAGAAGATGGCCAGCTTTACGATATCGTTGCAATCGAGCCATTGGATGACGATCTAAATGGTGCGTATCCGGGCAGCATGGGGCAACCAGAGTATTCAGTAGCCAGAGAAGATTTTTGGCTTTCTGATAGCGTTCTCGATGGTAAATTAGTTCAGATCGAGTCAGTCACTTTGCTACCAACTGGTGAACTGGATGAGCATTCAATCTACATCGAGACAAAGGTATCGGTGTGGTAAAACATAACAAGTTGCTTAATTTCGTTCCGGCCACAAACAGCGTGGCCTCCACTGGACTGCCTACGCTACGCTGCGGCAGCCAATTAGCAAAGCGTTAGCCTTACAGGAGAAATATGAACTTCGACGCACAACAAATAGTTCAGAGAGAACTAGATTCAGGAGAAAAGTTGATCTGGGCCGGTGCGCCTAAACAAGGAACTGTGTTTAGAGGATCTGATATATTCATGATTCCATTCAGTCTTCTTTGGGGTGGTTTTGCCATATTTTGGGAAGTTATGGTTCTTAGTATCCCCAAAGACGATGCTGGCGCTATTGCTTATGTCTTTCCTCTGTTTGGCCTCCCATTCGTCATTGTTGGGCTGTACATGATTTTTGGTCGGTTTATCTACGACTCAAAAAAGCGAGCAAAAACGTTTTACGGCCTAACAGACCGAAGAGCCATTATTATTTCTGGTCTTTTCAGCAAAGGTGTTAAAAGTCTTAATTTGGCAACTTTAACTGACGTCAGTCTTACAGAAAAAAGCGATTTGTCAGGCACGGTTACATTTGGCCATGAAAACCAAATGGCGAATTTCTTTGGTGGCAATAGTTTTCCAGGCATGGGTGGCGCCAACGTGCCTAAATTTGAGCTTATTGAAAATGCCAAAGATGTTTATAGCAAACTTCGTGCGCAGCAAAAAGGCTAACAAGGCCAGCCAGAGGGACAGCCAAACCGCTACGCGCTTTGTCTGCCCCTGCTGGCGGCGTTGCGCCCGATCACTAATGATACTTATAAATGAAAAGTTGGGTCAGAGTTAAGTTTGTTCTAGGTAGTGAGGTTGCAGGTAGAAGCTACGACAAATCCCCATCGAAGTTACCGGAGTGGATTGCAGAAAATGGCGTGAGACTCACATGGATGTGAGGCTAGCTTTCGGGGGGCTTGGATGCCCCATCGGAAGCGTCAGTCATTTTCAAATAGCCACGTAGGGATCACAACTTCGTCTGGGGCGGCACGGGGAGATGCAAGAGGGGGATTGCTGGAGATCCCCCTCTTGCCCTAGTGTGGAACGGAGTTCCACGACTCACCTCGGCCGTAAGGCCGCACATCTACGGGTGTGGGTTGAAGACCCACGACTTTCATCTCCAAACGAAGTTTGGAAAACGTAATTCCGGCCGAAAGGCTACACCTACCCTGGTGTGGAACGGAGTTCCACGACTTACCTCGGCCGTAAGGCCGCACTCTTGACGTCAGCCATCCCAAACGAAGTTTGGATAAACCTTCAACATGACGTTAGTCATCAAAACGTTATTTAAACCATTGTTAACTGACAATGGTGACACGAATCGTTAGAATAACCCCCAGATTATTCCTATCCAGAGCCAACCCCATGCATGTACATATCTTAGGGATCTGCGGCACCTTTATGGGTGGTCTCGCACTCCTTGCTCGCGCTAACGGTCACAAGGTCACGGGCAGCGATGCCAACGTCTATCCGCCCATGAGCACTCAGCTCGAGGAGCAGGGGATAGAACTGATCCAGGGTTTCGACCCGAGTCAGCTGGGGCAAAACGAGGACGATGCGCCGGATCTGGTGGTGATAGGTAATGCCATGAGTCGCGGTAATCCCTGTGTCGAGGCTGTGCTCAACCGTGGCCTGAGATACACCTCTGGGCCACAGTTTCTGGCCGAACATATTCTGCCCAATCGTTGGGTGCTGGCGGTGTCGGGTACCCATGGTAAGACATCGACCTCCAGCATGTTGGCGTGGATCTTAGAAGATTGTGGCTATGGGCCGGGCTTCTTGATCGGCGGCGTGCCGCAAAACTTCGGCGTGTCGGCGCGGTTGGGAGATTCCCCCTTCTTCGTGGTGGAGGCGGATGAGTATGACAGCGCCTTCTTCGATAAACGCTCCAAGTTTGTCCACTATCAGCCGCGCACTCTGGTGATCAATAACCTGGAGTTCGACCACGCCGATATCTTCGATGATTTAAAGGCGATCCAGCGTCAGTTTAATCACGTAATACGTACAGTACCGGGTCAGGGCAAGGTGATCTGGCCATCCGCCAGTGACGCGGTGCGCGAGGTGATCGACATGGGCTGCTGGAGCGAGCAGGAGACCTATAACCTGATGGCGGGTAGCCCAGGCTGGTACAGCGAGCTGCTGAGCGAGGATGGCCACAGCTTCGAGGTCTTCTTCGACGGTGAGTCCCAGGGCGTGCTCGACTGGTCGCTCATCGGTCTGCACAACGTGGAAAACGCCACCATGGCGATCGCCGCGGCCCGTCATGTGGGCGTCAAGCCCGCGGCGGCTATCGAGGCGTTGACCCGCTTCGCGCCGCCAAAGCGTCGCATGGAGCTTATCGGCACTGTGAATGATATCGCCGTGTATGACGACTTTGCTCACCACCCGACGGCGATTGCCACCACACTACAGGGCTGCCGCGCCAAGGTGGGCGAAGGTCGCATCATAGTGGTGCTGGAGCCGCGCTCTAACACCATGAAACGCGGCGTGCATAAGGACACTCTGGCGGGCTCCATGGCGCTGGCCGATGCTGCCTACTTGTATCAGGCGGACAATATCGACTGGGACGTGGAAGCGGCCATGGCCAAGGCCGAGTTGCCTGTGACTGTGCTATACCAGATAGATGAGCTGGTCGAGACCGTGGCTGCGGCGGCAAGGCTCGGCGATACCATCATAGTGATGAGCAACGGGGGATTCGGCGGCCTGCATGGCAAGCTGCTGGCTAAGCTGGAAGAGATCAAGGCTTGAGTCTAGCCAGTAAGGGTTAGACTCGGGTCTTCAACATAGAGAGTGATATGAATTATCCCAAGCGGGCCAAGGCGATCAGCCTGGCCTGGACCGGCGCCAGCGGGGCGCCATACGGACTCAAGCTGCTGGAATGCCTGTTGATGGCCGATTATCAGGTATTTTTGATGATCTCCAGCGCGGCGCGCGTGGTGCTGGCCACCGAACATGGGTTGCAGCTCAGCGCCAACGGCGATAAGGCCAAGGCCCAGTTGCTGGCGCTGTTTGCCGAGCGCGGCAATGAGGTGGCCGGTGAGCTGTATGTGCTGGGCAAGGAGGAGTGGTTCTCGCCACCGGCCTCTGGCTCGGCTGCGCCTAAGCAGATGGTGATATGCCCCTGCAGTACAGGCACCCTGGCGGCGGTGGCCACCGGCATGAGCAATAGCCTGCTGGAACGGGCCGCCGATGTGGTGATAAAAGAGCGTGGTCAGCTTATCCTGGTGCCCAGAGAAACCCCCTTTAGCAGCATACACTTAGAGCATATGCTGTCCCTGTCGCGCCTTGGCACCACCATAATGCCGGCGGCTCCCGGCTTTTATCATGATCCCAAATCGGTTGAAGATCTGGTAGACTTCATGGTCGCTCGGATCTTAGACCATCTGGGTGTCGACCACGGGTTAACCAAGCGTTGGGGCTATGATAAGCACAGTGCCGACAACCGCGACAATTAACACAAATTTGAGAAGAGTATGAAACACACTACCGAAGTGATGATCTCGGCAGATGAGATTGAACAACAACTGGATATCCTGGCAGCGCAGATCAATGCCCATTACGCCAATAGCGAACGCCTGCTAATGGTTGGCCTGCTGAAGGGGTCTGTGGTCTTTATGGCCGACCTCTGCCGCCGCATCAAGGGCCACGTTGAGATCGATTTCATGTCGGTATCCAGCTACGGCAACGCCATGACCAGTTCGCGCGACGTGAAGATCCTAAAGGATGTGCAGTCGGATATCGAAGGCCGTGACGTGTTGATCGTCGAAGACCTGATCGATTCGGGTAATACCCTGAACAAGGTGCGCGAGATGCTATTGCTGCGCGAACCTAAGAGCCTGGCCCTCTGTACCTTGCTGGACAAGCCAGAGCGTCGCGAGGTTGATGTACCGGTAGACTTTATCGGCTTCACCATTCCCGATGAGTTTATCGTCGGCTATGGTATCGACTATGCCGAGCAGTATCGCAACCTGCCTTACATAGCTAAAGTCGTACCCCTAGATTAATCGCGCCGTCGTTAAGATTTGAAACTCCTGCTTTGTGCGGGAGTTTTTGTTTTTTCATACCAATACCAATTTCAAGATCAGGATAACGGAAGTCACTAATGACCAAAGAGCCATATGCTTTAGTTATCGACTCGCTCAGAAAAACCTACAAGGGCGGCGTCGAAGCGGTAAAAGGGATCAGCCTTAAGGTCGAGGCGGGGGATTTCTTTGCCCTGCTGGGCCCTAACGGTGCCGGCAAGTCCACCACGATCGGGGTGATCTGCTCCCTGGTGCAGAAGAGTTCCGGCAAGGTGAAGGTGTTCGAACACGATATCGACACTCAGCTGGAGCTGGCCAAGATGTCCATCGGCCTGGTACCCCAGGAGTTTAACTTCAACCAGTTTGAGACAGTGCAGCAGATAGTGGTCAATCAGGCCGGCTATTTCGGCGTCTCCCGCGAGGTGGCTTTCGAGCGCGCCAAGAAATACCTGAGTCAGCTGGACCTGTGGGACAAGCGCAACAGCCCATCTCGCGCGCTTTCGGGCGGCATGAAGCGCCGCCTGATGATCGCCCGCGCCCTGATGCACGAGCCCAAGCTGCTGATCCTGGATGAGCCCACCGCCGGGGTAGATATCGAGCTCAGACGCTCCATGTGGACCTTCCTGACGGATCTTAACCGCCAGGGGGTGACCATCATCTTGACCACCCACTACCTGGAAGAGGCCGAGATGCTGTGCCGCAACATTGGCATTATCGACAAGGGCGAGCTGGTGGAGTGCACCAGCATGAAATCCCTGCTCAGCCGTCTCAACATGGAGACCTTCGTGTTCGACCTCAAGGCCGACATCAACGAGGCGCCGACCCTTGAGGGGATCAGCTGCCGCTTAACCGATCCACACACATTAGAGGTGGATGTGGAGAAGGCCCATAGCATCAACAGCGTGTTCGCCCAGCTCACCGAGCAGGGGATAGAGGTGTTGTCTATGCGTAACAAGGCTAACCGATTGGAGGAGCTGTTTGTGGAGCTGGTGGAACAAGGCAAGGGAGGCACTAAAGTATGAGCTCGGGTATGAGTATGAACATGAAGCACGTCTATTTTACAGCCTTTAAGAGCATATTGATCAAGGAGGTGACCCGCTTCACCCGTATCTGGGTGCAGACCCTGGTGCCACCGGCGATCTCCATGACCCTCTATTTTTTGATCTTCGGTAATCTGGTGGGTAAGCGCATCGGCGAGATGGGCGGCGTGAGCTATATGGAATTTATCGCCCCCGGCCTCATCATGATGTCGGTGATCACCGCCTCCTACTCCAACGTGGCGTCATCCTTCTTCAGTGCCAAGTTCCAGCGTAACCTGGAGGAGCTGATCGTCGCGCCCGTGCCTCACTATGTGATGATCGCCGGTTACGTGGGCGGCGGCGTCGCCCGAGGCCTGTGTGTCGGCACCATAGTGACCCTGGTGGCCATGTTCTTCGTGGATATCAGCCTGCATCACGCTGGGCTGGTGGCCCTGACTGTGCTGCTGACCTCTATCCTGTTCGCCCTGGGCGGGCTTATCAACGCCGTGTTTGCCAAGAGCTATGATGACATCAGCATAGTGCCTACCTTCGTGTTGACTCCGCTGACCTATCTGGGCGGTGTCTTCTACTCGCTTACCCTGCTGCCAAGCTTCTGGCAGGGGGTGTCGCAGCTGAATCCTGTGGTCTATATGATCAACGTTTTCCGCTATGGCTTCCTGGGTTATGCCGACATCAGCATAGGCCTGTCGGTGGCTATCATGGTCGGCTTCTGCGCCGGACTCTGGTTGGTGGCCTACTACCTGATCAGCCGTGGCATAGGCTTGAGAACCTAGTAGGTTCATGACAGACAAATCCAACTAAAAAGCCCCACATTGGTGGGGCTTTTTTATGGCGGTATTCTTTAATGCATGGCGTGCTTCGACTAACTATCTTCCAAATAGCGCACCATCTCAAACAGCTGTGCCAGGCTGTCGGCGCCTATCTTGGCGCTGCAGAAGTGACCATTCTGGCAGGCATAATCGCTGACCCATAGCACTATCTGTGAAAGGGCTATCTGCTCCTCCGAGGGGCGTAAATCGCCATCTTGGCAGTGATAACAGATGCCTTGGCTGTCGATAAGGGTCAGGGACTCGGCCTCAAGATGGTCGCGCTCGGCGAGCCACTCTTCCTGGCTCTCTAACAGCATCAGCTGCTTGTCGCTATCGACCTTGAGTAGTAACGGCCAGTGGATAGTCATATCTGAGTCTGCTGTGGTGGCATCTCGACCTCGGGATGGTCCCGGTCGCAGCCCAGGTGAAAGTAGGCGCCGGGCTTGTCCTCTATGCCATGGGCCAGGCCGAAGGCGTAGCCTTTGACATAGATAAACAGATACAGCGCCGCATCTTTGTCGTCGTCATAGGCCTTGAGGGTCTGGCGCAGCTCGCTGTTGACCTGCGCTTGGTCCACGGAAAAGCCCATATCGATGGCGAGCTTGGCACACAGCAGAGGGGCGATCACCTCGCTCTGGGTCGTCAGGTATTGGGCATGATCGACGAAGCTGTCGACGTTGAGATCGCGGGAGTCGTCGGGGGGCGTGAAGAGGCTCTGGCGCATAAAAAATCCCAGCATAAGCAGGCCGATAACGAGCAGGCTCAACTGGGTCTTGTTCATGGCGACCTCGCGACTTACGCAAATGAAGAATGTGTTAACGTTTTAAGGCTAATCTGTCACAGCCAGTGCTTCAGGGCGAATCTTGTACCGTTAATGCAGGGCAACTCATATTGTACGGCTAATGTTGCACTACCTGAGGGGCGCCTTTGTCGGGCTGCTCTTCCTGTTCTTTCTGTTCTTCCTGCTCGGGCGCCTGTGTGATGCGCAGCTTGTGTTGCTGCAGCATGAGCATGGCGTCGTCGTTGAGCTTGATCAGGCCGTCGAAGTAGCGGTTCATCTCGTCGAGCTTGGCGAGAAACTCAGGGTCATCCTTGGCCTGTTTCTGCCAGTAACGCTTGCGATCCAGCTTCTGTTTTTCGCTGGCCCTTAGGATCTCATAATAGCTGTTTTCCTGCTTGAGACGGTAGATTTCGGCGTCGATCAGCTGTAACAGCTTCTCCTGGGAGAGGGTGCGCTTGTTGAGCAATGCCTGTAGAGGGTCGACCTTCTCCTTGGGCTTGTCGCTGTCGGTTTCCGTGGTGATGCCGAGTTGGTATTGGATATGGTGCTGCTTAAACTCTTTCGGGCAGGAGGTCTGGCTGAACACCACCTTGTCGCCCTTGATGCACTTGTAGATGCTGCTGGCGTGGCTAAGGCCTGGAAGCAGCAGGAGTGCGATGGCTAAGAGCAGTTTTCCCATGGAGCGATAATTCCTCTATCTACGTCGAGTCCAGGCGGCATGGTAAGCTTAGCGGTCGCCGCGACGACTCATGTCCCTTTCTCTTGTATAACGAATCTTTAGTTAACTTTATGTCGTTTTACTTCATTTTGGCGTCCATACCGGCAAGTTTAGGTCGCTAACTTATTGATGGATTAAGCTCAGTATGGTCAGCTATTACTATGGCGCAACTCTTGGAATAACACCAGTATTTTGCATGACTTAGGTTAAATGACTTAGCTTACATGAGTTAGGTTGCACGACTTAGATGATTTGCACTCGAGTGCGGGGAGGGCAGAGATAAAAAACCGCGATGTGAGCTGATGTCACACCGCGGAGTTTGCTTGGGTGGGGTTATCTAAACCTTAAATCGGTTGCCTAGCGGCTGCATTCTTCCAGCAGATAGGCCAGATGGCGATAGGAGATGCCGCTGTGCTGGGTCAGACCCACTTCACACATGCGGTTGGCGTAGTAGCCCTCCTTGATATCGACTGGTATCAGCTTCTTGATGTTGCGCAGGGCGCTGGCGTTGATCTCTGGCTTGTACAAGCCCTTCTCGCCGGCGTAACCACAACACTCGATCCCCTCTGGCAGCTTAACGCCGTTACTACAAGCATCGGCCAGCGCCTGCATCTTAGGCTCAAGCTTCATCTTGCGGGCGCTACAGCCAAGGTGCAGTGCCACGTTGACCTTCTTGGTAAAGGTCAGCTTAGGCAAGATCTTGTCGTGCATGAACTCGACCAGATCGGTAATTTCCACCTTAGGGTTGCCCGTCAGGGTACGGTAGGTACAGGAGAGTGCATCCACCACCACAGGCACCTTGCCGTTATCACTTAGGGCGCTCAGGGCATCGATCAGCTCGTCACGCTTGGCATCGGCGTTCTTGAAGTCACCCTTAGATTCCCACATCTGGCCGCAGCACAGGTGACGGGTGTTGTCGGGAGTGACCACGTTGTAACCGGCGCGCTCAAGCAGGGTGACTACCACTTCTGGCAGGGTGCGGTTGTCGGGATCTTTCGGCGTCGGGCCGAAGGTGCGACCGCCACAGGCCGGGAAGTAGACCACAGTCTCCTTGTCTGGCGAGGCTGGGCTTGGCTTAGGCAGCTTACCGCCCTTGGCGAAGTCTGGGTTCCAGTAAGGCACCTCTTTGGACACCATGCGGCCCACCTTCATCAGGCCGTTGGTGACGCTGTCGCCTGTGACCTTGTGGATGATGTTGAGCACGTCGAAACCTGTGCTGATCACCTGGTTGACGGCGCCGAAGTGTTTAGCCTGGAAGTCCAGCACCTTCTGTTCGGTCGTGGTGATGTATGGGGTTCTCAGCTTACGCACCAGCTGACCCATGCTGTTGTCTACCGGACAGGCGATGGTACACAGCTGACAGGCGGCGCAAGTATCGACCACATCGTACTTGGCGGCGGCGCGCATCTCTTCGGCGGCTTGCTTGTCGCCAGAGGCCTCCAGGCGGGCGATTTCACGCAGAGTCGCGATACGCTGACGCGGAGTGAAGTTAAGCGCCGAGGTCGGGCAGGTCTTCTCACAGAAGCCACACTCGATACATCTGTCCACAAAGTCGTCGACCACAGGGCATGGCTTGATGTTCTTGACGTGCACGTTGGCGTCGTCGTTGAGGATCACCCCAGGGTTTAGCAGGCCTTGGGGATCGAAGATCTGCTTGATGCGCTTCATCAGGGTGTAGGCATCGGCGCCCCATTCCATCTCGACGAATGGTGCTACCGCGCGGCCTGTGCCGTGCTCGGCCTTCATGGAGCCGTCATACTTGTTGATCACCATCTCGGCCACGTCTTGCATGAAGCCGTGGAAGCGGTCGATATCTTCCTGTGAGGCGAAGGTCGGCGTGATGATGAAGTGGAAGTTACCCGCCAGCGCATGGCCGTAGATCACCCCTTCAGGGTAGCCATGCTTGTGGAACAGGGCGGTCAGATCTGTGGCCGCATTGGCCAGGTGTTCCAGCTCGAAGGCCACGTCTTCGATGATCACCGAGGTGCCCTTTGGACGCTCGCCGCCAATGATAGGGAAGAGGCCAGAGCGCATCGCCCAGTACTTGCTGTAGACCTCGGGGTCACGGCTGAAGCTGATAGGACGCTCGGTTTCGATATGGGCCAGCTTGGCAATCACATCCTGGGTGTAGGCATCCAAGGTCGCCTCGTCGTTGGCACGGGATTCGATAAGCAGGATGGCGGCGCCTTCTGGCAGCTCGCTCAGCCAATCTGGCATCCCCTTCTTGCCAGTGACCGCCTTGATCGACGCCCAGTCCAGCAGCTCGGCGGCCGCGACGCTGTCGCATTTGATTGGCGGAATGGCGCGGGCCGCATCTTCCATGTTGAAGAATACCGCCATGGCCGAGGCCTTGAACTTAGCTTCATCGACCGTGTTGTAGGTCACCTCTTCGACGAAGGCCAGGGTGCCCTCGGCGCCGACGATCAGGTGGTTGATCAGCTCGAAAGGATCCTCGAAGTCCACCAGGGCGTTAATGCTGTAGCCCGTGGTGTTTTTGATGGAGTACTTCTTGCGAATGCGATCGGCCAGTACCGGGTTGCTGCTGGTGAGTTTTGCCAGATCGGTCAGCTCGCTAAGCAGTTGCTGGTGAGACTCGCGAAACGCTTCTTTTGAGCGCTCACAGCCGGTGTCCAAGCGGGTACCGTCGGCGAAGAGTAGCTTGGCCGAGGCTATAGTCTGGTAGCTGTTCTGGGCCGTGCCACAGCACATGCCCGAGGCGTTGTTGGAGACGATACCGCCGACCATGGCCGAGGCCAGGGTGGCCGGATCCGGGCCTATCTTCTTGTTGAATGGCTTAAGCGCCAGGTTGGCGTCGCCACCGATAACGGCCGCGCCGAGTGAGATCTGGTTGTGATCCTCGCTGACGGCGATCTTTCTGAAGCCATCGTGACCTAGGATCAACAAGATGCCTTCGCCGATGGCCTGGCCTGAAAGGCTGGTGCCGGCGGCGCGAAAGGTCACTGGGGCATTATGCTGGCGCGCGACTTCGAGTGTGTCACGGGCATCTTCTAAAGTCTCGGCGTGTACCACCACCTCTGGCACGATACGGAAATAACTGGCGTCGGTGGACCAGGCGAAACGACGCACTGCATCGTCTGAGACGGCTTCCTGACCGAGTTTTGCGCGTAAATCTGCGACTACTGCTGAATAATTAATCGACATAACATTACTCTTTTCGTTGACCCACAGAAAGGCGGGTTCATCACGTCCGCCTTTCTCGAGTTATCTGTTATAGACCGCCCCAAAGGGTAGCGATAGTACCTGCAATCAAGGCATAACCCAGAGCGACGGGCATAGTTTTACGGATAATTTCTGATTCACGGCCAGCCATACCCACCACGGTAGCGGCGGCGACCACGTTCATGACACACATCATGTTACCTGCGTTGGCACCAATACCTTGTAGGGCCAGGACTAACGCGTGGTTCATGCCGATGTTGTCGGCCACGCTGTACTGTAGGCCAGAGAACATCATGTTAGAGAAGGTGGCTGAGCCCGACAGGAAGGCACCGAAGATACCCACAATCGGTGACATCCAGGCCCAGATGGCGCCCATAGAGCCGGCGAGCATGTCAGCCAGGGCAACCGGCATAGACTGCAGGCCTGCCTCGTTGGTGCCAGAGTTAAGGAAGATCTTCACCATAGGCACTGAGGCGCCCAGGGAGATGATGGTCGGCAGCATAGACTTGCAAGAGACGGTGATCGACTCCTTGATCGCTGGCGATTTCATCTTAAACAGTACGAAGCCCAGGATACATACCAGCACGAAGAAGGCGCCAGGCGCATACAGGGTCGCGAAACCGGCTTTCAACTCAGTGCCAAGTAGGTTGGTCCAGCTGATGTTGAAGCTGGTGAGCCAGGCCTTGAGCGGCGCCACGGTGCGAGACAGCACCAGCAGGCCTGCCATGATGATGTAAGGCGTCCAGGCGGCAACCTGAGAGAACTGTGCCTTGGTCTCAATCTTGGCTTGGGTCTGGTTGTCGTTTTCGGCGAAATCGTTCCAAGGGGTCTTAGGCAGTAACAAGCCTTTGCGCGCCACAGGAATCACCAGCGCCATACCAACCAGTGAACCGATAACCGATGGGAACTCTGGGCCGGCGAAGTAGTTGATAAGCCAGGCTGGTACGGTAAAGGCTAAGCCGGCGAACAGGGCAAATTTCCAGATCGCCAGACCCTCTTTGAAGGACTTGTTGCGGCCGAAGAAGCCTGTGAGTACAGAGACGAGTACCAGCGGGATCAGGGTACCTGTCACCAGATCGATAGTGATCATGTGCAGGGCGATAAACTGGGCATAGTCGGCGAAGCTGGTGCCGTGCTGGGCGATCTGGTCGGCAGCCATACTCACACCGCCTTGCATCAAACCCTGCTCCATACCGAAGAGGACCGGCAGACCGATGGCGCCGAAGGAGACGCTGGTTGAGTCGGCGATCAGGGCTACCACGGCGGCGGCAACAGGCGGCACACCTAGCAGCACCAGCAGCGGCGCGCCGATGGCGGCTGGAGTACCGAAACCGGCAGAGCCTTCGATAAATGAACCAAATAACCAACAGATGATGATCACCTGCACGCGGGCATCACTACTGATGTTGGTAAAGCCGGCGCGGATGGTGTCCATGGCACCCGAGTACTTCAGGGTGTTCAGCAGGAACACGGCGCCGAAGATGATGCTCAGTGGGGTCAGGGCCGAGAGTAGGCCTTCGACCACGGAGGCACCTAAGATGGTGGTATCCATCTGCCAGATAAAGACGGCGGCAAGACCTGTCATTACCATAGAGATGGGCATGGCGCGAGATGCTGGCATCTTGAGTAGCACCAAAAATAGCATAACGCTGATTACAGGCGTCAAACTGGCGAGTAGTTGAAGTAGGGTCATGATTGCCTCTTACTGTCGTTACTTGGTTATTTTAGTTGTTGTCGATGCTGACTCGTCCGATGCAGCATCCTGTGTTGTCGGAAGCTATTCCCAAATGGAATCGTTTCATCCTTGATGCGTAATAAACGCTAATTCACCAAATGCAAATATGATCTAGATCATTATGTGCTGATTATGTGAGATGGGGTTAGATGGGTGTGAACTTTGTCTGACCACTTAAACCCAAAGTGTGATCTCTATCACTGGTCGGAGCGGGCCGTTATAACTATTTGAAAGAAATATGACGATTTTTAGCTAGAAATGGGATTTTACTAAGAGTAATTACTCTAATTTGGTCTCAAAAGTGGAAATATCTGATCGGATAATTTCAGTTTAGAATCTAATCAGTTAACGATGGAAAATTGCCCTTGGTGATCCAGATCACCTTGTTGAGTGCCTGTAGGAACTCGCTATTTTTGGTAAATAGGTATTACCAATTGATTTCAGTAAGTTAGCCTGGATGCATGCCAATTCGTTTGAAATGCATGTAAATGAAATGCAGGAGATCTGGATCCAGGTCACTTTATTGGCTTTCGCTCAAATAAGTAATTTTATTTCTGAAACTCGCGGCATTTTCGACCGATAGGCCGATCAGATTTGGTGCATGACCAATAACTTAGATGATGAAACTGACCTCATTTTGAGTTGTTTTGGGGCAGTTTGGGGGCTGCTTAGGGGGAAAAAGCAGGGTAAAAAATGAGCCTAAAATGAAAAATCGCTTCCCAGGAATTGGGCCTGAGAAGCGAAATTAGAGGCTAAAGACGAGCCAAGTTTAAGCGCTTTCTAGGCTTAAGTACGCCCTAAATTCGGACGTGCAGGGCTTAAGCGCGTTCGAAGCTCAGGTTATCGATCAGGCGGGTGCTGCCCATAAAGGCGGCGGCCAGGATCACCAGCTGTTTATCGTCGTCCTTGACTTCACGCAGATCGGCGGCATTACGCACCGACAGATAATCAGGCTTAAACCCAGCCTGGTGCAACTGTTCCTGAGCGCGCTGCACTACATTAGGGATCGCTTGACCCTGGGCGATCGCCTCGGCCATCTCATCTAAGGTACGCTTGAGCTGAGCCGCTTGCTGCTTCTGCGCCTCGCTCAGGTAACCGTTGCGTGAACTCATGGCCAGGCCAGAGCTCTCGCGTATGGTGTCGACGCCGACAATCTCGATAGGCAGAGACAGATCTTCCACCATGGCCTTGATCACCATCAGCTGCTGAAAATCTTTCTTACCGAACAGGGCCACATCCGGCTGTACGATATTGAACAGCTTGCAGACTATAGTGGTGACGCCGCGAAAGTGCCCTGGACGGCTGGCGCCGCAAAGCTCTTCCGACAGGCCAGGCACCTCGACAAAGGTCTGCTTATCCATCCCCTTGGGATAGATGATGGCTGGTGTCGGCGTGAATAACAGCTCGGCGCCGGCGGCCTCTAGGGCGGCCTGATCGGCGGGCAGGGTGCGTGGGTAGGCGTCCAGATCTTCGTTCTGCCCAAATTGCATCGGGTTAACGAAGATGGAGACCACCACGTGATCGGCACGTTTCAATGCCTCGGTGACCAGGGTGATATGACCCTGGTGCAGATTGCCCATGGTGGGCACGAATGCCACTGTCTCGCCGGCCTGTTTCCACTGGCGCACCTGGGCGCGGATCGCGGCGATATCTTGGGTGGTGTACATGTTACAGCAACCTTACGTTAACTAAATGTATGCTCGGCGGCGGGGAAGACGCCTGTGTCGACCTCTTCAATATAGGCGCGGATGGCGCTGCGGATCTCGCCGGTCTGGGCCAGGTAGTTCTTCGAGAAGCGCGGAATATAGCCGCTGGAGATCCCCAGCACGTCGTGCATCACCAGGATCTGACCGTCGGTGTCTGCGCCTGCGCCTATGCCGATAACCGGAATGGTGAGGGCCTCTGTGATGCTTTTGGCCAGCGCCGCCGGGATACACTCGACCACTAATAGCTGGGCACCAGCGGCCTCGATCGCCTTGGCCTCATCTATGATGCGCTGGGCGTTGTCGGCGTCACGGCCTTGTACCTTGAAGCCGCCGAAGACATGCACAGATTGCGGGGTGAGTCCCAGGTGGGCGCACACGGGAATGCCGCGCTCGGTCAGCTTAGTGACGGTTTCCAGCAGCCAGTGACCGCCTTCGAGTTTCACCATGTTGGCACCGGCCTGCATCAGGGCGGTGGCATTGGTCATCGCCTGCTCTGGGGTGGCGTAGCTCATGAAAGGCATGTCGGCGATCAGCAGTGAACGCTTGATGCCACGGCGCACGCAACGCGTGTGGTAGGCGATATCTTCGACTGTGACCGGCAGGGTGTCGTCGTGTCCTTGCAATACCATGCCTAACGAGTCGCCCACCAGTAGGACGTCGATCCCTTCGCTGTCGAAGGCGCCCGCAAAGCTGGCATCATAGGCGGTGAGTGCAGTGAACTTCTTACCTTCCTGCTTGAACTTCAGCAGGGTAGAGCTGGTTATCTTAGACATAATGCTGGTCTTAACTTTGATTTAAAAAAGAGTTCTGCCTGGGCAGTAGTGTGCTTTATAAGCTAACTGGGGCTTAAGTTCAATGATCCGGACCGAGTTGTTGAACTTGTCTCTTAAGTTCCTCGGTGATCAGTGAGGTCAGCTTGGTGCCGCAGGGGAGAATGAGATCTGGAGTCAGATCCAATAGGGGCAGCAACACGAAGCTGCGGGTCTTCATGCCGTAGTGCGGCACCTGAAGACGCGGGATATCCAGTTGCCAGTCGCCATAGAGAAGCAGGTCCAGATCTAAGGTTCTGGCGCCCCAGCGTACCTCACGTACCCGACCCTGTTCGTTCTCGATCGCCTGCAGGGCATCGAGCAGCGCCAGTGGGGCGAGGGTGGTGGTAAAGCAAGCCACGGCATTGAGGTAGTCGGGCTGCGGCACATCACCCATGGGGGCGCTCTGGTAATAGGGGGAGACGCTTAGTTGTCCGTCGCTTGCCAAGGCCTTCAGTGCCTGACAGGCCTGATCCAGTTGGGCTTTTGGGGACGCGAGATTGGCCCCCAGTGCGACATAGACGGTGTTCATTATTCGGCTTTCGGTGTCTTCTTCGGGCTGCGACGACGGCGATTGTTGCGGCTGCGGCTACCCTTGTTGGTGCTGCGGGCGATGACGCTGCGTTGCTCTTCGCTGCCTTCGACAAAGCTCTTCCACCAGGCGGCCGTCTTGGCCAGGTTACCACCCTCGGCTTCGGCCCTTAGCAGTAGCAGATCATAGGCGGCACGGAACTTAGGATGCTCGATGAACTTGAAGGCACGTGTGCCCTGGTTGCGTTCGAACCTTAGTTGCAGCTGCCAGATATCCTTGGCCGGGGTGCTGAAGCGACGGGGAATGCTGATGGTGCGGCATTGCTGCTCCATCACATCGCCCATGGCGGCGTAGAAGGCGTCATATTGGCTCAGGCCACTCTCCAGGGCGATATCATCGGCACGCTGACTGAGGGGGTACCAGAGCATGGCGGCGTAGAAGAAGGCCGGGGTGACCGACTTATCTTGTTCAACCCGCTCGTCTGTGTTGCGCATGATCGCCTTGACCATCTTGTGGCTCGGTCCCTTAGGATCTTCCTCCAGCAGGTTATCCACCAGGGGAAAGAGGGGGGCGAACAGGCCAAAGTCACGCATCATGACGTAGTTGTTCTGGGCCTGACCGGCGAAGAAGAGCTTAAGCACCTCTTCATACATACGGGCGGCAGGAATATCTTTTAGCAGGGGGGCCAGCTCGGGGATCGGCTGCGCCGCAGCCTTGTCTATGCTCATCCCCAGCTTAGTAGCGAAGCGCACGGCGCGCAGCATGCGCACGGGATCTTCGCGGTAGCGTTTCTGCGGGTCGCCGATCAGACGCAGGGTGCGAGACTCGAGATCCTGCAGGCCGCCACCATAGCTGTGGATGGAAAAGTCGCTGATATCATAGTAGAGGGCGTTGACCGTGAAGTCGCGGCGCTCGGCGTCTTCATCTATGGTGCCGTAGACGTTGTCGCGCAGCAGGCGACCCTCGGCGTTGACTTTAGAGATCTTCTCGCCGCTGTCTACATGATGGCCCCTCAGGGTAGCGACTTCGATGACGTCGCGGCCGAAGACAATATGGGCCAGACGGAATCTGCGCCCTACCAGGCGGCAGTTACGAAATAGCTTCTTGATCTCTTCCGGCGTGGCATTGGTGACCACGTCGAAATCCTTGGGCTCGAGTCCTAGGAGGATGTCGCGCACGCCGCCGCCCACCAAATAGGCCTTAAAGCCAGATTTGTGCAGACGATAGAGTACCTTAATAGCGTTTTCGCTAATGTGCTGGCGAGAGATTGCATGATGTTTACGTGCAACTATCTCTAGGCTTAGTCCCGCTGGTGTGGTTTCTGTGGTGTTTTGATTGTCTTCAAAAAGCTGCTTACAGAATTGACTAATACGGCGAAAAATAGGACACCTCGAACTTGGATCTTGAGTCAGGGTTAAAATTAGGCCGCTATCATAACTCAATTATGGTTCAAAGAGTATACCCGGACTCTGCTCGTCTGGCCGGGTTTCGTGACGGCGGCAAGGTTTATACTTTTACGGGGCTTAAGCGCCCGGCGCAAGTATGATCTCCTGCTGGCGCGGGATACGGCTCAGATCAAACTGGCTAACGGCCTGGGCCAGCATGGTCTCGACACTATCTGGTTCGCAGGGGGCCTGGCCCAGGAAGGCGAGCGCGGCGTTGATGCTGGCCTGAGGCGCATTAAGATCTATGGCCGGGGCGTGATTCTGCTTCGAGAGTTTCATGCCGGGCTCGGCGCAGGCCAGCGGCAGATGAAGCCACTTAGGCGCGTTGTCACCGAATAAATTAAACAGGGTCGCCTGGCGGGCACTGGAGGTGAGCAGGTCGGCGCCGCGCACCACCTCAGTTATCCCCTGAAAGGCATCGTCCATCACCACAGCCAGTTGATAGGCGTAGAGGCCGTCGCGCCGCTTGATGATAAAGTCCTCGGCGGCAAACTCATGCTCGACCTGGATAGGGCCCAGCAGCTCATCATCGAAATGATCTATCGCAAGCGTGTTTCGGATGCGAATAGCGCCTGCTGTATGTTTAGCTGTGCGGGTCGCGCAGCGGCCATCATAGGTGCCGCCCATCGCCTGGATCTGCTTGCGGGTACATTGGCAGTAGTAGGCCTTATCTTCTGCCAGTAGCCTGTTAAGCCGCGCCTGATACTCATCCAGGCGACTGCTCTGATAGAGCGCAGCGCCGTCCCAATGAAGGCCGTAGGCCTCAAGGGTCTTGAGGATGAGGTCGCTGGCACCGGCTACCTCTCTGGGGGGATCGATATCTTCGATGCGCACCAGCCACTGTCCCTGCTCGGCGCGGGCGCGCAGATAGCTGCCTAGTGCGGCGATGAGCGAGCCAAAGTGCAGTGGCCCGGAGGGCGAGGGCGCGAAACGGCCGACATAGGGCTTGTCGATTTGCATTGGGTTATCGGGGGAGAGGGAGGGGTCTGCTTGGGGGATCACGGCAAAACCTTTGTTCACACTTTCTATGTCGCTCATCGGGGCGACTGGATACAAAAAAGCGGGGCTAAGCCCCGCTTCTCGCCAGCTTAACCGGCCATCTGTTTCTCTTTGATCTCGGCGAGCGTCTTACAGTCGATACAGAGATCGGCCGTTGGACGGGCTTCGAGACGGCGGATACCGATTTCGATACCGCATGAATCACAGAAACCGAAATCGTCGTCTTCGATCTTCTGCAATGTCTTTTCAATCTTCTTGATTAGCTTACGCTCTCTGTCACGGGCGCGTAGTTCAAGACTGAACTCCTCTTCCTGAGCCGCACGGTCGACAGGGTCAGGGAAGTTAGCCGCTTCATCTTGCATATGATTTAGGGTGCGATCCACTTCTTCACGGAGCTGACTACGCCAAGCATCGAGAATCTTTTTGAAGTGACCCAGTTGAGCGGTATTCATATATTCCTCACCCGGTTTTTCCTGGTAAGGATCTACACCTGCGATAGCGAGCACGCCAAGTTTTTTAGTGCCTTCAGGCATAACGCATCTCCTGTTAATCATTTGCGTTGTAGGGCGTCTTTTATTAAAGGCCGATATCTATATCAGAATCTGATATACCACGCAAATTTTTTAAGCTGCCATGAGTTTATCTTTTGACTATGTCCTCTATTACGCATTAATTCAACTTTTACCGTCTATTTACAACTTGACAGGGCAGGATTTAATCAGCCGGGCGGCACTTGGCGAGAGTTCGCAGCTGTAGGCGAGAATTTCCACCCCGGCCTGGTGTGCCTGAGTCAGCAGTTCGGCGTACTCTGGGTCGATATGGCGGGCCGCTGCCACCGTGGTTATCCCAGTATGTTGCACCACAAATAAAAGCACGGCCCTGTGGCCCTGCTTGACCATCTCCATCAGTTCGCGAAGGTGTTTCTGGCCTCGGGTGGTCACCGCATCGGGGAAGTATCCCTGGCCCTGCTCTAATAAAGTACAACTTTTGACTTCTATATAGCAGGCGGGTTTATCCTCGCTCTCGAGCAGCAGATCGATACGGCTGTTCTCGCTGCCATATTTGACCTCCCGGCGCAGATGGTCGTAGCCGGTCAGTTCGCTTATCACCCCAGCCTCAATCGCCTCGGCCGCGAGGGCGTTGGCTCGTCCCGTGTTGATCCCTATGATGTGGCCCTCATCCGAGGCCGCCTGTTCCCAGGTGTGGGCATACTTGCGCTTGGGATTATCTGAGGTAGAGAACCAGACCCGCTCGCCGGGAAACAGGCAGTTGCGCATCGAGCCCGTGTTGGGGCAGTGGATGGTGATTTCGGTGCCGTCATCTAGCAGTACGTCGGCGAGGAAGCGCTTGTAGCGTCTGAGTAACTTTCCCTGTTCGAATGGGGGGGTAAAAATCATCTTGTCGACCTTGTTGTTCTACTTATATTGATGCGAGGTTTTTGCGCCTCAAGGTTTTCGCGCCTCGCGGTTTTTGCGGCTTAGGTTTTTTGAGCGTTAGGTTTTTTGCGCCTTAGTTTTTTGCTTTTTAGGGGCTGAGCCTGCGATCACACCTTGAGCACTCAATTTGAGTGTTTAGCTAGATCGCAAGGATTCTATCTTATTGGGCGGTGCGCTGTCGCGGCGACCTGAAACCGCGACTGTAGCCTTCTCCTGCCATGCCCTCCCCTAGGGATAAGCTTGAGGGGGTTAGATAAAGCAGGGGGATTGGCGTTATACTTGGCTGCATTATTAGGCAGGCCCTAAGGCCTCGCCACTCTCTGTACTGACAAGGAACAATTATGAGCGACGTGATGAAGATTTATCTGACCGAGGACGCCCCAGCGGCCCATTGGGGCAGCGCAGATGTGACCTTTACGGCGGGCCAGGCCAATATCCATCTGCAGGCGGGGGATCAGCTACGCCAGGTACAGCAGGCGGCGCGTAAGCTACGCGGTCAGGGGATCAACGACGTGGCGCTCGAGGGCGCGCTCTGGGATCTTCACACTCAGTGGGCCTTCGCCCAAGGGTTCGCTACCGCCAAGCAGATCGGCAAGATCGCCTGGACTGGCGACGATGCCGTTAAGAAGGTGCTGGATGACAGACGCGACAGCGCGGCCTTCGCCAGACAATTGATCAACGAGACCCCTGAAAACCTCGCCCCAGTGACCCTGGCTAACCAGGCGGCCCAGTGGCTGACCAAAGTGGGCGGCGACAAGGTGAGCTACCGCATCATCGAAGGGGAAGCCCTGCTGGAAGAGAAGTGGATCGGTATTCACTCTGTCGGTCGTGGCAGCGAGCGTCCACCTGCGCTGCTGGAGCTGGACTACAACCCGCTGGGCGAAGACGCCCCTGTGTCGGCGGCCCTGGTGGGTAAAGGGATCACCTTCGATTCGGGCGGTTACAGCATCAAGGCATCCGAAGGCATGCTGGGAATGAAGTGCGACATGGGCGGCGCGGCGACCGTGACTGCGGCCCTGGGGCTGGCGATCAAGTCTGGCCTGAACAAGCGTATCAAGCTGTTCCTCTGCTGCGCCGAGAACCTGATCAGCGGCCGCGCCTATAAGCTGGGGGATATCCTCACCTATAAGAATGGTGTCTCGGTCGAGGTGGTCAATACGGATGCCGAGGGACGTTTGGTGCTGGCCGATGGTCTGCAGGCCGCCTGTGAAACCGGTGCACCTTTGGTGATCGACGCCGCGACCCTGACCGGCGCCGCCGTGATGGCTGTGGGCACCTCATATAACGCCATCTTCTCGCCGAGCCGTGAGCTGATCAGCCGCACTCAGGAGAAGGCATCCTCCGTGGCCGAGCAGGTATGGCCGCTGCCACTTGAGCCTTGGCACAAAGAGATGTGCCCATCTGCCTATGCCGACACCGCCAACAGCCGTCCGGTTAAAGGCGGCGGCGCGGGTGGCGCCTCAAATGCCGCCGGTTTCCTCTGGCGTTTCGTGTCTGATGACACCCAGTGGCTGCATATGGATCTCGCCTCGGCCTTCGCCGATACGGCTAACGGCCTGTGGGCCGCAGGGGCCACTGCTCACGGTGTGTTGACCATCGCAGAGCTGCTGCAAGACTAAACCGTAGTGAATGAGAAAAACGCGCCATTTGGCGCGTTTTTTTATGCTTTTGGGGCCGTGAGCGGCCAGGAGGCCAATACCTTATATTGCACCCCCTGCTCGCTACTCTGAGAGTGATACAGATGCAGGGCATGGCCGCTGAGGGTGAGGCTGGGCGCCTTGAGTGCGGGCAGCAGCTTGGCCTTACGCATCAGGGTGATGTGGGGCGTGAAGCTGTGCTCGCTGGTGTGTAACCCGAGCTGCTGGGCCAGGCGTTGGCATTGGTTGAACAGGCTGATAAGCCCGGGATCCCGCGCCGCGCCCTTGAGGCAGATAATTTTTGGCTTAACCCAATGGTCTAGGGAGTTGAGCGTCACTTCAAATGTCGGCAGACGGCGTTGATGGGCGAGCCGGGCGAGGGACTCGCTCAGCGCCTCCTGCTGCGCCTCGCTGCATTGGCCGAGAAAGGCCAGCGTCATGTGCAGATTATCTCTGGGGACTAGGCGTCCCTCACCGTCTAAGCTCGCCTGTAATTGGGTCAGTTGCTCCAGCTGCGCCGCATCGGGGGCGATGGCGAGAAAGAGTCGTTTCATTGGCTATCCCCTGGTTGCCGAAAAAGGTTAAAGTGTGTTACAAAAATGCAACGAGTTGAGCTTTCTACAGGCTTGATTTTAAAGCGACTTATTTCGCTAATGTCGTCGAAAAAGTGAAATATAACCTATAGTCACTCTCAGCTAGCTTTTACAACTTAATCCATAGGGTAATCCTATGATTTCTGACTATAATCAGTGTTTGTATCAGATTAGCCAATCTAAGGACTAGATAGTATATGTCATCCGATACGCAACAGGGGTCCCAATCGCTTGAGCAGACGCTCGCTTTTTTATGCGAACACGATCTGGAAGAGGAGCTGCAACTTATCCTGCAGCAACTTGCCGCCAGCAATCAGTGTGATGGCCTGTTTCTGTTACGTGTCGGCAAGGGACGTCTGCCGGTGCAGATCGAAGCCATGTACCAGTCCGATGCCTCTATCTTCAGCAAACGCGACGCCGAGATGCTGCTCAGCCGGGTAGCCAACAACCGTCATCTACACTCCTATACCTCGCTGCGCGAACCTGCCATCGTCGAAGATGTCGCTTCCGTGATCGACGATGAAGACAGCCGCCTGCGTCTGAATCAGGCCAAGATCCGCAGCGTCCTGCTGTTGCCCGTGGGAGGAGGGAGGCACTATATCTTCGGCGCCTATCGCTACGACTGCAACGGCATATGGCCCGAGGCGATTCGCCATAATCTGCTGCTGGCCGGCAGCTTGCTTGGCCTGGCGCAGGAGGCGGCGCGCCAGCGCTTAAATGCTAAGAGTAACGAGCTGGTCTGTATCGAGCATCTCTATCGACTGCCCATCCCCTGCGTGCATATCGGCGTGGATGACAGGGTGATACGTTTCAACCAGAGCGCCGCCGAGAGTCTGCATGTGGAGACGCTACAGAAGGTGGAGACTCTGGTACCCAAGCGGGAGCAGAAACGCCTGCTGGATACTATGGCGCTGGTGCGTGATCAGGTCCTGGAGCAATCCAGCTGTGAGGTACCGCTGAAATACGCCCCCGATGATGCCCTGGCCAAGGTGACTTTCCTCTGCCTGTCCGGCGAAGACGGCCCCATCCTCATGTTGGTGGAGCCAGTGGGCGAGCCGGTTCAGGAGAGTGAAGCGCACACCGTTTCGCTTAATTTCGATCCACTCACGGGACTGCCCAATCGCGCTTATTTCGAGGCCCTGTATGATCTGGCCAATCCCTGCCAGTGCGAGCGTTCTACCTTCGTGGGGTTCATCAACCTGGACAGATTCCAGGTGGTCAATAATGTCAGTGGCCACAGGGCCGGCGATCAGCTCTTGTGCCAGCTCGCCGCCCGCCTGAGTCAGCTGGTGCGCAAGGAAGATGTGATCGCCCGTCTCAGCGGTGACGAGTTTGGCATACTGATGCCCAATATCGATGCGCAGATCGCCGAGCAGGTGGCCGAGCGTATCTGCCAGGCCATGGCCAACCATGAATTTAGCTGGGAGGGGCGAAGCCACAGCGTGAGCGTCTCCATGGGGCTAGCCCGCTGCGAGAACGAGGTTGACTCTGTCTCGGATCTCTTGCGCCGCGCCAGCGCCGCCTGTCGTCTCGCCAAGGAGAAGGGCGGGAATGCCTGGTATTTCTATAGCGATCAGGATCCTGTGGTGGAGAAGCTCAATACCGAGATGAGCGCCTCGGTGGATATCGTCGGCGCCCTGGCCAACGACAGGTTCGAGCTCTTCTACCAGCCAATAGAGCCGCTAAGCGTCAGCGATGATGGCTTGCATCTGGAGATCTTGCTTCGCATGTGCTCCACCGAGGGTGAGCTGATTCCACCTGGGATCTTCCTGCCCGCCGCAGAGCGATTTAACCTGGCCGCCAAGTTGGATCGCTGGGTGATCGACAAGCTATTGCGCTGGGGCAGTGAAAACCTGGCGCTGTGGCAATCTCTTTCTATGGTGTCGGTGAACCTGTCGGCTCTCTCCATAGGTGACAGCGAATTTATTAACTGGCTGGAGATGCGCCTGCTGGGTGAGCCTGAGCTGGTGAGTAAGCTTTGCTTCGAGATCACCGAGACGGCGGCGGTGAGTCAGCTGGATCATGCCACAGGGCTGATCAACACTGTGAAGCCCCTGGGCTGTAAGCTGGCTCTGGATGATTTCGGCTCTGGCTTCTCAAGCTTTGCCTACCTTAAGTTGCTGGATGTCGATTATGTGAAGATCGACGGCCAGTTTATTCAACACCTGTGCGAGGATCGCGCCGATCAGGCGATCGTTGCCGCCATCTGTCAGCTGGGCCGCGAACTGGCGTTCGAGATTGTGGCCGAGTTTGTCGAGTCGGTCGAGGTGGCAAAACACCTGCAGAAATTGGGCGTCGAATTTGGTCAGGGTTACGGCATAGCGCGTCCCGAGCCGCTCACTTCACTGACCTCGGGTGAAGGTCTGCACTGGTTTCGGGTGCTGGAAGGTTAAGAGATATTAACCTGGAACGAGCCCCAAGCGGGGACTCGTCTGTTTAGCTTTGCCCTCATCTTTAGTAAACTGTCGCCAGTTTTTGTCGATTGAACACCACCCTTTGAACCAAGTAGCTAATCAAGAAATTCACCAAGTCCCGATCCAGACACTCCTTCCCGAGATCCAGCGGACGCTGGCGGACAATGCCCAGCTGATCTTGCAGGCGCCAACCGGTGCGGGCAAGTCGACCGCGCTGCCCCTGGCCATGCTCGACTGGCCTGAGATTGAGGGTAAGATCTTGATGCTGGAGCCCAGACGCATCGCGGCGCGTAGCGTGGCGCACTTTATTGCGGCCAGGCGCGGCGAACCCGTGGGCCAGTCGGTGGGTTTTAGGGTGCGCGGCGAGTCGAGCGTGAGCGCCAAGACCCGCCTCGAGGTGGTGACCGAAGGCGTATTATCTCGGATGATCCAGCAGGATCCTGAATTATCTGGCTACAGCTTAATCATCTTCGATGAGATCCATGAGCGCCACCTCACCACAGATCTCGGTCTGGCATTGGCGCTGGAGGTGCAGGCCTCGTTTCGTGAGGATCTTAAGATCCTCGCCATGTCGGCGACCCTGGATGGTTTGCCGCTAAAAGCGCTGATGCCCGAGGCGGCCAGCCTGGTGAGCGAGGGCCGCAGCTTCCCCGTGAGCCTGAGTTACCGTCCCAGCCCCGCCCATCAGGATTGGCTGCTGCACATGGCCAAGGTGATCGTCGAGGCGGTGACCGAGCATCAAGAGGGTTCATTGCTGGCCTTCCTGCCCGGCCAGCGAGAAATCCGAAGGTTACAGACGCTATTAACCGAGCGCCTCGACTCTAAACAGTTTTTGATTACCCCCCTCTATGGCGCCCTGCCGCCCGCGCAGCAAGACAGCGCCATCGCGCCACCACCGCCTGGAATGCGTAAGCTGGTGCTCTCCACCAACGTGGCCGAGTCGAGCCTGACCATCCAAGATATCCGCCTGGTGGTGGATGCCGGCTATAAGCGGCAGGCCAGCTTCAACCCTAGGACGGCGGTGAGCCGCTTGTCGCTCAAACGGATCAGCCAGTCGTCGGCGGCCCAGCGTAGCGGCCGCGCAGGTCGTCTGAGCGAGGGACACTGTATTCGCCTCTGGCCGCAGCAAGAGCATGAGCGCCTGCTCAAGGCCGATGAACCAGAGATCCTCCATGGCGACTTAACCAATGCAGCCCTGGATGCCGCATTTTGGGGCGTGAATGCCCTCGGTGCGCTGCCGTTGATCTCGCCCCCGTCCGAGGCTAACGAGACGGTAGCCTGGGAGCTGCTGCAAGCCTTGGCGCTGGTGGAGGGCGACAGGCGCATCACGGCCCATGGCCGCGCCGCCTATCGGCTTGGTTGTCATCCGCGTCTTGCCCACATGCTGCTGGCCGCCAAGGAGATGGATGGCATTGATGATCCTTATTATCTGCCCCTTGCCGCCGTGCTGGCGGCGCTGCTGGAATCGCGTGCCCTGGCAAGACGCGGCGCCGATATCAGCCGTTATCTGAGCGATGCCAGAGGCGGCGAAGTCGCCAAGCTGGCCCAGCAATATCTGGCCAGGATGAATGCCGGTCGAGGTAATCAGATAGCCAAGGTCATCGGCGAGAGTCGCGACCAGGATATTGCAACCCTGCTGGCACTGGCCTTTCCCGATCGCATCGCCAAGGCCCGTGGCGCCAAGGGGTATCAGCTTGCCTGCGGCGCAGGTGTTGCTCTCAATGATGACGATGCCTTGCAGGGCGAGCCCTGGCTGGTGGTCGCCGATTTTCAGGAGAGTGAAGGCCAGAGCAGCGGCCGTATTCTGCTGGCGGCCAAGCTGGATGCCGCGCTGTTCGACGGACCGCTGGCCAGTCAGGTGAAGTCGGTTGTTGAGACCGGCTGGGATGAGGAGAAGGCGCGTTTTTACGGGTTAACTCAGCGGCGCATCGGCGCTATCATATTGGGTGAGCGCCCGCTGGCGACCCTGGATGAAGAGACGATCAAGCAGGCCATCTATCAGCTTGTCCGCACCAAGGGGCTCTCCCTGCTGGGATTTGATGATAAGGTGGAACAGCTTCGCCTGCGCGTCGCCCTGGCAAGTAAGCTCGCTCTTGCAGGCGATTGGCCGGATCTGAGTGATCAGGCCTTGCTCGCGACGCTGCCTGAGTGGCTCGGCCCCTATCTTGACGGTGTGCGCCGCCTGACCCAGCTCAAGGGGCTGGATTTCTATACCTTGCTCCACAACCAGATGGAGTGGGGACAACAACAGGTGTTAAATGAGGCGCTGCCGAGCCATTGGCCCATGAAGACGGGCACTCGGGCGGCGATACGATATGAGATGTCGGGGCGGGTGCTGCTGAGCGTGCGTTTGCAGGAGGCGCTGGGCATGGCCGAGAGCCCCAGGCTGGCCCAGGGGCAACTTGTGGTGACCATGGAGCTGCTGTCGCCGGCGATGCGACCGCTGGCGCTGACCGCCGATCTGGCCAACTTCTGGGCCGGGCCCTATGTCGAGGTGAAGAAAGAGATGAAGGGACGCTACCCTAAGCATCTGTGGCCGGACGATCCCGCCAACACCTTGCCGACCAAATTAACCAAGAAAAAGATGTCAGCTAAGGGGCTCTAGCCCCTTTGCTGTTTGACTGGAAACACGATGACGAATAAAGAGACGCCAAAACCACGTAGACCGCGCAAGTCGACTAATAGCAAGGCAGGCAATAGCCAAACGCCTAAGCGTAAGTCGGCAAGCAAGAGCGCCGCGACAGCGAGGCCGGGGTGGGGCCGTAGGATCTGGTCTTTGAGCTGGAAGCTCGGCCTTATCCTGTTTGCTGCCATGACCATCTACAGTATCTATCTGGATCAGATCATCGCCCGCAAGTTTGAGGGGCAGAAGTGGCACCTGCCGGCGCAGGTCTTTAGCCGCTCCATGGCCCTCTATCCCGGCGCGGCTGTGAGCCACGATCAGTTGATCGCCGAGCTTAAGCTGCTGGGTTATCGCAAGGTGGCCAATCCCCGTCAGGTGGGCGAGTTTTCCGCCTCCAGGACCAAGGTGGATCTCTGGCGCCGTCCCTTCCTCCATCCTCAAGGATCCCAGGAAGCCCAGCGGGTGATGATCAGCTTCGACAGCCAAGGGGTTGCCTCGGTGGCCCGCAGCAGCGACCATCGCGAGCTGGCGGTGTTCCACCTCGAGCCCGTGCTGCTGGATCGCATGATCACCGGCGATGGTGAAGACAGGCTGTTCGTGGCCACAGACAAGATCCCCAAGGCGATCGTCGATGCGCTGATCCTGGTGGAAGACAGGAGCTTCTATGAACATCATGGCGTCAATCCCTTTGCCATCATACGCGCCGCCATGGTCAACATCAGCGCCGGGCGCACGGTACAAGGCGGCTCGACCCTGACTCAGCAGCTGGCGAAAAACTTCTTCCTCTCCAGCGAGCGCTCTATCATACGTAAGCTCAGGGAAGCGCTGATGGCGATCATTATCGATTTTCGCTACGACAAGGATGAGATCCTCGAGGCCTACCTCAACGAGGTCTACATGGGCCAGGACAAGTCACGTGCCGTGCACGGCATGGGGCTGGCGTCTCAGTTCTATTTCGGCCGACCGATCGCCGAGCTGACCCTGCCGCAGCAGGCCTTTCTGGTGGCGGCGATCAAGGGGCCTTCCTATTACAATCCTTGGCGTTTCCCCGAGCGGGCTCAGGAGCGTCGGGATCTGGTGCTGCGCCTCTTGATGGAGTCGGGCCAGCTGCCGGTGGCACAATACAAGGCGGCGGTCGAATCCCCTCTTGGGGTGCGTAAGGCGAGCAAGCCTGTGCATCAAAAACTGCCGGCCTTCTTCGCCGTGGTGCGCGGTGAGCTGTCGCGTCGATTCGGTGACAGCCTGCTCCAGCAGTCGGGCATCAAGGTCTACACCACCTTAGATCCCCTGGCCCAGGAGGCGGCGGAGCAGGCGGTGCGTTCGACCATGAAAAGCCTGGAGCAGCGTGACAAGGCGCTGCAGGTGGGCATGGTGGTGACCGACAAGTACTCGGCGGGTATCGCCGCCATGGTGGGCGACAAGGTGCCAAGCTATCAGGGCTTTAACCGCGCGGTGGAGATCCGCCGTCCTATCGGCTCGCTTATCAAGCCATTCGTCTACGCTACGGCGCTGACCCACGGCGACAAGTACACCCTGGCGACGCCGTTGAAGGATGAGCCGATTACCCTGACCAACTCCCAGGGCAAGACCTGGTCGCCGCAGAACGTCAACAAGCAGTTCTCCGGCGAGGTGCCGCTGATGACCGCCTTCAAGAAGTCGATGAACGTACCGACGGTGAACCTCGGCATGGCGATAGGTACAGACGCGGTGGCGACCACACTGGCCAAGTCGGGCTGGGATGAGACCATCCCAGAGTATCCGTCCATGTTGCTGGGAGCCGTCAATGGCTCACCGCTGATGGTGGCGCAGGTGTATCAGACCCTGGCAGACAATGGCCGCTATCGTCAGCTGAGTGCTGTGACCCATGTGCTGGACGCCGACAATCAGCCGCTGTCGGCCAGTCAGCGCGGCGCGGATCAGGCGATCTCTGTGGCCAGCGACTTCCTGGTGCAACACGCCATGACTCAGGTGGTGCAGTCGGGCACGGCAACCAAGCTGGGACAGGCCTTCCCGGGCGTGACCCTGGCGGGTAAGACGGGTACCAGTAACGATTCCCGCGACTCCTGGTTTGCCGGGTTTGATGAGCGTAACGTGGCCGCCGTCTGGGTGGGGCTGGACGATAACGGCAAGACCAGCCTCTATGGCAGCAGTGGCGCTATGGCCGTCTACCAGGCTTTCCTCAAGCAGCGCGCGCCCATTGGCCTGAGACGCACGCCGGTCAATGGTGTGGTGTCTGGCTATTTCGATGCCAAGACGGGTGTCGCCAAACAGGGCAACTGCGGCAATGTGGTGGCCATGCCAGCACTGGCTGAGAGCTATCGCCCGGCCAAGAACTGCGGCGAGCCGCTCTCCTGGTGGCAGAAGCTGATGGGCGGTTAAGGCCGCCTACGACATAGCGCTTCAATAAAAAAGCTCACCTTAGGTGAGCTTTTTTATTTGCAAAATAGACGGCTTTTTAAAGGGCTGATATTAGTCGCCGCCTTATTCTATCTACTGCCTTATACCTTGTACTGCCTTATACCTTGTACTGCTTTATACCTTGTACTGCTTTATGCCTTGCGCTTGCGCGGCTTGGCCTGCTGCCAAAGATAGAGGCCGGAGATCGCCATGAAGATGAGGCATAGCGCCACCAGATCCATCATCAGCGAGCCGGGCAGGCCGACGATACGGCCGCTGTGCAGGTCTAGCAGCACCCGCTCCCAACTGAGATGCATGGCGCGGGCCTTGAGTGACAGTTCTTTACTAATCGTTTCACTGTTGGCGTCCGCAAGCGGGGTCTGCCAGTCAAGCGCCACCAGAGGCTTTGCTTCTTGCCACTCGATGAGATCGCTATCGCCGAGATAACTGCCGGACGTCGTATTTAGCCAGAGCTGCCCACCATCGCCCGTGGGGAGCAGCGCCAGGGCGCGCAGGTCTTGGGGCAGGCCGGTGGCGCGGCTCTGCTGCTCCAGTAGGGCGCCTTGTTGATCCAGCAGGTAGAGGTGCTGGGCGTCGATAGCAACATAGTGCTCACCATAGGCGAGGGCGCCAAGCAGCGGTCCTTGAGCCTCCAGGACCGGCTTGTCCTTGAGCCAGAGCAGGTTGTCACTAGCGGCCAGTAGCGGCTCGTTGGCATAGATGGCGACCTGGCCTGGGGCCTTGATGCCATAGTGATCCAGCAGCCAGCCCTGATGCACGTGGGCGGTATCTAGCTTGAAGTCGTTGCTGTGGTTGATCAAGACGCCGCTGACGGCAACCATGACCACCAGGAGTGCGCTGGCGATCCCTAGGCGTCTATGCCAGGGACGGAAGATCTTGGCGAGTTTCTGCCACAGGGGTTTACGATGGGGATGGCGGGGCTTATTTGTCATCTATGGCGTTCTTTATTCTGACTAATATTTGGCACGCGGCCGCAAGCAGACTCATGGATGCCCGGCGCTGACAGCCTGTTGTTGGATACGAAAAGAGCAGGGCTCGCCTGCTCGCTGGCCATCATATAACAGCCATAGGGATAACACCAACTAAGCAGCTCGATGGGAGCTTAGTGATTGACCTTGTCGTCCAGGTAGAGGGCGATGCGTGACAGCTTGGTGAGGGCACGCACCGACAGGGTGGCGCCTGTGATGCCGTCTATCTTGCGATCCAGCTGGTGATCTTCGGTGAGCCTGGCCTGCTTAAACTGGTCGGTGAAGAATTCGTGACGCACCTCGTCGCCGCGGCTCTCACGATAGACCAGCACCTTGGTCTGCACTATGGCCTTGTCTTTGACATGTATGCCGACCGTGATGGGGGATTCTTTGCCTATCTCCTCCAGGATCCATACCGTCTCGCCTTCGTGCAGCCAGTAGCGCAGACGCATCTTGTTGAATTTGTGGGCAAGGATCTCCTCGATCGCCTGCTTATCGCTATCCTCTAGCCAGTAGACCTTGGCCTTGGGCATAGGGGCAGCAAAGGCCTGGCTGATAAAGTCTTCGTTGCTTTGATAGACGCTGGCGGCCTGCACGCAGAAGGCGGTGAAGAGTGAGGCAAGTAGGAGCTTAACAGAGAGAGCTTTCATCGATTGACCCGGTAGCAAGAGTGGATAAGGCCTGTGGGATAATCCGTTGTTTTCACTAATTCCTTTTACTATGGCTAAGGCACCTCGAGAAGTACCTTAGCCATAGGCAGTGCTCAAAGGGAGCGTTGAGCACTGCGATATGGGCTAATGGCTTAGAACTGGTAGCCAACGCCTAGGTTGAAACCGTCGGCATCTTTCGCGCCGCCAACTTTTTCGTAGTCGGCTTTGAAGACAACGTTTTCATGCAACCAGTAGTTCACACCAACGTTAGTCTGGGTGATCTCTGAGTCTACACCGTTACCGGCTTCGTTGTCGTAGGCATTGTAACGTGCGAACACACCGAAGCTTTCGTTGAAGCGGTATGAAGGCTCGATGTAGTAACCTTTCTGCTTGTCACGGCCAAGTGCTTCGGCTTCTTTACCGTCGATATCCCACTGAGCGTATAGTGCCTTGATGGTGAAGTTTTCGATGGTGTAGATAGCGTGTGCTGTCATCAGGGTCGCAGAAGCGGTGTCAACATCGCCACGGCCTTGAGTCAGGTCAGATTGGTACTGTACAGTTGCAGCCAGCTCTAGACCTGGAACGGCGGTGTATTTAACGCGTGCAGTGTAAGCCAGATCTTCGGCTTTCGCTTCAGAAACCTTCTGACGACCGCCACGGATCTTGTAGTCGTCGCCAACGTTCAGGCCAGAAGTGACTGCTGCGTCGAAGGCCAGGCCTGGGGCTGCCTTGATGTTCAGGTTGGCACCCGCTTCCCACCAAGTGGCAGGCAGGATGTTTTTCTCTACTGGGTTACGCTCAACGCCGTAGAATGCTGGTGGCTCGTGAGTTTCGTTGATGATACCCACTGGCATCAGGAACAGACCCGCCTTAGCCGTCAGCATGTCGTTGAAATCGTGTTCGATGTAAGCTTGCTCTAGCTCGACTTCACCGTTTTGGCCTTCGCCAGAGATAGAGTGCTCAACTTCCAGCTCAGAGAAGAAACGTGTCTTTTCGGTGAACTCGTGACCGAAGAACAGCACGAAACGGTGGAAGTCGAACTCTTTCTTGTCTTTACCTGATTTGTTGTCAGTGATGTTGTTGTAGTGAAGTTCACCGTAACCACCGATAGTTGTCGCGCTCTTGGCTGAGCTGCTTTCTTCAACGGCGTCGGCTGTCTTCTCTACACGCTGCTCGGTTTGCTCTAGACGCTTCTCAAGATCTTTCAGCACTTTCTGTTGCTGTTCGATCACTTTACGCAGTTCTTGAGTCTCATCAGAGGCGATAGCGGCTTGGCTAGCGAATGCGCTGACCAGTGCTGCGGCAATTAGCGTTTTCTTCATCATTTCTCTTCCCAGTTGTTGTATCAGGGTTATTAAGTTGCTGGCGATTCTATCAATTAGGTATCGTAATGCAAACTATTATCATTAAGTTTTTTGATTGAGATCAACAAATGTAAAGTTAAGGTAAAGGAGCTTGTACCCAGGTAGCGCAGGGTTGGTTTGATTTAAAATCATTTTATAACAATGGTTTGATGTTGTTTTTTTTCTGATTTTTAGCCCTTGACGTTGACTGACATTGTTAATTTTAAAAATTTATCTTTTTTGCAGCTTTAGAGGCGTTTTGGGGAAAATCAGCCGTCTTGCTTCTGGTTTGAGACTCAGCTTGAGGTTCAGCTTGAGCATGGTTTGGGCACAGTTTGAGCGATCGACTGGATGGGCATAAGCCATAGTCGAGTCAAGGGGATAGGAGAGTTGCGACAGGGAAATAGCGGATATTTCGGCCTAGATGGGTGGCAAAACAGGAGCTCCTCAAGTCATCGGAGAAGTGTTTCGCGGGTTTTGCTATAGACTGTGCCTCCTTAAATTTATAACGAATGTTTTATCTAACCTTTATCATAACCCTGATTGACGAGCCGATATGTTTCTAAGTCCTTATTTTAATAAAGCACAGCAACTGGTCTCTGTGTCAGCCCAACAGGCGAGTGAATTTGCCAAGGGTGTCGCACAGGACTTTAACCCCATCCACGATGTCGATGCCAAGAAGTTCTGCGTTCCCGGAGATCTGCTGTTCGCCCTGGTGCTGGGACAATATGGGCTGAGCCAGAAGATGACTTTTCGTTTCGAGGGCATGGTCGGTAGCGGCGTCAACCTGGTGTTTCCCGACGCAGTAGGCGACAGCTTTGCCATATTGGATGACAAGGATAAGCAGTATCTGAGCGTGAGCCGCAGCGGCGAGTCGACCCTGTGTGAGGTGCAGACAGAATCATTCGTGCGTAGCTATGTGGCCTTCTCCGGGCTCAACTTTACCCATGTGCTGGTGCCGCTGATGAAGCAGCACGGCGTGATGATCAATCCGGCCCGCCCCCTGGTGATCTACGAGAGCATGTCATTCGATCTTAACTCCTTAGATTTTGACAGCATCGCCCTCAACCTGGTGGAGCAGACCCTGGTGGTCGATGGCAAGCGCGGCGACGTGACCCTGAAATTTGAGCTGTACTGCGGCGATAAGCTAGTGGGTACCGGCGAGAAAACGCTGGTGCTTAGCGGCCTGCGTCCATTGGAAGCCCAAAGCATGGATGAGATGGTGGACCGCTACGAAGGGCGCCGCATGAGTTATCAGCAAGCCGATTAACCTGTGTTATTTGCAGAGTTTGAATAATGAGTTGGGGTCGACGCTGGTCGGCCCTTTCTATTTCTTGTACTCAGCACTTAGCCATTGGCATTCGCCACGAGCCTAGGCCTATACTGAACATCACTCCTTCTCTTTATGCTGGCCGTCTTCTTCATTCCTGCCGTGAAAACAGCCTGAAATCGGGCGTTACGCACGCTTTTTAAACGACTATCCCACCCAAGTCCCGGGCCAGATTGCCAAGCCGATAGCTTTGTTTTACTTTAGTGGGATTGTTTTGCTATTCCCCTTTGCTGCTCGCCCCACTGGGCGGCCGACAAGCTCGTTTGGATAAGGAAAGAGATGCCAAGCTTAAATCGTATCGTGCTGATCAATACGCACCTCCCCGGCGTTGTGGAACTCGCCCTCGATGGACACACCAACATTTGTGGTACCAACGCCTCGGGCAAGACCACCTTGCAGCGTCTGGTGCCCGTGTTTTACGGCGAATACCCCAGCCGCGTCGTGCCCTCGACCCGTGACAGCTTCGAGCGTTGGTATCTTCCCCACGATTCCAGCTACATCATCTACGAGTACCGCCGCGATGATGGCCTGCTGACCCAGGCGGTGCTGGCCTCTGCCGGTGATGGCAAGGGCGTCAACTATCGCTTCATCGGCAAGGGCTTCGAGCTGGAAGACTATGTTAAGTCCCAGCAGGGGGAGTCGATTCTCTGCCACAACATGGCCGAGCTTGGCCGAGAGATGAAACGCGCCGGGGTGGCGGTGACCAACCTGCTGAACACCCGCGAATATCGCGCCATCATCCAAAACGATCGCACCCTGCTCAGTACCGGCAGCAACCGCAGCGAGCTGAGGGCCTACGCCCGCCAGTTCTCCCTATGTCAGCACGAACACACGCTGCGCCACATAGAGAAGTTGGCCAAGGCGGTGCACTCCAAAGAGGGCAAGATGGAGACCATCAAGTCGATGATCGCCGCCATCTTGGAGGAGGACGGGGTTAACCCGCCGAGCTCACGCCTCAATCCGCAGCGGGTCGAGTCTTGGATCCGCGAGAGCCAGCTTATCCAGGGTTTCGAGCAGATCCGTCCCGAATTTGACAAATTAGAGCAGGAATTTAATCAGCTACTGAGCGCGGAGCAGCGTCTGGCCGGCCTGAAGCGCGGCTATGGCAAAGATGAGGCCCAGGAGATAGAGCGTCAGGAGCTAAATCAACAGCGCTCGAAAGATCTCGGCAACAAGCTGCGTCAGCTCGACGACGAGTGGAAGGAGCTGCGCGACGAGCTTAACCTGGACCTCTCAGCCGCCAAGGGCGATGTCGCCAAGATAGAGCACGAGCTGGATATCATCGAAGATCAGCACGCAGGTTTTCTCGATGCCGATATCGAGCAAGCCAAGCTGGATCTAGAGCAGCTGCCCAGCTGGCGCGCCAGCCTGGAGAACCTGACCGAGCGTCATAAGCTGCAAACCGAGAAGCACCAGGATATCGAGGCGGCCTATAACGCCCGTCGCAGCAAGATAGGCGAGAACCTCAACCGCGAGCTGGAACAGCTAGATAAAGAACAGGATAAGCATCGGGGCGCCAGAGACAAGCAGCAGGAGGCGGGCCGCGAGGAGCTGGCCGCCCTGGAGCAAAGCTGGCGTGAGCAGATGGAGGCGGGCCGCGCCAAGCACAACGAGCAGGAATACCAGCTGAAGCTGACGGCGGCCGAGCTGCAGATGCAGGTCAACGGCGTCACCTACAGCGAAGAAGAGAAGCTGACCCTGGCGGTATTTGATGAGCGCATCTCCCGCGCCGACGAGGAGCAGGAGGCGTGCAACGCCATGGTGGATCGCCTGGCCGGTGAGGAGCGCAAGCTCAGGGCCAAGCGGGACCAGGCCAACGAGAGCCTGAGACAGGCAGGGCTAAGGGTTATCGAGCGTCAGGGCGCACTGGATGAGCTGCATCAGGTGCTCTTTCCTCAGTCTCATACCCTGCTTGAGTACCTGCGCAAGGAGGTCGACGGCTGGGAGGAGAGCATAGGCAAGCTGATCAACCCAGAGCTTTTACATCGCAGCGACCTGCACCCCGCCAAGTCGGCCGGCGGCGACAGCTTCTGCGGCGTCGAGCTGGATCTCAAGGCGCTGACCACCCCAGAATATGCCGCCTCGGAGCAGGAGCTCAGGGGCCGTTACAGCGAGGCCGAGGAGGCGCTGGCCAGTGCCAAGCAGCTGCAGGCCGAGGCAGAAGAGGCCCTGGTGGCCATCAACGCCGAGCTGGATAAGCTTAACCGCGAACTCACCTTCGCCAAGACGGCCTACAAGAATAGCCGCGACGATCTGCGCCGCCTGTTCGACGAGAAACGCGCCGAGCAGGAGAAGATCAATCAGGCACTCAGCGCTCGCAAGGCCGATTCGCAGAAGCGTCTCGCCCGTCTCGACAGTGAGATGAAACAGCTCAAGGCCCAGCACCAGGAGTGGATCGATGAGCAGAACGAGCAGGCGCTCGAGGCGCGCATGGAGAAGAAGGCCTACTGGCAGGAAGTGGTCGGTGCCTTGGATGCTCAGCTTTCTCAGGTGAAGCAAAATATTAACGATCGCCGTCAGGCGGCCAAGACGGAGCAGAAGGCCTGCGAGCAGTGGTATAAGGATGAGCTGAAATCCCGCGGCGTCGACGAAGCCAAGATCGTCAAGCTCAAGCAGGAGATCCGTGAGCTGGAGAGCAACATCAGCAAGGCGGAGCAGCGCCGCAGCGAGGTGCTGCGCTTCGACGACTGGTATCAACACACCTGGCTGGCCCGTAAACCTAAGCTGCAGACCGAGCTGAGCAAGGTCAAGATGGCGGTGACCGAGCTGAGTCAACAGCTCACCACCAAGGCCAACGAGATTAAACATCAGCGCCAGCAATATGATAGCGAGCGCAAGCAGTCCGACGCCATCCAGGTGGAGGCCTCGGAGAACCTGACCAAGCTGCGCGCCGTGATGCGTAAGCTGGCCGAACTTAAGCTGCCATCGAGCCAGGATGAGATGCAAGGTGGCCTCACCGAGCGTCTGCGTCAGGGCGAAGAGCTGCTGCTGCGCCGGGATCAGCTGATGGGCTCGGTGAAGCAGTATATCGAGCACTTCGATTCGGTGATCGCCAGCAAGTCGGGCTCAAGTTTGTCTGAGACCTGGGAGCGCGCCCGCGAGGAGTCGAGTTTCGTCAACGACAAGGGCATTCGCCTGCTGGACTATCGCAAGCTGGTGCCGCAGCTTGAGCAGCTGCTCAATGTCATGGTGCCACAGGCGATCATGGGCCTGCGAGAGCAGGGGCGTAACTTTGGTATCGACTTGACGGCCTTTTACGACGTGCTTGCGGATATCGACCGCCGCATCGCCTCCCAGAGCGCTCGCATCACCCGTGAGGTGGGCGAAGAGCTGTTCCTCGATGGGGTGAGCGAGTCGGCGGTGCGTATCCGCTCACGCATCAGCGAGTTGGAGTTCTGGCCCGAGCTGGAGGAGTTCGTTAAGGCGTTCAAACAGTGGAAGGCCGAGGGCTTTGCCGACTTGCCGGATGAGCACTACACCAGCAGCATGCGCCGCGCCCTGGATATTATCGGCCGCGCCGCCCTGACCGGCGGCATCGCCAAGCTATTGGAGATCGAGCTGCGCCTCAAGGAGGGCAACAGCGACCTGGTGATCCGCACCGACCGTCAGCTCAACGAATCCTCGAGCCATGGTATGGCTTACCTGATCTTGTGTAAGTTCCTGCTGGCCTTCACCCGATTGCTGCGTGGCCGCGCCGACGTCACTATCCACTGGCCGATCGACGAGCTGGGCACGCTGCACCACGGCAACGTGAAGAAGATCTTCGATGCCTGTGAAAATAATAATATCTCGGTGTTGGGCGCCTTCCCGAACCCTGAGTCTGAGGTGCTTAACCTGTTTGCCAACAGATACATCATCAACAAGCAAACCAAGAAATTACAAGTGGTTAAGCCACAAGTTAACCCCATTGCCGATAAGCTGAGCCAGCGTTTTGCCAAGGAGGCTGTGTAAATGAGCAGTAGCACACAAACCGTACTCGTGGGCCAGGGCGCCCTGATCGAAGCCTTGCTGCGTGGCGAGTTTATCTGCCGTACCAGTAACGAAGACGCCTGGCGCGCACTCAAGTCGCAGGCCACTCGTGATAATGTCGAGCAATACCTGAATCAGATCAATCGCACCCTGGCCTCGGCCGGGGAGGGCGAGGTGTTCTTCTGCGGTTACCTGCAACTGGGTGACGATGAGCGTAAGGTGATCTCCAGTCAGTTTCGCGACATCTGCCATGCGCTGATCCCTCTGGTGGAGTGGTTGGTGCTGGTACAGGAGGCCAGCGGCCAGGATGCGCCCCTGTCCGAAGGGGCGGCGGTGCGCCTCAACGAGCTGCAGACCCGCATCGAAGATACTCCGGCATTTCGCGAACAGTTGGCCAAGATCAGTCACTATCGCCTGTTTGGCTCCAGCTCTACCCAGGTGGATGCGCAGATCAAGCTGGTGTTTAAGCGTCTGGTGGAGCTGGGATATCTGCTGCGTCCCAACCAGGAGAAGCAGATCTATATCGCCACCGGCAAGCTGGATTACCTCTACGAGGTGATCCGCTTTATCGATGAAACCGAAGGACTCAGCCTGGAGGCCCAGGCGGAAACCGCAACCCAGAGGGACTTGATCTGATATGAGTAGCAACTTACATCAGGCGGGGGTCACGCTACTTAAGCAGCTGGGGCGCCATGCGGATCTCATCATGGATGTCTACCTCTCCGGCTCTGTGACCGAAGAGGGCGAGCGCGCCGGTGCCATCGACAAGCTGCGTAAGGCGGATATCCTGTGGCAGCCCGAGGGGGAACAGGGGCTGAGACTGAAACGCTCGGTGCGTGCCCTGCTGGAAGAGGTGCTGAGCGACGAGCGTAATCGTCAGATCGACGCCAATGTGGGCTCATCCTTGGCCACCATCAAGACCCTTGCCGACCACTACAAGGAGGCCCGTCAGGCCGCCGATTACAGCGCCAGCGAGGCCTATCTTGCGGATCTCAGCGAGCAGGTCTACAGCTTCACCGAGGGGCTGAAATACTCGATTCGTGTGCTCTGGAGCCGTATCAACAACGAGTTCGGCTATGTGGGCACCATCAACGCCAAGATACGCGAAAACGAGTTGGCTCAGAGTCAGGTGACCGAGCTGCTTAACGGACTGGAGATGTTCCAGTTTAGCGAGCTGGGTGAGATCGCCGGCGATATCCGCGAGCTGCGTAAGCTACTGGTGACTCGCTTGCAGGAGACTCTGAGCGACTGTACCCAGGAGCTTAGCGTGGTGCAGGGACGTCTGCTGGAGCTGCTGGGACGATTCCGTCAGATCCAGGGACGTACCCGTCTGCTCAAGGGCTGGCTGCTCTACACGGATATGCATCCAGATTATGAGGTGGCGGATCATGTGAGTCACAAGCAGTTGCCGACCCTGTTTAACCGCGCCGAGGCGATTTTGGCACCGGCGGCGGTAGACGTGACCAACACGGCGCAGGAAGTCGAGTTGCTGGCCATGGTGTCACAGATCAAGAGCATTAGCCGCGCCGGTCGCGATCTTGTGATGCGCGATCATGACGTGCCCTTCGCCCTGGTGGAGGCGGAAGACTTCGATATTCCCGACAATCCGCTCAAGCTGGCGGTGGATGAGTATTTCTGCGCCGTGATCGACTCAGGGCTGAGGCAATCGGCGCTGGATTACCATCAGGCTAAGGCACTTAGTTGGGATACCGAGAGCTGGCTGTATCAGGTGATCTGCGGCTATGAGGGCTTGCCCGAGGAGCATAGACGCTATTTCGAGCTTGAGCCCATAGGCGAGCGCCATCCTGTGTATAGCGGCAACTTCATCATACGTGACGTGGAGTTGTGGTTGGCCTAAGCTCAAGCTTAAGCATTATCCGTGATCAGGTGTTAACTAATATAGTGACTGCTTATCCGGTTGCTATCTGATGCTAAAAATCACTTAAAACCGTTAAATCAGTAACTTATCAAAATGCTGGTTTAGCGGTTTTTGTTTAACTGCCTTCTTGGCTATCTGCTGCGTTTTCGTCTGTGACTAGTTGATCTCACTAGCCTCTGCCTGTGGGTAATGACTATCACTGTAAATTCAATTTTGCATGGTTTTTAATCTTGTTGAATTTGCTCTTGTTGGCGTGTTTCACTGGCTTGTGTGCCGTCTTTGTGATCGAACTGTTGGCTTTTTGTGCTAATAAGTAAAACTTGCCGATTAGCCCAAACTTACCTGTCTAATATTTTAATCATAAAAATCATCATCTTGTTATGGATGATGCTTTCAACTAGCCGTTCTGCGTTTGTTAACTTGCCCAGATTGTGATTGAAATTATCACTAGCATGATCCACTATCACTGACCAGTAACGGGAGAGCCACGGCTCTCATCACTATCTCCACGTCAGATGGAGAAGAAAAAAAGCGCACGATAGATGCGCAACAAAACAAGGCAAGCATATGACTAAATCACTTTCTACGCGCATCTTTATCGGCCTCTTTTCTGGCCTGATTCTGGGTAGCATCATTCAATATTTCTTGGCCGATGTCGGGTTCTTCTCCGGCACCCTGGTCGAGGTCGCTTCCGGGCTGGGTACCATGTTCGTCAACATGATCATGATGATGGTGGTTCCCCTGGTCTTCGTCAGCATCGTCTGCGGCGTGTTGGAACTCGATGACCTCAAGAGCTTTGGTCGCCTCGGCGGCAAGACCTTCGGTTTCTACATTATCAATACCTTGGTGGCCATCTTCGCCGCCCTGACCGTAGCCCTGCTGCTTAAGCCGGGACTCGGGGTCGACATGACGGGGGGCACGGGCGCCGAGATCACAGCTACCGAGCTGCCTAACCTGATGCAGCTGATCGTCAATATAGTGCCGAGTAACCCGGTAGCCGCCTTCACCTCGGGCAATATGCTGCAGGTGATCTTCATGGCGCTGTTGGTCGGTGGTGTCATCAAGGCGATGAATGGCGCCGTGCCGCTACTGCAACAGGGCTTTATGGAAGGCAACAAGCTGATGATGAAGCTTATCAGTGTGGTGATGCAGCTGGCGCCTATCGGTGTGTTTGCGCTGATGTTTAAGCTGGGCGCGACCCTGGAGGCGAGCCTCTTCCTCAGCGTGGTCGAATACCTGGTGGTGATCCTCAGCCTGCTGCTCCTGTGGATCTTCGTGGTCTACCCTTGGGCGGTGAGTCTGTTTACCCCAGTGTCTGCTAAGACCTTCCGCGCCAAGACCCAGGAGCAGATTCTGTTCTCCCTGTCGACAGCCAGCTCGAATGCCACTATTCCTGTTACCATGCGTACCCTCACAGAGAAGCTGGGCGTGAAGCGTGCCGTGGCCGGTTTTGGCGTGCCGCTGGGGGCGACCATGAACATGGGCGGCGTCTCTATCTATATCACCATCGCCATCTTCTTCGTGGCCAACTCCTTCGGCGCTCCGATTGCCATGGATCAGCTGCCAGCCCTGCTGTTCAGCATCTTCCTGCTGTCTGTCGGCGCAGGTGGCGTGCCAGGCGGCGGCATGGTGATGATTGGCGTGCTGATCCACCAGATGGGTCTGCCAGTCGAGGCCTTCGTGATTGTCGCGGCGCTGGATAGACTGATCGACATGGTACTGACCTCTTGTAACGTCGTGGGTGACGCCGCTGTGCTCACCATAGTCGACGCCACAGAGAACGCCCATGACGAGGCGCAAGAAGAAGCGCGTCAGCAGCAGACGGCCTAAGACCTTTAAATGAAAAAGCCTCTCATGATGAGAGGCTTTTTTTATGCCCATTTGGCGGGGCTAGTTTTCCTGCCCCTTGGTCAGGCGCCGGCTGAGGGCGCTTTGGCTGATCCCCAGCATCTGCGCGGCGGCGGTCTGGTTGTTGGCGGTGCGGCTCATGGCCTCGTCGATCAAGGCCTGATTCATCTGTGCCAGGGTGGGCAGCGACTTAGGAAAGATGATGTGATCCCCGGGGGCGGTGTCCAGCGACTTATGCTCCTTTATCGCCTCCATGAAGGGGGAGATATTGAGGGTGACACCGTCGCTGCGACTGACGGCATCGAACACCATCCCCTTGAGCTCGTTAA
Organism: Shewanella halotolerans; assembly: GCF_019457535.1. Classification (NCBI taxonomy): domain Bacteria; kingdom Pseudomonadati; phylum Pseudomonadota; class Gammaproteobacteria; order Alteromonadales; family Shewanellaceae; genus Shewanella; species Shewanella halotolerans. Next base: position 3,740,913 of record NZ_CP080417.1, on the reverse strand, counting down.
GGTTACCGGGAAAGTCGTAATCCAGTAGTTTGGGCGCCAGATCCCTGGGTTGCTGCGGCGCGCTCAGCGACATCTCCTCGGCGGCCTCGGCGATGAAGTGGTTGATCAGCATGGCGATATCCAGCGGACGCTCGGCCAGGCGCGGTAGCCTTATCTTGTGGGCGCGCAGCCGGTAGAGGAGATCGCTGCGAAACTCGCCCGCCTTGTTGAGGGTCAGCAGATCGTCCTGGGTGGAGACCACAAACTTACACTTGATGGGGAAGCGGCTGTCGCTGCCCTGGGGCGAGTAGCTTCGGCTCTCGATAAGTTCCAGCAAGGTGATCTGGGCGCTCAGGGGCAGGGCGCCTATCTCGCTCAGATAAAGCACGCCGCTACCTGCCTGATGGAGCAAGCCGGTGACGGCATCGACCTCACCGTTTGGCTTATGGCTGAGGCGGCCACACAGCTTAAGCTCGAAGGTGTCGCTGTTGATCCCGGCCAGGTTGAGGCTGACGAAGGGTTGCTCTGGGCTGAACAGCTGATGGCAGGAGCGGGCAAACTCGCTCTTGCCGGTACCGCTCTCGCCGTGGATCAACAGGGGCTCTGGGCTGAAGGCGACGGCCTCGAGATAGCGAAACTGATCCAGCAACGCCGGCTCGCAGGTAAGAATATTATTAAAGGCCTTGGGGTTATCTAAGGTGCGGCTGAGAAAGCGCTCCTTGATATGCAGATAGTTGCGCTCCAGCCCCACCACCTCCAGCGCGCGGCGCACCGTATGGGCCAGGTCGCTGACATTGTCTGTCTTGATGAAGTAGTCGTAGGCGCCATGCTTGATGCAGCGCACCGCAGTATCCACCTCGTTGACGCCCGTGACTATGATCACCCGGGTGTTGGGGTGTTCGGCGCGGATCATCCCCAGCAGTTCTTCACCTGAGTGAAAAGGCATGGTGAGGTCCAGCAGCACCAAGGCATAGTCGCCTACCTGCAGGCGATTGAGTACCTGGCGACTGTCGACGCAGGTGTCTATCTCTGCCTCGGGCACCAGACGGTTGAGGGTCACCGCCAGGGTGCGCAGCCAGGAGGCCTCGTCGTCGACCAAAAGGATATTGCGTGCAAGTTTCATCTGTTGTTGCTACTCCTGAACCAAGGCAAAACTAAGTTGGATACGGGTGCCCTTACCGGGCGCCGAGTGTATCTGCATCTGACCCTGATGCTCTTTGATGATACGGCTACAGACCGACAGGCCCAGGCCGCTGCCTCCCTCGGTGCGTCGGGTGGTGAAGAAAGGCTCTGTGATACGCTTGAGGGTGGCGCTGTCCATGCCGCAGCCATTGTCGTTGACCTTGATCAGCGCGCGCCCCTGATTCACCTGGGTGCTGATCTGAATGCTGCCTTCGTGGGCCGCACAGGCATGACAGGCGTTTTGGATCAGGTTGATCAACACCTGATGCAGCTGCTGGGCATCCCCCATGATCCTCGGACTGGGGAGGTGTAGCAGCTTAGTCACCTGACGGGTCTTGGTCTGATTAGCGGTGAGCCGCAGTGCCACCTCGACCACCTCATTGAGGCAGACCAGCGTATGATCTTGGGTGAGATTAGGCAGGGCGTAGCGCTTGAGATCGTTGACGATACGGCTGATGCGCTTGGCGGCCTCCTCTATGGTGTCGCTGCTCACCGCCATCTCCTCCATGGCCTGGCTGGGCGCGAGCCCGGCGATCTGCCAGAAGGGGTTCTGCTGCTGATAATAGTTGGCCGCCGGATTTAGGTCCTTGATGGCCGCCGAAAATAGCGAGATGGCGTGCAGGATCAGCCCAGTCGGGTTGTTGATCTCGTGGGCGATGCCGGCAGACAGCTCCCCAAGCGATGCTAAACGGCTGGCCTCTTCGTTGGCCTGACGTAGCTTGTGCTGCTCGGTGGATTCTTCCAGCAGCACCACCACCTGATCATTGGCGATGGGGTGGATCTGCAGCTGCCAATATTGCTCCTGATACATCATGTCGGCAATCAGCGACTTCTGCTCGTTGAGCACCTGCAGCACGGCGGGCCTGAGATCGAAGGCTTGATCATCTATGTAATGGAAGTCCTCAGAGATCAGCAGATGCACGTTATTATCATTACTCCACAGGCGTTGCAGCTCGCGATTGACTATGGTCACGCCGTGGGGAATACCGTCCAATACCGACTGAAACTGCTTGGAGATGTTGGAGATCTCCGCCTCGACCCGGCGACGTTGAATGAGCTCGGCGTCCAGGGCCTTCTTACGTCTGCGCAGGCTGGCGCTGATGAAGCCGGTATAGATCATGCCGCTGGCCGAGACGATGGCCACCAGGATCGCCAGGGAGAACATGCGCTTCTCGGTGGAGGTCAGATCCACCTTCTCGCGGCCGGTACCAAACCACTTGTTGACCAGGCGGTCATATTCCCCAGATAGCTTGAGCTGACGTAGGGCGTCGTTGATCTCCTGCATCAAGGCGGCTTTCTTGCCGTTGCAGACGAAGTTGAAGGCGCCATAGATGAGGGCATCACTCGAGCTGCGCACCGACGGGTAGAGGGGCAGCAGGCGGCGGGCCACGAAGCTCTCGGCGATCACCACGTCGACCTCGCCCTCGATCAGCTGTTTAAAGCCGGTCTCATACAGGTCGACATCCACACGGTTGAATTTCTGTGGGTAGCCCGACAGGTAGACGTCGACGAAGGCGCCCTTCTTGATGGCGACCCGCTTGCCCACCAGATCTGTCCAGCTGTTGATCAGCGCCTTGCCTTGCAGGGTATAGGCCTTGGCGTGGGTGGCGTAGATGGGATCGGACTGGCTGAGCTTGCGATCCAGGTTTACCGGGCTGACCACGGCGATCACGTCGATGTCGCTGCCGGGATTGTGCACATCTTTCACCAGCTGTTGAAAGCTCTTTCGGCGGATGATGATCCGCTTATCGGTCAGCTGGCCAATTCTGTGCATCAACTCTATGTTGAAACCCTGATCCACACCGTTGTTGCGCCACTCCAGCGGCGCGGTTTTCGAGTGGACGCCAAAGACGATACTCTCCTGCGATAGTGCGGGAAAGCTGAAGAAGATTAGGCAGAGCAGTAAGCGTTTCATGCTGAAATACTACAATTTTCCGCAGCAATAAACTGTGCTGTATTACGCGAATTAGCGATTTCTTATCTAACCCAATCCCAGTAGAAATGCTGCGTGACCGGGATCTCACAGGGCTATGCATTTTTGCATATACCTCTTTGTGATTATGCATACTTGCATAGGCGATCTTGAGGGCTGTGATTGAGGTGTCATTTCTGAAGCCTAAAGCGGTGGCGAGATTGCTGGCTTCTCTTTCCTGGTTAATCATTTAGTTGAGCGATAGTGAAAGCCCGAGGTACTCATCAATACCGGTTAAGGCTTTCTTCTAAAGTGAAGTGTGAACCACTTTAATCTAAATATAATGTAAGTGCTTCTAAATTCAGCGGGTTAAACCTGTAAGTTTAGAAGGGGGAGCAAAGATGAAAAAGATGAAACTTGCGGTTTGTCTAGCCACCTTGATGGGCACAGCCGGATTCATGGGCAACGCCATGGCAGCCGACAACCTGGCTGATTTCCACGCCCAAAACCAAGAGTGTGATAGCTGTCACCAAGCAGACGGTGAGCTATCAAACGACAGCCTGACCTATGAAAATGCTCAGTGTGTTTCTTGTCACGGTACCCTAGCGGAAGTGGCTGAAAGCACTAAGCATGAACACTACAACGCCCACGATTCTCACTTCCCTGGTGATGTTTCTTGTACTTCTTGCCACAGCGCACACGAAAAATCTATGGTCTACTGTGACTCTTGCCATAGCTTCGATTTCAACATGCCTTATGCCAAGAAGTGGGAACGTCACGAGCCAACTATCGCCGAACTGGCGAAAGACAAGGCAGAACGTCAAGCGGCTCTTGCTAGCGCACCTCGCGATACCGTTGACGTAGTGGTTGTTGGTTCAGGCGGCGCAGGTTTCTCTGCCGCAGTATCGGCCCACGATAATGGCGCTAAAGTGATTCTGATCGAGAAAGAGCCGGTTATCGGCGGTAACGCCAAGTTGGCGGCTGGTGGTATGAACGCCGCTTGGACCGATCAGCAAAAAGCGAAAAACATCAAAGATGACCCAGAGATCATGTTTAAAGACACCATGAAAGGTGGCCGTAACATCAACGATCCTGAGTTGGTTAAGATCCTTTCTTCTCACTCTAAAGGCTCTGTCGACTGGATGACTGGGATGGGCGCTGATCTAAGCGACGTAGGCCGTATGGGTGGTGCTTCTGTTAACCGTTCACACCGTCCTACAGGTGGTGCCGGTGTTGGCGCACACGTGGTACAGGTACTTTACGATAACGCGGTTAAGCGCAATATCGATATCCGCATGAACACTCGCGGCGTTGAGATCCTCAAAGACGACAGCGGTAAGGTGAAAGGTATCCTGGTTAAGGGTATGTACAAGGGTTACTACTGGGTGAAAGCCGATGCAGTGATTCTGGCTACCGGTGGTTTTGCGAAGAACAACGAGCGCGTGTCTAAGCTGGATCCTAAGCTGAAAGGCTTCGTATCGACTAACCAACCAGGTGCAGTCGGTGACGGTATCGACGTAGCGGCAAATGCTGGCGCGGCGATGAAAGATCTTGAATACATCCAGGCTCACCCAACCCTATCTGTTAAAGGTGGTGTGATGGTGACCGAAGCGGTTCGTGGTAACGGCGCTATCCTGGTTAACCGTGAAGGTAAGCGTTTCGTCAACGAGATCACTACTCGTGACAAGGCGGCTGCGGCTATCCTGCAGCAAACTGGTAAGTCTGCTTACCTGATCTTCGATGATTCAGTACGTAAGTCACTGAAGAAGATCGACAAGTATATCGGCCTGGGCGTAGCACCTAGCGCAGATAGCCTGGAAAAACTAGGTAAGCTGGAAGGTATCGATGGTAAGGCGTTGACCGAAACTGTCGCTCGTTACAACAGCTTCGTGACCAGTGGTAAAGATGCCGATTTCGAGCGTCCTAACCTACCACGCGCACTGAACGAAGGTAACTACTATGCCATCGAAGTGACTCCTGGTGTTCACCACACCATGGGTGGCGTGATGATCGATACTAAGGCCGAGGTAATGGATGCTAAGAAGCAGGTGATTCCAGGCCTATACGGCGCGGGTGAAGTGACAGGTGGTGTTCACGGTGCAAACCGTCTTGGTGGTAACGCTATCTCTGACATCATCACCTTTGGTCGCCTAGCCGGTGAACAAGCCGCTGATTACGCTAAGAAACACTAATATTTCTTAATCAATATAAACCGGTTACTAACATAGTTAACACTCCAAAAGGTGGCTAGGAAGCCACCGCCAAAAGCCACGGCCACCGCCGTGGCTTTTTTGTATAGGGATATGCTTATCCCCGGTGGCTAGGGAAGGCCGAAGAGGGGATTTGTGTCTGGAACACTTATGCCAAAGCCCAGGGATGGAAGGCTTTGGTGTTTGTATAGGGACTTACGTTTATGGGGACGTTATCCCCGGTGGCCCTGATATCGACGTTCGCAGATGCATTTATACAGGAAGTTTTACCTCTTAGATTAGGCTTTAACTCTGTCATTTAAGGGTTAAGCGTTTGGGATTTCGTACTATTAGGCTTTTCGTTGTTAGAATGGTTTCCTGTATTCAAATAGGCAGCAAAGTTGAAAATTTTAGTTACAGGCACTGCGGGTAGGGTCGGTCGGGCCATCTATATTCACCTAATGAAAGAGCATGAAGTCGTTGGGATCGATAGGACACCATGTTCGACCGCTGATGTTGTCGGAGATATCCGTGACAATGCCTTATTGGCAGAAGCGTTAGAAGGTGTCGAGGTGATCATTCATACCGCGGCGCTGCATGCGCCCCATGTTGGGTTGGTACCAGATGATGAATTTGAAGAGATCAATATCAAAGCGACAGAGCAGTTGGCTCTGATGGGGGGAAAAAAGGGGATCAAACACTTTGTATTCACCAGCACTACTGCCCTTTATGGTTTTGCGTCAACTCCCGAAGGACGTGCTGGATGGGTTGATGAAACTGTGATGCCAAGGCCTAAGACGATCTATCATCATTCAAAGATTAAGGCTGAGCAGTTACTCGAAAATATCTCAAGCTCGTTTGATTTACCTGTCACGGTTCTGCAGATGTCGCGCTGTTTTCCTGAACCGGTGAACTTAATGGCTGTCTATCGTTTGACCCGCGGCATAGATGCTCGAGACGTTGCCCGTGCCCATGCCTGCGCCGTGGAGCGTAGGTTGTCGGGATTCAGGCGTTACATCATTTCCGGTAAGACCCCCTTTAGCAAAGCATGTTGTGAAAGGCTTTATCGAGAGGCCAATGATGTTATTCGAGAGGCGATACCGGGGCTTGCCGAGAGCTTTGCGGTTCGAGGTTGGAGCATGCCACAATCGCTCGATCGTGTGTATGATTCAAGCCTGGCACAGCATGAGCTTGGCTGGCAGCCCAAATATGGTTATGAGAGTGTATTGAGTTTGCTCGATAATGAAAGCGCCGAGGTTCTACCAATGAAAAGTCAAAGTTAGCAAAGAAACAAATTGCCTGTATGATTCGAACCTAGAGTCTTAAGTTTGTCTAAGTAGGATATTTCGCATCTTATAATTAAGCGCAGTTTAGAAAATGGAGTGTTAAGTCGAATGGATTTAAACGCAACTCTCTGGGGGCAAGTGTATTTGGTTCTTGCTCTTATCGTTATTTATCTGACAATTAGATATGCAAAAGGCATTTCTAACAATCTTTCTTTGGTTGTTTTTTATACGTGCATCCTAAATGTTTTTATGCCGCCGGTTGGCTGGATATATTGTTTCTACTGGTTTAGGCGCAGCGCTTTAGGAAAAATCAGCTAATAAAGAGTTTAGGCTGCGAAAGAGGTGAGTGCTGTCTTCCGATAGCTTATATGCATTGACTGTATCTATTTAGGTATTGGGAAACGATAAGGAAAGGAAACCTTAAATTATGCAAAGTGTTGTTGAAGTGCTAGAGCGTGAAGGGTTTAACGTTCGTCAAAAGAATAGCAAAGTTCTAGTAAAGTTAGATGGCCTCGCTAACCCTGTCACTGTCACCAAGGATATTGCGAAGGACGAGTATAAGCTTGGTAGCAACGATTGGGGCATGTCGTTATCCGCTTCTTTGGTTCTTATGCTCGGCCTTTATGGATATCAACAGCATAGTGACAGCTTAATTAATGCTGTTTTTATTGCCGGAGCCCTGTGGTTGTTTGTCGTCGTGCTGCTTACCGAACTTAAGTTGACAAAATTGCGTGCGCTTATCGATAAACTCAATCGAGAAAGTCAAAGATAACAAGTGATTATCGCAATACCACTGTAGCCACAGTGTTCGACAAAAATTAATATCAGGGAGTAAACATGGATGTCAGTAAGAAGCAGTTAGATGCTGCGGCGCGGGAAAATATTATTTCAGCTCGGCAAGCTGAAGCCCTCTATCAGTTCTTAGCCGCTCAGCCTAGTGCCAATCCCAAATTTACCTTTACCCATGTGCTCTATTACTTGGGTGGGCTTATCGCCATCGGCGCAATGACACTTTTCATGAACTTAGGGTGGGAGTCCTTCGGCGGCGCAGGTATTTTGTTTATCTCGATGCTGTATGCGGCTGTTGGCTTAACCCTGACCAACAGGTTTTCGGCAAGAGGCTTCGTCATTCCCGCTGGCATTTGTGCCACCTTTGTCGTCTGTTTGACCCCCTTAGCGATTTATGGGCTGCAACAATGGTTAGGTGTATGGCCAGATGAGAGTAGATACAGGGATTATCACAGAGTCATAAAATGGCATTGGCTATACATGGAACTGGGGACACTAGCCGTCGGCGTCATCACCGCGTGGCGATATAAATATCCCTTTTTAATCATGCCTATTGCGGTCACGCTCTGGTATATGACGATGGACATGACGGTGGTGATCTCGGGTGATGATATAACATGGGAGCTTAGATCCTTAGTCTCAATGTATTTAGGCCTGTTAATGATAGGGCTCGCCTTTTGGGTCGACATCAGGTCTCACCATAAGGCTGACTATGGCTTTTGGATCTACATTTTTGGGGTTATCGCTTTTTGGTGTGGTTTATCTTTCCAGCACTCTGACAGTGAACTATCAAAGTTCATCTATTTCTGCATTAACCTGTTGATGATTGGGGTTGGCGCGCTGTTAGTTCGAAGAGTGTTTGTGGTGTTTGGTGCCCTTGGCAGTTGCGGCTATCTCAGTTACCTGGCTTACGACGTCTTTAAGGATAACTGGCTGTTCCCGATCGCATTATCGTTAATTGGTCTCGGGGTGGTTTATCTCGGTGTGCTCTGGCAGAAGCATGAAAAAGCCATTACCGAAAAATCGAGAGCATTACTGCCGGCGCCACTTAGGGCACTGCTGGAATCAAAGTCGTGAATTGGCTTTTTACATGCTTGCCATGAGGCAATAAAAAGTCGCCAATTGGCGACTTTTTACTTATTAAAGCAGGAGACTAGCTTACAGGCTTGGCTCTTCGCTGTAGTCCTGACCATGGTATTCCAGGCAGGCATCGACTTCGTTGGCCGAGCCTAAGATCACAGCGACGCGCTGGTGGATCTCGCTTGGCTGAATGTCCATGATGGTTTCATAGCCGGTAGAGGCCTTGCCGCCCGCCTGTTCGACCAGGAAAGACATAGGGTTTGCCTCGTACATCAGACGTAGCTTGTATGGCTTCTCTGGATTCTTGTTGTCGGTGGGGTAGGTGAACAGGCCGCCGCGTGACAGTACGCGGTGCACGTCGCCTACCATGGCGGCGATCCAGCGCATGTTGAATGACTTCTCGCGCGGCCCTATCTTGCCAAGTAGCAGGTCGGCGATATAGGTCTGCATCGGGGCTTCCCAGAAACGCTGGTTTGACATGTTGATGGCGAATTCGCTGGTGTCCTTGCTGATGGACATGGCTTCGTTGGTCAACAGGTATTCGTTAGTCTCTGGGTTGAGGGTAAACAGCTGTACCCCGTTACCTGTGGTGAGGGCCAGCATGGTCGATGGACCATATAGCACGTAACCGGCAGCGACCTGTTGACGGCCGGGCTGTAGGAAGCTCTGCTCGCTCAGTTCACCGCTCGGTGCCGGCAGAACCGAGAAGATGGTACCGACCAGCGAGTTGATGTCGATGTTAGATGAGCCATCCAGTGGATCGAAACAGACCAGGAAGTCGCCACTCTGACCTACCTCGACGATATGATCTTCCTCTTCTGAGGCCAGGCCTCGTACAGTGCTGTCGGCCGTGAGCGCCTCTTTAAGCATGTCATTGGTGATCACGTCGAGCTTCTTCTGGGTTTCGCCCTGAACGTTTTCCTGTTCGGTGGCGCCCAGTACGCCGGCGAGGGCGCCGTGACGCACCGCGTGGCTAATGGCTTTAGAGGTATCGGCCAGCGTGGTTAACAGCTGGGCCAGCGGGGCTTGAATTCCTTGAGAACTAAGGTGTTGTGCCAGAGTTTGCATGTTATTTCCTATGACAAATGGGAGCTAGGCTCGCACTGGAGGTCAGATCTTGTTTATCTTGTTATGCGGGCGATTCTACCCCAGATGAATCATTTTTTCAGCGGCAATTTAGCCCGTCTGGATCGCGGTTTTCGTTTTGCGTCACTTTAGGGCACAATGCTAGCCTGCAATTTGACCTATACCTGTTTTCTATCCAGGACATAATAATGACTAAAAAATGGATAAGTTCAGCCTTGATGGCGGTGCCTATGTTTCTATCTCACGCGGTAAGTGCGTCACAACCCCAACTTGCGCAGCCTGTCGGCGGCAATGAACCTCTCACCATAGAAAGGCTCTACGCCTCTCCCGCATTGGCGGGCAGCAGCCCCAGGGGCTTAAAGCTGTCGCCCGATGGTAAGCGTGTGACCTATCTGGCTGGTCGGGCAGAGGATCAACACTTCTACGATCTCTGGCAGATGGAGGTGGCCACCGGTAAACAGAGCCTGCTGCTGGATGCCGACAAGTTAAAGAGCGGCGAGCTGTCCGATGAGGAGAAGGCGCGGCGCGAGCGTCAACGCATCTATGGTCAGGGGATCATGGAATATTTCTGGGCGGATGACAGCCAGGCGCTGCTGATCCCGGCATCGGGCGCTCTCTATTACTATTCGCTGAGCGATAACAAGGTGACGCCGCTGACTGTGGGGGAGGGCTTTACCACAGATGCCAAGCTGTCGCCAAAGGGGCATTATGTTTCTTTCGTTAGAGATCAAAACCTCTATGTGTTCGATCTGCGCAGCCAGAAGCTGACTGCCATGACCACAGACGGTGGTGGCGCCATCAAGAATGGCATGGCCGAGTTTGTCGCCCAGGAGGAGATGGACAGAATGACGGGTTACTGGTGGGCGCCGGATGAGTCGGCCATCGCCTTTACCCGCATCGATGAGTCCGGCGTTGAGCTGGTTACTCGCAACGAGATCTATGCCGATGGCATCAAGCTAACCGAGCAGCGCTACCCTTATGCCGGCAAGAACAACGTGGCCATCGCCCTGGGTGTGGTGACGCTGGCCGATAAAAAGGTGCGCTGGGTCGACCTGGGAGAAGATAAGGATATCTACCTGCCGAGAGTGAAGTGGTTGCCAGACAGCCTGCAGCTGTCGTTTCAATGGCAGAGTCGGGATCAGAAGACCTTAGATCTGCGTATTATCGATCTACGTAGCCAGGATGCTCCCATGACCATGATCCGCGAGGAGAGTGACGCCTGGGTGAATCTGAATGACGACCTATATTTCCTCAAAAAATCACCGCAGATGTTGTGGGCATCGGAGCGTGACGGCTTTAATCACCTCTATTTGTTCGACCAGCAAGGGCGACAGCTCAGGCAGCTGACCAAAGGTGACTGGGCGGTGGACGAGCTGGTGCATGTGGATGAGCAGGAAGGCTGGGTCTATTTTACCGGCCGCAAGGCGAGCGTGGTCGAGCAGCACCTGTTTCGCGTACCGCTCAAGGGCGGCAAGATAGAGCAGCTGAGCAAGCGCAGCGGCATGCACGCGCCGGTATTTGCCGACAATCAGGCGATCTATCTGGATTACTTCAACAGCCTGGCGCAGCCGCCGCAGATAAGCCTTCATGACGAGCAGGGCAAACGCCTGGCCTGGGTCGAGCAGAACAAGGTGGACAAGAGCCATCCACTCTATCCCTATTTTGGTCAGTGGCAGCTGCCTGAATTTGGTCAGATAAAGGCAGAAGATAGTCAGGCGCTGCAATATCGCCTGTTTAAGCCGACGCAGTTTGACGCCACTAAGCAATATCCAGTGGTGGTGCGCGTCTACGGTGGTCCCCATGCCCAGCTGGTGGTTAACAGCTGGAGCGAGCACGACTACTTTACCCAGTATCTGCTGCAGCAGGGCTTCATCGTGTTCCAGCTGGATAACCGCGGCTCGGCTCATCGTGGCACCAAGTTTGAGCAGGTGATCTACAAGCATCTGGGCGAGGCCGAGGTGAACGACCAAAAGGCCGGTGTCGACTACCTGCGTAGCCTGAGCTATGTCGATGGCAAGAATATCGCTATCTATGGTCATAGCTATGGCGGCTACATGGCGCTAATGAGCCTGTTTAAGGCGCCGGATTACTTCAAGGCGGCTATCTCGGGCGCACCCGTGACCGACTGGTCTCTGTATGACAGCCACTACACAGAGCGTTACCTGTCGCATCCGGCGACCAATGCTGAAGGCTATGAGGCCAGTAGCGTATTGCCGTATGTGAAAGGCTATCAGTCAGGGCTACTCATGTACCACGGTATGGCCGACGACAACGTGTTGTTTGAGAACAGCACCCGGGTCTACAAGGCGCTGCAGGACGAGGGCAAGCTGTTCCAAATGATTGATTATCCCGGCTCTAAGCACTCGATGCGCGGTGAGAAGGTGCGTACCCACCTGTATCGCTCACTGGCTGACTTTCTCGAGAGGCAGCTGAAGCACTAGGCTATCGCTCTTAAGCCTTAGCAAAACAAAAGCCCTGTTGCTTGATAGAAGCGGCAGGGCTTTTTTGTGAGTCGTATAGGCATAATGAAAAGCGAATTGCCTCTACGGTAGGGTTAACCCTTTATTGTTTCTCATTGCTGGGATTAAGTCGATTTACTCATGTCCTATTCTTAGGTATCAACTTAGCTCTGAGTAGTACGGTCTGCTAACTCATTCATCACCTATCATTTTGATTAAAAATTATTTGTTGCTAGCGAGCCATGCGAAGTGAAGTGCACCCTGTTATGGGATAGAGACAGGGTTGCACTTTTATTTTGCAAGCTAATGATCCTGCCCGACCTCATCTGTATCGCAATTGAATAATCACTTTTCGCAAAATTAAAGGGTGTCGTATGCTACTTCTATTAAATAGTGTTTTATCGATTAAGAGGAGGTTTGTTGTTCAATTTTTTTAGATGCATTTATTATATGTTTAATTGTTTTTTTTGGGAGTGTATGGATTTTGTTCTCAATAATACATTTAGTGTGATGCTTGTTGTTTTTTCGTTAATTCTAATTGGCGTGATTCTAATTTGATCTATTTCACTGTTTGATTTTCTCCTCCCTACTAATTAAATGAAAATCCATTTCTCATTATTAAATGGTCTTCACGTTCTGCGTTTTTGTAAGTGCATTTAAATCAATGTATTACAATTTGCCATTCCTTTGGCATAGCTTCTGCAATTAAACGGATTAAATGAGCCTAGTGCTTGTTTGTTTGGGTTTTATATATCCGTTTGCAGGGGTTGGCTATTCATTTTTATGTTGTGATGAGTCGTTATATAAAAGTGGCTGATATTTAAGTTTCACTCAATTTTATGCTGAACCTGGGTATAACAGGGATTGCATAAACTTAATGGCTTGAAATGATGATTAGCTGGCCTCTATTATCATAGTTAATAGGAGTATCAGTAATGAAGAAAGAAAGTGATAATGAAAAAATCGCTTTAGATCCGTATACAGAAAATACTTTGAGAAATGGTATTTCACGACGTACTTTCCTGACTCGTGCGGCCGTAGGTACCGGCGCGATTGCGGTTTCTGGGTTAACTGGCCCAATGGCAACAGCCGCAACGCCTTCTAGCCAAGAATTTGCTCACAGTATCGATGGCGAGGCGACGCTGAATTTTCTACCTAAGCCAAAAGCTATTGCTGATAAGGATATTGCTTCTACACAAACTTTTGATGTCGTTGTCGTTGGTGCTGGTGCATCAGGTGTGCCTGCTGCACTGTCGGCTGCTGAGAATGGCGCTAAAGTTGCTGTGTTACAAAAGCAGTCTATTGTCGTCTCACAGGGTAACTTTGGTTCAGGTATTGATTTAAAAACCACCCCTAAAGCCTCTGTCGAAGCCTTGGTTTCTCGTTTGATGAAAGATAGTGCTCATCGTTGTCATCCTGGTCTTTTGAGAAGCTGGGCTTACAACTCAGGAGAAGCGATATCTTGGGTTATAGACCGGGCTAAGAAAGGGGGAGCTAAAGTCGTAGACCTAGGCACTAAACCACAGCATGGCGTTCATGGGGTTAGCGAATACCCACTTAACTTTGTGTCTTCAGTCTTCGGTCCTAAGCCATACACTGTTGGTGATGGTATGCGCGCGCTCGCAAAGGTTGCTGAGAAAGCCGGAGTTAAGTTCTTTTTCAACATGCCTGCACAACAGCTAATCCAAGATAAATCAGGCAAAGTGATCGGTGTGATTGCTCAATCTCGTGATGGTCAATATCACAAGTATATGGCTAAAAAAGGCGTGATTTTGTCGACTGGTGATTACCAGAATAATGAAGCGATGAGCAATTATTTCATCCCCGATTTGAAAAACTTTGAGCGCAAGCAGCAAGACCGTACCGGTGACGGTTTCGCGATGGCGTATTGGGCTGGTGGTGTGATAGAACCTGCCGGCCACACTAAGATGCTCCATGATTTTGATGCTGGTCCTGCTTCAATGTGCGATATGCCATTTTTAGCTGTGAATCGCAAAGGTGAGCGTTTTGTCAATGAGACTGTTGAGATGTCTCTAATGAATAACTACCTGCGTGATGAACAAAATGCGGGGCATTACTCCCAAGTATTCGACGCAAATTACATGACGCAAGCAGCTGACTGGCCGGGACGTTTATATTCTCCTGAAGAAATGAAAGCCTATATGCCAGAAGATCCTGCGCCAAAGACCGGTGTCTATCCATCCCTCATAAATACCTACGTAGCAGATACCCTGGAAGAGCTTGCAGTAAAACTGGAATGTGATCCAAAAACATTCGTAGCTAACGTCAAACGATATAACGAGCTGTGTAAAAAAGGTCAGGATGATGATTTCGGTAAACCCTCATCAAAAATGGTGCCAGTGCTAAAACCGCCTTTCTATGGCATCCATCGTCGCATGCGGGTGTCGGCTGTTTGTTCGGGAATGTTGGTTAACGACAATTACCAAGCATTGGATGCGGACGCTAAACCCATTGGCGGTTTATACGTTGTTGGCAATCTTGGTGGCGGTTTCTATGGTGGCGTTGATTACCCGCTAACTGTATTCGGACTGTCTTTAGGTCGTTGTTACACGGCTGGGTACTTGACTGGTAAGTACGTTGCCAAGTTGTAGGGCTAGAAGGGTTAGATAAGCACTAAAGCCATTCCTATCATAAATAGAATTATGGGATAAGAAGATGAAATTTTTGAAAATACACCAACTCTTGCTTACCGTTGCGATGATCCTTTGTGTCAACGGAGTCGCTTCCGCGGAGACTATTGAACTCGGTAAGCTCCATGCCAATGCAGGGCTTAACTGCTCAGATTGTCATGGCGATGCTAAGAAAAAACAGCCTGCTCCTATGTTTGCTTGTTTACAGTGTCACGACACGCAAGAGCTTGCCGCAACAACAAAAGATGTACAGCCCACCAATCCTCATAAAAATCGTCATAACGGTACCGAAACTAATTGTAACAAGTGTCATCACCAACATAAGCCTTCTGAGAATGCTTGTATTGGTTGTCACCAACGTTTTGAGTTCAAAAAACTGCCTTAATGGTTTCATACCTAATTGATTATAAGCCCAAATATCATGATTTGATTTGGCTTAATAAAGGATAAAAATGATGAAAATGATAAATGCTCGCAGAGCACTGTTACCACTAATTATAGGTTTGTCTTTATCTCCACTGGCTCACTCGGTTGATTTTAAGGTGGCTGACACCGACCTAACAGTGGGTGGTTATATCAAGGGCATGGCAACTTTCGATTCTAACGGTACTGTTACCGCACCTTATAACGGTCACCTTTACAGTGTCTATGCAACACCGATTGACGGCACTGCAAACGCGGATACAACCCGTTTCAATATGACGGCTAGAGAGAGTCGTGTTTATTTGAAGAGTAAAACAGAGACAGATATAGGAACTATCTCCTCTCATTTAGAAGGTGACTTCTTTGCGGATATCGACTCTGATGGTCCAACTTGGTCAAACAGCCACGGTTTTAGAATCCGTCATGCCTATATTAATATCGATAGAGAGGACAGCTCTATACTCGTTGGTCAGACGTGGACCGCCTTCATGGACTTCGCTAGCTCATTGCCTTCCATGGACTTTTCTTCAGATCCGGGGAATTCGTTTGTACGTCAAGCACAAGTGCGTTATCAGTACAATCTAAGCCCTGGCCAATACTTGATGGCCAGCTTAGAGAATCCCGCTTATGGTATGGCTAATATCGGTGGCACGCCGATTCGATACGTTAACTTGGACACCAACGGTGACGGTGTGCACGATGCGAGAAGTGAAGAGAAACTCCCAGATCTAATTGTTAAATATTTTCTTGCAAAGGGGCCTGTAACAATCAGTCCTCGAGTGGTGATTCGTCAGTTTGACTTGGGTGGTCAAAGCAGCACTGGTTACGGTTTTGCTGTGGGCGCGAGTGTAAAATTTGGGCAGGGCCATAAGGCTGTCCTTAATTATACCTATGGGGATGGTATTGGCCGTTACGCCGGGCTAGGCTTTAATGCGGGAGCTGGCATAGACAGTAACGGGGATATTGAAACCTTAGGCTATCAAAGCCTGACTGGTGGCTTGATGTTTTCTTTAACCCCAAGTATACGCTGGCAGGTTGGAGCGGGTTACTCTGAGCAGGACGAAGATAGTTTTGACTCTGGGACTTTGACCGTAATGGCCAATAAGAAGGCTTTTTCTTGGCATACGAATCTGTACTGGGATATCACCAAAGACTTGCAGTTTGCCGTGGGAACCCGCTTCGGTGATGTTGAAAATATGGGAAGTGCTGAGGGAGATATGGTACGAACTCAGACTTACTTGCGTTACAAATTTTAAATGTATTGATATCTGATTCAATTGGCTTTTATTCTGCCATCAAGTTTTTGGATAACGAGTAAAATAATCAGATGTTTCTTAAAATAAAGGGCACCTCGGTGCCCTTTATTATTTTTTACCAAGTCTCATTTATGCTGAAACAGCGCTCATCATCAAATAAATCTAGTGAATCCTAGGCTGTTAAGTCCGGTAGCACCTTTAGCTAGAGTTTAAATGTGTGATCTAGAGCATATTTAGCTTTGTCTAGCGACAGAGCATTCACTATGCCACTACATACTTATTAATAATGAAATTAGTTGAAGGTAGTCACGTAGGTTGTTTGTCTGCTGGTTTATAATATTTTCTTTTCGCGATTGGATTCTTATGAAAACTTTGGAATTAGATTTAAGAGAACTATTGTCTTTTAAACCCAGAGGTGGGGCAATGAGTTTCCTTGGCCATAGACTTTATATGACAGATATTTTTTCTCATGGTTTACATAAGATGGAGCTATGCGAAAAACTTGGGCAAGAAATGACACAGTCCCTTGTTGTGCGCTCAGGTTATATAAGAGGTTGGCTGTTAGCAGAGCAGATAAAACGCCAGATGCCGGATGTTTGGAAAGAAGCGCGTAAGGGCGAACTTGGACCTTTGCTGTTTTCCATGTGTGGCTTTGGAGAAATTCTTAGCCGCCAGCGACGCGACGGAATTAAAGCTAAACCTCTAATTGAAACCCACGCGATAAGTCTATATGAAGCAGAGCAGCATTTACAGCTACGGGGTTTAAGTAAAGCGCCTGTGTGCTGGGAGCATATAGGTTTTGCCAGTGGCTACGTATCAAATATCGAGAATCGTACCGTTTACTTTATTGAGGACGAATGTAAAGCCAAAGGTGATAGCTGTTGCCATATTAGCGGTAATTACATAGAAGAGTGGGGGGAAGAGATTAAGCCCTACTTGCCTATATATGATGGTATCTGTAATGAGAGTGTCGCAGCGCAGCTTGGCAATTTGCAATGTTGGGGGGATGCATTGCCGCAAAACATGCAAGATCGAATTAACTCCTCTATGCAGTATCGCTCGATGGCCGATGGCTATCCTGTGTCCAAGAGCTATGAGATGTGCAGACTATTGGAGCTGGCAACCAATGTGGCGAAAGTGCCGACATCCGTGCTTGTTACTGGTGAGAGTGGTGTTGGTAAAGAAAAGTTGGTGCAATTTATTCATCGTCAGTCACCGAGAGCAGATAAACCATTGGTTGCTATTAACTGCGGAGCCTTGAATGAAACCTTGCTAGAAAATGAATTATTCGGCCATGTACGCGGTGCCTTTACGGGGGCGGAAACGACCAAGAAAGGCTTGATTGAGGCATCTGATGGGGGCACTTTATTTTTAGATGAAGTGGCAGAGCTATCACCTGCATTACAGGTGAAACTCTTAAGAGTCCTGCAGGAAAAAGAGATACGAAAACTCGGTGATACTGAGACTATTAGTGTCGATGTGCGCATAATCTCGGCGACCAATTGTTGTCTTGAAGACGCGGTTGACAAAGGAGAGTTTCGTCAAGATCTCTATTATCGTTTGAAAGTCATTGAGCTGGTTGTTCCACCACTGCGGGAACGCTCAGAAGATATTTTACCTTTGAGCCGTTTCTTTTTGTCGAAGTTTAATCAAGAGCTTGGAAGAGAGCATACTGGATTTAATTATAAGACAGCAGATTTACTGTTGAATTACTCTTGGCCGGGTAATGTGCGAGAGTTGGTGAATACTATCGAGCGGGCGGTGGTTCTGAGTCCTGGGCCTCAGATTATGCCAGAAGATCTACCAGATGAAATACGTGATGGTCTGTGTATGCCTTCAGTATCGGAAGACATTAGAGCGTTACATAAGGTGGAAGAGGACTATATTCTAGCGGTGTTAAAAAAACTTGATAACAATAAGACTCAGGCTGCAGAGAAGTTAGGGATGAGCCTGGCAACGCTATATCGAAAGCTGAAAGAATATGGTGCAATGTAGGCGTCTTTAACAGCAGATGTCTTCAAAAGCGGGTGGGGCAACCTAGCTGGCTTTAACGTCAAACACTAACAGCGTTAGCCCTATGTCATTTTTTACTTCCCATAAACGACAACCTTTACCATGGCGCGCCGCAAAGCCCCCCATCTGGTAAGCTTTCGAAGTGTTTCCCTATGCCGTGGTTGAGGGCTTAGGTAAATGGTGCTTAATGACTTAGTTATAAGGCGGCTAAAGATTTATATATAAGATGGCTAAAGACTTTTACTATATGCCGAAGGGTTATCTGTAGCTTGCTGAGTAGCAAAATGAGCTGCTCAACTTTTTCTAGTTATAAAATAAATAGAGACGAATTTACTCGGCATCACTTGGCTAGAGGTTATTGGTCATCGGGGATAAGTAGAAGCCATGTAGAAATACCAAAGCTACCCATCCCTAGGCTTTGTCATAAGTGTTTCAGACACAGATCCCCTCTATGTCCAACCATGGCCATCGGGGATACCTCTACATAAACAGAAAATCCATGTACAAATACCAAAGCTATCTATCCATGGACTTTGGTATAAGTGTTCCAGACACAAACCCCCTCTTAGCCCATCCATGGCCACAGGGGATAAGTACAGTCCATGTACAAAAAAGCCAGTCGTTAGACTGGCTTTTTAATCGAATCACATTTGCGCTAGCTGGATGTGATTTATGCTTCTTCTAAGTTACCGCAGAAACGATAGCCTTCGCCGTGGATGGTGGCGATGATCTCTGGCGTATCTGGCAAGCTTTCGAAGTGCTTACGGATGCGACGAATGGTCACGTCCACAGTACGGTCGTGTGGCTTAAGCTCACGGCCAGTCATCTTCATCAGCAGATCGGCACGGGTCAGGATCTTGCCTGGGTTCTCAACAAAGTGCAGCATGGCGCGGAACTCACTGCGGGGCAGCTTGTACGACTCGCCCTGTGGGCTCACCAGTGAACGGCTGTTGATCTCTAGGCTCCAACCGTTGAAGCGGTAGAATTCTACGGCACTCTTCTCTTCGGTTTCGCCGCCGGTGCTGTTGACGCGAGTCAGCAGGTTGCGTGCACGGATAGTCAGTTCGCGTGGGTTAAATGGTTTGGTGATATAGTCATCGGCACCAATTTCCAGACCCAAGATCTTGTCAACTTCGTTGTCACGGCCGGTAAGGAAGATAAGGCCGATGTTATTGATTTCACGAAGTTCACGCGCAAGCAGCAGACCATTCTTACCTGGTAGGTTGATATCCATTACCACAAGATTGATCTTGTTTTCCTGCATGGCTTTATGCATCTCTGCGCCATCATTGGCTTCAGTTACCACATATCCTTCAGCCTCGAAAATACTTCTTAGCGTGTTCCGGGTAACGGCTTCATCTTCAACGATCAGAATGTGCGGGTTTTGCATATTTATTTACCTAATATTTGTTTAAAACTGTTCTAACCATGAGCGCTAGTTGGTGCTGCTGCGCCCTATCTGTCTTCGCGACAATTACCGAACTCACGTAGTGCTTTTATCAAACCCAATTGGTACAGCAACACACTTCATGATTAGTAAAGTATACGTATCTCTTTCAAAAGACACGCGAACGGTTACTCACTTCGATTAACAATAGTTGGGAATAGTTCCGTTAACTATCTAATATTTTCAAGTTTAAATGCTAAATCAGCCTAAGCTCACATTTTATACAGGAAATTGACTAACTTTTGATGACCTTGTCGTCGACAAGATGTAACAAAAAGTATTTCATCGTGAGATGAGTGGAAGTGAATCAACGAACTTATTGTACTCGTTTTAGTCATTTGTTAACAAATGAAATGTTAACAAAATTCCTTTGAGATTTGATGTATATCACATTTGTGTACATAAGATTATGATTTTAATGGTATTAATAAAATTTAATAAAGTGACCTGTCTCACACCTCTAGGAAGGCGGAGGAATTTTGCTATAATCGACGGAATCTAATTTAGGAATATTTTAGTGATGAGCACAGCAAGCGAACACCTTTGGCAATGCTATCAGCAAACGCAGTTCTTACTTACGCAACCTTTCTCCCCTTCGTTATCATTTGCAATCATTACCGCTCATAATCCTAAAGGTCAACACCTTTCTCCCTCGCAAAACCGTCTCCTCGACAAACAGCTTCAACGTCATATTCAACGTCTTCAATATCCCTATCGTGCCCTGATCGGCGCCTCCAGTGACAGAGGTCATATGGAGAAGAGCTGGGCCGTGTCTATCGATAAGGCCGCGGCGGTGGATCTTGGCAAGGTGTTTAATCAAAACGCCATCTATTTTGTCGATGAAGACGAGCTGCAACTGGTGCCTTGTCTGATTGAGTATGACGAACTCACCCTGGGCAAGTTTTCCGCCCGGGTCTGCCTGGTCAGCGAGCTGCCCGATATCAGTCGCTAGCAGGCGGGGGAACTTGAGAGGCTTTCATCAAGACAAGCTAAAATATCGTTGACTTTTTATTCTGTTATTTGATAGTTTTCTTGCATCCTGACCTTAAGGTTAGTGATACAGAAGAGGAGCGTTAACTAGGTAGTAAGCCCGAGGAGTCCAAACTCCGTTGACGGTTTATGAGGGAGATTAACGCCGAGGTAAAGAGATGTTTGGTTTCATCTGTTTATCGGTCGACTGGGCTGAATCCCATCGATTGTCACCTGTTTTTTGGTGGAGAGCTTCTGGTGGCAATCGCTGTTTCCCGTCTTGGGGTGCGTCATCTTTGCACCAGGCTCTTCGAACGAAGTAAGTTCGGAGCGTATTCAATGTTATCTATTTCTTTTGTGTCATCGTCAGCTACTTGGGTTGAGGTGCGCTAATGTCTATTGTTGTTGCTAAGTTTGGTGGTACCTCGGTTGCCGATTATGAGGCGATGAACCGCTGCGCCGATATCGTATTGGCCAATCCTGAAACCCGTGTGGTGGTCGTCAGCGCCTCGAGCGGTGTGACCAATCTGCTGGTGGAGTTAACTCAGGAGCATGTGGACTTTGAGCGTCGTCAGCAGCTGCTCAAGGCAATTGCCTCGATTCAATATAAGATCCTCGACGAGTTGGGTCAGCCCCATGATGTGGCCGCCCGCCTCGATGCCATCTTAAGTAAGATTGCCAGCCTAAGCGAATCGCTCTCCCAAAACCGTAATAAGGCGACTACAGACGAACTGCTTGCCCAGGGTGAGCAGTGTTCATCAGTCTTGTTTGCTGCCGTGCTGAGAGAGAAGGGCGAGCGGGCGAGCGCCTTCGATGTGCGTCAGGTGATGCGTACCGACAGTCATTTCGGCCGCGCGGAGCCGCAGATCGAAGCGGTGAAGCAGCTTTGCACAGAGCATCTGCTACCCCTGCTTAGTGAGCAGCGAATCGTGACCCAAGGTTTTATCGGCGCCGATGAACAGGGGGCTACCACCACGTTAGGGCGTGGTGGTAGCGACTATTCGGCGGCCCTGCTTGCCGAGGCGCTGGATGCGTCTGCGGTTGAGATCTGGACGGATGTGCCGGGGATCTTCACCACAGACCCACGCCTTGCGCCGAATGCGCGCCCTATCCCTGAGATAAGTTTCAACGAGGCGGCCGAGATGGCCACCTTTGGTGCCAAGGTGCTGCACCCGGCAACCATTTTGCCGGCGGTCAGACACAAGATTCAGGTGTTTGTCGGTTCCAGCAAGGCGCCTGAGCTAGGTGGCACCTGGATACGTCATCAGGTGAACGACGAGCCTATCTATCGCGCCGTGGCAGTGCGACGCGACCAGACGCTACTTAACCTGCATAGCCTACAGATGCTTCACGCCCAAGGCTTCCTGGCCGAGACCTTCGCCACCCTGGCGCGGCACAAGATCAGTGTGGACTTAATCACTACTTCAGAGGTAAACGTCTCTCTGACGCTAGATAAGACGGGCTCAGATTCGGCCGGAAACAGCCTGCTGAGCGAGGCCTTGTTGCAGGAGCTGTCGCAGCACTGCCGGGTGCGGGTCGAAGATGGTCTGGCACTGGTGGCGATAGTGGGTAACAAGATTGCCACCACGTCGGGTGTGTGTCGCCGCGTATTCGAGGTGTTAGAGCCTCACAATGTGCGTATGATCTGTCAGGGCGCCAGCCCACACAACTTATGTGTCCTGGTGGCCGAGTCTGAGGCGGCTCAGGTCGTCAGCGCCCTGCATCAAAACTTGTTTGAAGGGTCGCTATGAAACCGGGTCGTTCCACGCTAAAGATTGGCGAGCTTGCAACAGGCCAAGATCTCGAGCTAAACCTGTTTGAATTTGCCCCTGAGGTGCTGACAGGGCCGAGTGTCTACATACAGGCCAACGTCCACGGCGCCGAGGTGCAGGGCAATGCGGTGATCTATCAGCTGATGCAGGCGCTCGAACGCTGCGAGCTGCGCGGTAAGATCACCCTGGTGCCCCTGGCCAATCCTTTGGGGATCAATCAAAAGAGTGGCGAGTTTACCTTGGGCCGGTTCGATCCCATAACTGGGGTGAACTGGAACCGTGAATATCTAGACCATAAGCTGGATATTGCTAGCTGGTATCAGGGTCATAAACATCTGAACGATGCCGAGCTGATCGCCCATTTCAGGGCCTTGCTGGTTGAGCGCTGCTATAGCCGTCTGCATGAGCCATGGGGCATCACCACGGGTCATCGTCTGGCGGTGAGCCTGCAGCAGATGGGCCATGAGGCGGATATCGTGCTGGATCTGCACACGGGCCCTAAGTCGTGTAAGCATCTCTATTGTCCCGAGTATGATCAAGATGCCGCCAAGTACTTTTCTATTCCCTATACCCTGCTGATCCCCAATGAGTTTGGCGGGGCCATGGATGAGTCTATCTTCTGTCCCTGGTGGCAGTTGAGCGAATATCTGGCGACTCAGGGCCGTGAGATTGAGGTGCCCGTATCGGCCTTTACCCTGGAGCTTGGTAGTCAGGAGAATGTTGACCTGGCCGATGCCCTAGTGGATGTCGAAGGGATCATGGCCTATCTCAGCCTGCGCGGCGTAATAAGTGAGCGAGTAGAGCCAGCTGAGATGCCTCGCTACGCCTGTTATCTGAAAGACTATAAGAAGTATCACGCGCCGCAAGGCGGCTTGGTGGAGTATAAGGCGAAGGTTGGGCAGCCGCTCATCGCCGGTGAACCGCTCGCCAACATCTTGCGTGTCGACAGATATGGCGAGGAGGATGCGATAGTACCACTGAGTCTGCCTGTTGACTGCGTGCCCGTATTGCATTTTGCCTCGGCGTCTGTGTATCAAGGCACAGAGCTCTATAAGGTGATGACTAAGGTATTTGCGCTTTAGGTTTGGCTTTTAGCTTGGAGGATTTGTACCTCATAGTTTAGCGCTTGGTTTAGTCGCCTTTCGCGTTATCAATAAAAAAGGGAGCCAAGTGGCTCCCTTTTTCTGTTTAAGCTATCTGTTTATTTGCGACGACGTAGCGCAGCAAATGGTAGCATCAGCAGTGCGAACCAACCCAGTGAACCACCACCTGAAGATTTCTCTTCCTTGGCATTAACTGTGATAGTCGCCGTACCCGCTTCACTCTCTAGCTCACCATCGCTGGCAACGACAGAGAAAGTCAGGGTGTTGTTACCTGCTGGAGCAGTAAACTTAATTTCTGCGCCACCGTTGTTAAAGGTAACAGGTGTACCTGCAGTCTGTGTCCAAGTGTAGGTCAGGTTGTCACCATCAACGTCTTTGCCATTGGCCTTAGCGGTTACCACGAAGCCTTCGGTACTTGTCATACCTGTAGGAGCCACGGTAGGTGCATCGTTGATGTTGTTAACCATAACGTTAACTGTGGTCGCAGCGTTCAGGTTGCCTTCGGCATCCTTAGAGGTGTAAGTGAATGAGTCTTTACCGAAGAAGTCATCTTCTGGTGTGTAGGTAATAGAACCATCTTTCTCTAGAGTTACTTCACCGTGCGCAGGCTCGTCAACCAGTGTTGCTTCACCTAGTGCACCAGCTGGCGCAACATCGATGATGCGTTGTGCGTTAGCTGTCATGCCGTCACCAGTTACAGAGACGCGAGCTACTTTCTGGCTAACAGTGTCGTTTTCTAACACGTTTGCTTCCAAGGTCGCTTCTTCGTCAACAGAGAAGTTGTCTGTTTGACCTGGGTTGAAGCTAGTTGGTGTCGCCAGATAGTCGATCTCTACGCTGCCTGAAGAGGTCGCTTGCAGTGCAACATAATCGTCAGTAGTGACTGTGCCACCTTGTCCGTTGTAGTGGAAGGTTGTACCTACGCTACCGCTGATGTTTTCTGCACCGATAGTGACATTGCTTGGCATGTTAGGGATATCTAGGTAGTTGAACCAAATATCTTCTACGTCACCAGTTTGGATCCAAAGGCTGAAGCTGTACTTGTTGCCTGAGGCGTCAGCATATAGCTGGGCATCTTTCCATTCGACAACAATCCACTCGTTACCACCAGCAGCAACAACCTGGATACCTAGCTGTCCGCCACCCGTGTCGCCGACAGTGCCGTCGCTCAGGTCGTAGTCACTCCAGAACGGTGCCAGGATGTTGTTTGGATTTGCGCTATCTGGCAGTTCCTTGTTGTTCCAAGTACCAGATGCTGAACCGCCACCAACGATTGCGATACCGTTATCAGAGATGGTTAGCTGGGTGTAAGTTGCACCGTTGTACTTGAACTCAGGTAGGTTGAAGGTGAATGATTTCTCATCACAACCATCAGCACAAGCTGGTACATAGGCCAGGTCTAGGTCGAAGATACTTGGGCTAGCGCCAGTACCTTTGGCAGACTTAATCTGTGGCAGATCCAGTTGACCTACCCAGGTGATGCGACCAAGCGCTTCATCAACTTCGAAACCGTTTTGCGTTGCGCCGTTTAGCGTAACGTCAACGTCATCGGCAGAAGTAAGTTTAGTGCCTTCTGGTGCCATAGCGGTAACAGTTACAGTGTTTTCAAATACTGTGTTGTTTACAACGGCTTTGATTGGCATATCTTCAGCAGCTGTCAGATCAGCCTTGGTTGCCATGGTAGAGATCAGTGAAGAATCACTTGATTCTTTAGCCAGGATAGCAACTGGTAGGTGAGCGTCTTGGTGAGATGCGCTCTTGATCATGACGTTACCGAAGATCCAAGCACCGTATTCGCTGAAGGTTGAATCAACAGTCACAGTGAAGGTTGCTGATTCGCCAGCTTCCAGTTCCAGTGATGAAGGCGATACGCTGATACCTGCGCTGTCAGAAGAAGCTGAAAGCTCCCAAGAGGTCTTCTCGTCACTCTTGTTGTATACGGTACGAGTGAAAGTACAAGGACCGACACAAGAGTCAGAAGCAATTGAAGGCTTGTCGAAGGTCAGTACTGCTTTAGCCGCAGCATCTAGATCCATACGACCCGCGCCCATTGCAAATGGATCGGCAGGAGTCGCCGCATCATCATCGAGTACGCCTGCCATGTGAGCAGTAGAAGTTAGCGCTGTCTTGATGTCATTTGCTGACCAATCAGGGTGTAGCTGGCTCATCAGTGCAGCAGCACCTGCAACGTGTGGGCTCGCCATACTGGTACCAGACATAGTGGTAAAGTCAGTACCATCTTCATCAGGAGAAGTTGCCGACAGGATAGAGGTACCTGGCGCAGCAAGATCTGGCTTCAGAATGTTTTGGTTACCGTTAGGACCACGAGAGCTAGACTGGTTCAGGATATCGGCAAACTTGCTGTTAACGATACGAGTCACTTCAGCCGCGATAGTACCTGTGGTGTCATCACCCAGACCTTCAAGGATAGCTGCGCCGTCGGCGTCAGAAACCATCACTGCTGGCAGTGTTGAATCTGGCATGAACATAGAGATTGGAGCGCCTGGTACGCTGTTGTAAACGACCATAGCTTTCGCGCCCGCAGCCTCGGCATTTTCAGCCTTGGTTGCGAATGAACATGAACCGCGAGAGATCAGGGCGATACCGTCTTTGAAAGAGTCGGCAGCAAATGGCGTACAGCCAAGGGTGTTCTCTGCGTCAATGTTAGCTGCAGCGATGATAGGTGCAGTGATATCTGCCTCTAGCAGGCCATTGTTGCCCTGCAGTGCAAGAATCTCTTCACCATCAACGGTTAGGGTGTTAGCAAAGAAACGACCAGTAGTAGTGTTAGCAACGGTAATACCTGATTCGATACAGGCTGGACAACCGATAGTTTGTGGGCCGTTACCATCGTTACCTGCAGCGGTAACAACGACTACGCCAGCCGCTTCAGCAGCTTCATACATAGCCTTGTATGGGCTGTTGGCTGGGTCGCCACCAGCGCCGCCACCCCAAGAGTTGTTGATAACATCTGCACCATCGTTTACGGCGTGCTCCATTGCTTCCATCAGCATGATGTTAGAGCCGCTGCCGCGTGCACAGTCAGTCTTAGTAAATAGTGCCTTATAAACCATCAGGTAGGCTGCAGGTGCAACACCAGATAGTTCAACTTCAACACCTTCGTAGGTAGTGGTGACTTTGTTACCTACAGAGGTACCGGCAACGTGAGAGCCGTGACCACCGTAACCCAGTGGGCTCATATGCTCGTCGGCACACACTTCAAAAGTAGGTTGTGACCAACGGGCAACGATTAGTTTGTCGTTACAGAAGCTTGCATCTACTGTCGAACAGTAGTCGTCGCTTGGCATTCCTTCGGCTGGTTTTGTGAAACCTTCGCCAGCAAACATTGGGTTTTCTGGGCGAATACCTGTATCAATTACCGCTACACGAATGTCTTTACCGGCGTTTTCCATGCCAGAAACCGCTTCCCACATCGCTTCAGTGTTAATGACGTCGTGAGATGAGTCCATGTTAGCTTCGTACATAGTCTCAGGGTAGACAGACTTAACGTTTGGCATGGCCGCTAGCTGCTCGATGCTCAGACCTTGACCAACAATAGTCACACCATTGAATAGGGTCTTGAAGCTTTGCTCAACTTTGGCGTTAGGTACTTTCTTAGCCAGTTCACTCACAAATTGTGACTGCTCTTTGGCGAGGAAACTGGCGTAGCTTTGAGCTGGCGCAGACTGTACGTTAACTTTTTGGCCTTTCTTAGGGGCTGTGGCCGCCATTGACTCAATGCCGCCTTGGTATTTAGCAACGGCAGGAGAGTTTAGTTCGATGATGAAGCGCTGCGGAGCCACTTGTGAAGGCTGAGAAGCTGCTGGCTTCTTGTAGCTATCAGCAGAAGTGATTTCCGGAGCATAGGGATTTGCGGTGTACTGGTTGCTGGCTACAGCCGCACTCGAGATCAGCGCCGCTGAAATGGCTAGAGATAATTTAGTTTTCACAACTTCTTCCTTGTCAAATAGAAGTGTTTTGAGACACAAAACACTATTGGTATTGCTGTAACTTTGGTTACTAATCTTTTCTTATTTTGTTGCCGCCATGTTGACGGCTTGTTCTTTTTAACACAAAAGATTACCAAAGTTAAAGCTGGTAGAAGAAAAAGTTGTAAGCGGTTTTTAAATAGTAGTATCCACTAAGGCTGTAAGCCCCAGTGGTACTGGATTAAGGCTTCACGGCGCGGCTGATAGGATTTTGTAAACTGATGAGTGTCTCGGTGGATTGGATCTCATCGATGGATTGGATGCGGTTGATCAGTACATGTTGCAGGCCGTCGATCGACTGGCACATTACCTTGACGAAGATGCTGTAGTTGCCCGTGGTGTAGTAGGCTTCGGTGACCTCTTCTAAGGCGTTGAGTTTGGCGATGGCGGCGGGATAGTCGCCGGCGCTCTTGAGGTTGATGCCGATAAAGCAGCAGACGTCATAGCCGAGGGCCTTAGGGTTTACCGTGATCTGGGCGCCCGTGATGATGCCCGCCTGTTTCATCTTTTCTACCCGCACATGTATGGTGCCGGCGCTGACGCCGAAACGTTTGGCCAGTTCGGCGAAGGGGGTGCGCGCCTCTTCCATAAGCGCCGAGAGGATCTGGTTGTCGAGCTGGTCTCGCTGAAATGAACTATCCATTGCTACATACCGTTTTAAGTCAACATTATGAGCTAATTTACGGTATTGGTTAGCTAACTGCTAATCTTTTAACGAATTAAGTAGATTTTATCGCGGAGCAGGCCCAGTGAATGCCGATAAGTAAACACCGGGCTCTATTGCTGCTCGGTGACATCCGTGAAGGGGATTGGCGTGCTAAAGGTCATAGGCTGCCTGCTGTAGGGATGGGTCAGGCTCAGCGACTGGGCATGGAGCAGCAGACGCGGTGCCAGGCGTTTCGCCAGCGGGTCGGCGTAGAAGTTATCACCCAGGATGGGGTGCCCTATGGCCATCATATGCACACGCAGCTGGTGAGAGCGACCTGTGATCGGTGTGAGCTTAACCAGGGTCGAGCGCTTGGCGCGGCTGACGACTTCGAACAGGGTCTTAGAGGCCTTGCCTACGCTATGATCTACCTTCTGTTTCGGGCGGTTGGGCCAATCGCAGATCAGCGGATAATCGACGCTACCTTGCTCCGCCTTCAGATGGCCGGCGACCCGGGCGTAGTAGATCTTATGGGTTTCGCGATCGCGAAACTGGCGCTTAAGTTCCCGCTCGGCGCTGCGCCTGAGGGCCACCACGATAACGCCTGAAGTCGCCATATCCAGGCGGTGAACTATCTGGGCGTTGGGGTGATCACGCAGGGCGCGGGTGTAGACGCTGTCATGATAGGCGGGGTCACGGCCAGGCACAGATAGTAGGCCAGAGGGCTTGTTGACCACCAGAATATCTTTATCCTCGTGGAGGATCTCGAGCCAGGGCTCGGTGGGCGGCGCATACACGAAATCAGACATGGCAAACCTTGGGTGTTAAATCGGGCTGCAAAGATACCTTTAGGGCGCAGCCGGTGCAAGTTTTACCAACGAATCTTGCGTGGTTTAGCGGGCCTAAAAGCTGTGGCCATTGACATGCATGATGGCAAAGGTCCAGACCACGAACGCCAGGCTGAGGTGGATAAAGGCGTAGATGCTCTGATCCAATCGCTCGATTCCCTTTGCCTGCCAGATCAATTTGCCATGCAGTAAGATGTTGAGGGGAAACAGCATAAACAGCGGGTAGAAGGCGATGGCGCTGTCGTCGCCGAACAGGGCGCGAGACACTATCGACCATAACACCATGAGGGCGGTGATCAATGGCGGTGCGGCGAGTCGGTACTGTTCGGGATAGGGAAACATCTATCGTCCTTAACGCTGTGAGTTCCTAGTTAGCCGGTTTACGGCCTATATATTGCGCCTTGAAGCAGGGCGTCTCCTCACAGCCTACATTACCTTCGAAAGCGTGCAAAGTCTCCCAGCCACAAAAGCGCTGCGATAATTCGCCTTCGGTCAGCAGGAAGTTGGGGTTCTTGGGTCTGCCCACCTCGGCCTGCTTCTCTATGAAGGTCTCGTAGATGATGAGACCGCCGGGCTTGATGCTCGCTTTGATGAGCTCAAACAGCTGGCGGTGCAGGTAGTTGAACACCAGAACTATGTCATATCGAGACTCGGGAAGTTGTGGCGTGCCGCTTTCCAAGTCGAGCGCTAAGGCCTGACAGTGTTTAGGTACAGCCGCTAGCCTGCCAAGGTCTCTGTCGATAAAGGTGACCTGGGCGCCATGGGCGGCCAGCCAGAGGCCGTTACGCCCGCTGCCGCAGGCAAGGTCGAGCACCTGGAGATGATGCTCTTGTCCTAAAAGCTGGTTATCGAGCCCTAAAAGCTGGGGGTGCAGCGTCAGCAGCGGGGCGGCTTCAGCCCTTAATCTCTTTTCGTCCATCGAGGCGTCGTCCATGAATTACCGAGAAATGTCTGAGCCCCGCCGGGCCGTGGGAGACGATCACCGACAGCAAGACGATGGCGATCAGCAGTTCGGGCTTGTAGTCGGCGAGGGGAATAAACAGCGCCAGCAGGCAGAGTTTCACCAGGGTCAACACTCCCTTTAGCTGGATCAGCCAGCGCCAGTCTCTGACCACCTCCCATAGCATCAGCAAGCTGCCGGTACTCATGGCCAAGATCCAGTAGTTGCACCACAGGCTTTTATCCACCCCGAGTAAGATGCCGCCACCGGCACCTGTTATGCCTAAGATGTGCAGGGCACGCAGGCTGGTCTTGCTCAGGCGTTGCAGCCAAAACTGTTTCTCGGAAATCTGCTTATGCTTTTGACTCATGGGGCGAAAGAAGACTGAAAATTTGCGCCAGCTTAGCAGGAAATCGGCATAAAACACATTGACGGCTCACAAAGTTAACTATTTCGTGATCTAAGCGCGATTTATCTTTGCTAAGTCACATATTTCCTTGGCTATAATGGAGCCAAGACAGGCAGGGGCTTTGTGATACTAGGGTGACAAATCTCTGTCTAATGTTGAATCACTTTTAGGTAGCTAAGATGAGAATAGGTTTTTTTAGTGCTAAGCACTATGACATGGAACATTTCAACCGCACCAACCAGGCCTTTGGCGCTCAGATTGAGTATTTCGACTATCGCCTCTGTATGCAGTCGGTCAAGCTGGCCTATGGTTTCGAGGTGATCTGCGCCTTCGTCAACGATTCGCTATGTGAAGAGGTATTGGTAGAGCTAGCTAAAAATGGCACTAAGATCATTGCGATGCGCTGCGCCGGATTTAACAACGTCGATCTCGAGGCAGCCAAACGCCTGGGGATCAGGGTGGTAAACGTTCCCGCCTATTCGCCCGAGTCGGTGGCGGAGCATACTGTGGCCCTGATGCTGACCCTTAATCGTAAAGTGCACAAGGCCTATCAACGTACCCGCGATGCTAACTTTTCCCTCGAAGGGCTGGTGGGCTTCAACATGTATGGCCGCACAGTCGGTGTGATCGGCACGGGTAAGATAGGTGTGGCGACCATCAAGATCCTCCTGGGCTTCGGCTGTAAGGTAGTGGTTTACGATCCTTACCCTAACCAGGCGGTGCTGGATATGGGCATCGAATACCTGTCGCTGGATGAGCTCTACGCGGTGAGCGACATCATCAGCCTGCATTGTCCGCTGACCAAAGAGAACCATCATCTGCTCAACAAGGCAAGCTTCGATAAGATGAAGCCTGGTGTTATGGTGATCAACACCAGCCGTGGCGGCTTGCTAAATGCCTTCGATGCCATGGAGGCGCTCAAGACGGGGCAGATTGGTTCCCTCGGACTGGATGTGTACGAGAATGAGAAAGAGCTCTTCTTCGAGGATAAGTCGAACCAGATCATCCAGGACGACGTGTTCAGACGCCTGTCGGCCTGCCACAACGTGATCTTTACCGGTCACCAGGCCTTCCTCACCGAAGAGGCGTTGGGCGCCATTGCTCATACCAGCCTGACCAATGTGCGTCAGCTGCTCGATGGCGAAGCGTGTCCTAACCAGCTATTTTAATTTCTTTCACTTCACTTCTTTCACATCTTTAATTTCGTCAGCCGGGTTTCACCTGACAAGGGGAGCTCAGGCTGATAACTTAGGGATAAGTTTATTGGCCTGAGGGCAAGATTATGATGGTAAAACAGGAAGTTCACGACATAGACACGCCCACGGGCACGATGCGCTGTTATCTCTATCGTCCCGACAGCGAGGGCTTGTTCTCGACGATCATCTTCTACTCGGAGATTTTCCAGCAGACCGCCCCTATCGCCAGGGCCGCGACCATGTTGGCCGGTCACGGTTTCGTGGTCTTGGTGCCGGAAGTCTTCCATGAACTCAACCCCATAGGCACGGTATTGGCTTATGACGATGAGGGCAAAGACAAGGGCAACCAGGATAAGTTTACCAAGGCGCTGGAGCATCACGACAGCGATACCCAGGCCTTAGTCGACTTTGCCATGAGTCAGCCCTTCTGTACCAATCAGGTTGGTGCCATGGGTGTCTGTATCGGCGGTCATCTGGCCTACCGCGCCGCGCTAAATATCGACGTCGTCGGTGCCTTCTGTCTCTATCCTACGGACATCCACTCAGGTACCTTGCCGGCCAATCCGGGTAATGACTCCCTGAGCCGCACCGGGGATATCGAGGCGGAGTTGGTACTGGTGTTTGGTAAGCAAGATCCCCACGTGCCGAGCGAGGGGCGCAGGCTCATCTACGATAGACTCACTGAGACGGGGCGCAAGTTTACCTATCTCGAGGTCAATGCCCAGCATGCCTTTATGCGTGATGAGGGAGACAGATACGATCCCGCGCTGGCGCTGCAGATCTATCAGCAGGCGGTAGCCTTCTTCCATAGGGTGCTGCGCTAAACTGATTATGTAGAAGTATTATGAGCAAAAAGGCGAACCTAAGGTTCGCCTTTTTACTTTGGCCTAGATATTTTGTTCGAGAGGTTTGGTGTTAGAGCCATTTGCGGCGCCTGAACAGCCAGATCAGTACCGCAGTGATGCTGAGCATGACCCCCCAAACGATGAAGTAGCCATCTTTATGTTTCAGCTCGGGAATATACTCGAAGTTCATGCCATAGATACCGGCGATAAAGGTGAGCGGCACGAAGATGGCGGTGATGATGGTCAGCACCTTCATGATGTTGTTCAGCCTGTGGGCGCTGATGGAGATGTAGCCGTCGATCAGATCGCTGGAGACCTGATAGAAGAGGTCCGCCAGACTGGCCGCCCTGTGTTGATGCTCGCACACGTCGTTGATCTCATGATAGAGGCTGTCGTCGAAGGGCACTGAGGGCTCGCTGCGCAGGCTGTCGAACAGCTCCACATGGTAGTGAAAGTTGCGTCTCAGCCGGGTGAGATCTGTCTTGTAGAGCACCACCTCGGCCAGAATTTTATCGTCCGCCGTGGTGAGCATCACGGTTTCCAGCTCCTCCAGGCGGCTCTCGAGATCAAACAGGATCTTATGATAACGCTTGATCACATAGCGGCTGAGCTTCAGCGCCACGGCACCTGTGTTTTGCAGCGACAGCTCGCCCGCTTCAAGCGAGGTCATGGTGCGTTCGATGGAGAGGGAACGCTTGCTGTGACGGGTCACGATAAAACGCGGCCCCACAAACAGCGCCAGCACTATGTTGTCGCAGTTGATGGAGTCCGAATCGGCCGACAAGCCCCTTAGCAGAATAAAGGTATGGTCGTCGAAGTCCTCTATCTTAGGAGGATGGCGATCCCGCGAGGCGTCCTGTAGCGCCAATGGGTGCAGACCGAAATCCTGCTGCAGCGACTCGCTCAACTCATCGTCTATCTCACCGTCGATATTGAGCCAGAGTATGGTGTCGTCCCTCTGCTGCCAGCTGGCGACCTGAGACGCATCGCCCCGGGTGAGCGAATTATTTTGCGGATCATAGAGTAATGTCGTGAGCATCGCGGCCCCCTGTCGGTTAATCGCTTTGTACTTGAGTATGGTCTTTCTCGGGCGATTCGCTCAAGGGCTTGGCCTGAGTGTGCGCCTGAGTCAGTTTCAAAACCCCTTTCTGTAGCATCAGGTTGTTAGGGTAGGTGATGGTGATGCCGTCGCTACGCTCGATCAACACGTGAAACAGGCTGATCTCGGCAATGACGCCACTGACATCTTCATCCTTGTCGATAATCTTGATGCGATCGCCAATACGGTAGGGGAAGACGAAGAAGATCAAGATCCCGGCGGTGATGTTACTCAAAATTGACCACTGGGCCACCAAGGCCACGCCGAGCACGGCAAATACCGAGGAGATAAACAGTGACACCTGCTGATATTCGATGCCGAGTGAGATCACCCAGAGACAGGCGATGATGATAAACAGCAGGTAGGTAATATATTGGGTCACCATCTTGGTGCGTTTAAAGGAGACCTGTTTGGACTCGGCCAGTTTGGCTATCCAGTTGGTGAGCAGACGCTGGGCGAAGATGAAGATGCCTATGTAGAGACAGCTGACGAGTAGGGTTTGTGTCATGGTAAATTGCAAATGAGCCAAAGATTTCAAACAAATACTACAAGGCTTGTCCGATTGCAACGCGAGAATGATGGGCCGAATGAAGGGAGGGGCTCGGCATCAGAGGAGGTCGCTTAGCTCTTATGCTTAATTCACGAACTAAACCCGCGCGCCAGCCTCACGTTTTGTATAAGGCTCTGTAAAAGGTTTCAGGAAAGGGAGCTGTCTGCTGTTGTGCGCACTGTTGCCTTTGCTATTGCCTTTGCCGTTTTGGGGGCTTTTGCGGCATACTAGCGCCTTTATTTCGCCTATCTTTTGTTGCGTTTGAAGACCTGCACCTAAGATGAGGCGTCCTGCGGAGAGACAGATGTCAGATTATACCACCCTATATACCGGCGAAGATGACCACGGCCCACTGCTGGTCATGGAAGATAAGGAGGTTCGCCTGCTCTCCTTTGGGGATAACGATGAGCAGAGCAAGCTGCTCAAGTCGGCGCTGCATGTGCCCATGCATACCTATCTGCAGGCCATGTTGCTGGTGCTGCTGTTTATCAAGCCTAAACGCGTCATCGTACTCGGCCTGGGTGGTGGCGGCCTCATTCATGCACTGCGTAATTTCGACCGCGGGATCAATATTACCGCGGTCGAGCTGAGGGAGGCGGTGATCGAGGTGGCCAAGCGTTATTTCTGGTTGCCGCAGGGTAAGAAGCTCAACCTGATCCATCAGGACGCCAATGCGTTTCTGGTAGATGCGGATCATAAGAAAGCCGACGTGATCTTCGCCGATATTTACCATGGCGACGGCGTGGATGAGCAGCAGCTCAGCGAGACCTTTATCGCTAACGCCGCTGCGCTACTCAAGAGTGAAGGTTATTTGGTGCTTAATTGCTGGAAGGAGCATAGTCGTAACGCCACCCTGCTGGCCCTGTTACAGAAACACTTTAGCGACGTGCGCGCCTGCCTGACAGGTGGCGGCAACTGGGTGGTGCTCGCCGGTAAACAGGCGCGGCAGATAAGTGCCAGCGGGCTCAAGGCGGAGGCGCAGCAGTTATCGCTGCAGCTGGATTTTCAATTGGGCCGCAGCCTGACCCGCTTCGAAACCTGGGAGTGAGACCGACTCGCTCCCCTTAATCGGTTTTATGTCGTCATGCCAATGATAATCTTAAAAACCGATTAGCATGATAGCTTTTATCCGTTATATTTAATTTTCCAGTCTCGTTATTATCTCTTCATCGACAAAGAACACGGGGTTAAGGCAAACGCCTCACCCCACAAATTTACTGTTAATAACGAGCACTGGAGCAAGCAATGACTCAATCTATCATCAACACCGAAATCAAGCCTTTCTCAGCCACCGCATATCACAAGGGCGACTTTGTCTCTGTGACTGAGCAAGACCTACTGGGTAAGTGGTCTGTGGTTTTCTTCTACCCAGCCGACTTCACCTTCGTCTGCCCAACAGAGCTGGGTGACATGGCTGACCATTACGAGAAGCTACAGTCTATGGGTGTTGAAGTTTACTCAGTGTCTACCGACACTCACTTCACTCACAAGGCGTGGCACGATAGCTCAGACACTATCGGCAAGATCAACTACCCAATGATCGGCGACCCAACGGGTGTTATCTCACGCAACTTCGGCGTGATGATCGAAGAGGAAGGTCTGGCACTGCGCGGTACCTTCGTGATCAACCCTGAAGGTCAGATCAAGGTTGCCGAAATTCACGACCTGGGTATTGGTCGTAGCGCCTCTGAGCTGGTTCGTAAGATCCAAGCGGCCCAGTATGTTGCGACTCACGACGGTGAAGTTTGCCCGGCAGCATGGCAGCCAGGTGAAGAGACCCTAGCGCCTTCACTGGACCTAGTTGGTAAGATCTAAGATCTTCCTCCTCAAGGTCGCCCGGGCCTCATCATCTCGGGCGACCCGGCGAAAGCCAAAGTAGTTTAATCATCATTCTTTTTCATTGCCGGTTCACCTCCCCCTGCATGCGAGCCGGCAATTTTTCCCTATGTTTTTGGCTCCCTTCTGGGGGCCACTTTTTCCTAGGAGTTATCATGTTAGATGCGAATGTGAAAAATCAGCTGACTACCTATCTGCAAAACCTCAAGCGCCCAGTTGAACTTGTCGTATCGGCAGATGAGCGTCCTAAAGCAAAAGAGTTATTGTCGCTGGCAACCGATATTGCCGCGCTATCCCAATTAGTGTCATTGACCGAATCCGTGGGTGAGCGTACCCCGTCGATGACTGTGAAGAGTGCCGATACCGGCAGTCAGATCCATTTTGCCGGCCTGCCAATGGGCCACGAGTTTACCTCTCTGGTGCTGGCCCTGCTGCACACAGGGGGCCATCCGATCAAGCTTGCACCTGAGGTGATCGAGCAGATCCGCGACCTACCCGGCGAGTATCGCTTCGAGACCTATGTGTCTTTGAGCTGTCAGACCTGTCCCGAGGTGGTGCAGGCGCTCAACATGATGTCGGCGATCAACCCTAACATTCAAAACACCATGATAGATGGCGCCCTGTTCCAAGATGAAGTGAACGAGCGCAATATCATGGCGGTCCCCTCTGTCTACCTGAACGGCGAACCGTTTTCTGTCGGTGGTATCAGCGTGGTCGAGATCCTCAATAAGCTGGATGTCAATGCGGCAAGCCGTCAGGCGGAAAAGCTCAGCCAGAAAGAGGCTTTCGACGTGCTGGTGGTCGGCGGTGGCCCGGCTGGCGCATCGGCGGCCATCTATGCGGCCCGTAAGGGACTGAGAACCGGCATCCTGGCGGACAAGTTCGGTGGTCAGGTGGCAGAAACCGTGGGCATCGAAAACTTTATCTCGGTCAAGGCGACCGAAGGGCCTAAGCTGGTGGCCAACCTGGAAGCCCATGTTCACGACTATGATGTCGACATCATGGACAACCAGCGTGCCATGAGCCTTAAGTCAGGCGAGCTGTTTGAGATCCAGACCGAAAGCGGTGCACTGCTGCGCAGCAAGACGGTACTACTGGCTACGGGCGCTCGCTGGCGCGAGATGAATGTGCCGGGTGAGAAAGAATATCGCGGCAAAGGCGTCGCCTACTGCCCACACTGTGACGGCCCGCTGTTTAAGGGCAAGCGTGTCGCCGTGATTGGCGGTGGTAACTCGGGCATAGAGGCGGCCATCGATCTGGCCAATATCGTCGAGCATGTTACCGTGCTGGAGTTCGACAGCAAGCTACGCGCCGACGAGGTGTTGCAGCGTAAGGCAGCCTCCATGGGCAACATAGAGATCATTACCCAGGCGATGACCACAGAAGTGGTGGGCGATGGCACACGGGTACAAGGCCTGAACTACACAGACAGAGCCACGGGCGAGCAGCACCATGTTGCCCTGGCGGGTATCTTCGTACAGATAGGTCTGGTGCCTAACGCCGAGTGGCTCAAGGGCACAGTGGATCTTAGTGATCGCGGTGAGATCATCGTCGATGCTAAAGGCCAGACCTCATTGCCAGGCGTATTTGCCGCAGGCGATGTGACCAACTCAGCCTTTAAACAGATCATCATCGCCATGGGTAGCGGCGCAACGGCCTCTCTGGGCGCATTCGATTACCTGATCCGCCTCGGCGAGCCAGCAGACGCGGTAGCCGCCTAAAGGTACAAAATGCCACAAAATAAACAGTCAGCTTTATGCTGGCTGTTTTTTTTTTCGTCTTTATAATTACTTAAGCTTATGACGAAAGCAGAAGAGGGCGGGCACAGACACGATGAATAGTAAGCCAAAAAGCTTTGACGAACTACTAGTCCAAGAAACCCATATCTATCTTTGCCGCTCGGTAAAATGGACCGCCTATCTCTCTGTGTTCCTACTTGTCGCCATTTTCCTTGCGTCCATGCTACAGAAGAATAGTCTTCTGACGCTGCAGGATCTTCTGGTGCTGCAAATGCCAACCCTGTGCATCGCCCTGTTTGGTCTGGCGGGGATCCTCTATCGTCAGCCAGAGCAGCATCGCATGGGGCTGGTGTTGGCCTATCTACTGGTGTTAGAAGTTGCCTGGATCTACTTTGTGGTGGGCCATTACTGGCTCACCAGTTCCTATAACCTGTTGGGCGAATATGGCTCTCTTGCCACCGTCGATTCGGTAACCGACGTGCTGGTATTCACCTTCGCCATCTCTCTCTATCCGGTGCGCCGCTGGCTACTGGTCAGTGTGGTGCCTCTGCTATTGGTTAGCCTGGTGACCCGGCTTATCGAGATCCCGGAAAATCCCATTTTTGCCCTGACCAAGTTTGTCTGCCTCTTGGTGATCATCATTACCGGGCAGAAGGTGTTGCTGCAATGGTTTCGTAAGGCTATCTTGCGCGACGCCGAGAAACAGCAGTTGTTGCAGCAGTTTAAGCGTATGGCGCTGATAGATGGTCTAACTGACCTGAGTAACAGGCGTCATTTCGATGAGGTGCTCGCCTTGGAGATCAAGGCCGCCGAGCGCACCGGCGATCCTCTGAGCATGATCTTGTTGGACGTGGATTTCTTCAAGCGCCTTAACGACAGCCTGGGCCATAGCGATGGCGATCGCTGTCTGGTAAGGCTGGGTGAGGTGCTGCATGGTGTGGCCTCCCGGCCTCGGGATCTGGCGGCGCGCTATGGCGGCGAGGAGTTTGCCATCATTTTGCCCGATACAGATCTCGACGGGGCGCGCCATATTGCCGAGCAGATACGTTATGAGCTCAAGGACGCCGAGATCCCCCATCCCGATTCTACTCTCGGCGCCTATGTCACCGTCTCTCAGGGGGTCTGTTTGTGGCAGCCGGGCTTGGATGCGGATGAGCTGCTGGCCTGCGCCGATCAGCTCCTCTATCAGAGTAAGGCCCAGGGGCGGGATAGATACAGTACTGGGGTGGCCAAGGGGGAGGCGGCCGAAGATAAGGTCGTCAGTTCCTACCAGTCTTGACGGCGCCTCTGGAAGGCGCCCATAAAAGGCTAGCTGTATTTGGCGTCTATGGCCTTGAGCGAGCGTAAAAACAGCCCCAGGCCGCCAATTGCCAGCACCAGTATGACCAAGAGATCGAAGGTGCTCATGGTCCTGAGGTTGAATCTGACGCTGGAGAGTACACCAAAAATAAGCGCCGTGAGTGAGCCTAGGGTCAAGAGCCAACCCAGCAGGTTTCTGGCGTTGTAGAAGATGATGCCTATGCCGAAGATCAGTGGGATCAGTATGGTGCCACCGGTGATCCCCATGCCACCGACGTTGTAGAGTCGATAGCCTAGGCTAAAGTTTGATGTCACGGAAATGGCATTTAGCAGCAGGTAGAAACCACCACACATCATCACCAAGCCCACTAAAAACAGGCCTATTCCTCCGGAACTGCCGCCGGCTCCTCGCATCTTGTTATCCTCCATAATTAATCTTCCACTGTTTGTGACTAGCTATCTGTAACCAGTTTTGCCAGATTTGCTCGCCTGGGCATATAGCAAGGTCGGCTCAGCTTAGTATTTTTTACCGCGTTAGCCAAATAACTTTGTCTGATGTCGGCAAGCCTTGAGGCAGGCAAGGGGAGTGATGAGCCTGAGGCAACATCAAACAGCGACAAATAAGGGCCATAAAAAAAGCCCTCATGATGAGGGCTTTGCGAAGTTCGCTCTGATCTAAGCTGTGGTATTAATGTTGTGACCACTATTTCCCACAGGCCCAGCGCTAGGCGCCGAGTCAACTGCTTCAATCAGTTGTAGTGCAATCTCTCCCTCTGCCTGCTGCTGCTCTTTGGCGAGCTGTGCAACTTTAACCCCAACGCTTCCATTGCTTAGATTAGGTTGTAGATTACTGGTTCCAACTGTTATTGCCATGATTACCGCCTTAAACTGGGTGAGAGCCTACTTACTTTGTGACTATAGTTAACCGAAAAATTCGCTTAGGTTAACTATAGTGCTATCGGCAGCGTTTTGGAAAACTTTAGCCTTTGCCAAATTAACTGGTGGCGCCGCGTCTCTCTATCAACTTACGTCCCATGCTGATGATGAAGGTCAGGCTGATGGAGGCGAAGATCAAGCCAATGGCCAGGCCGGCATTTTGCAGCGCGGTCGGATCAAGGGCCAGCATGCCGCCCAGGCCTATCATCATGATCCCCGACATCAGCTTCAGTGTCTGTCCCTCTTTCTCGGTGAGCTTGCGCTTACCCAGGGTGGCGCTGAAGGCGATCACGATAGCCGCCAGCGGGATCACATAGACTATGTTGTAGAAGGCCAGGTAGAGATAGCGCTCGAATGCCGGCAGCTCATGCATAGACAAGACGCTGGTGTAGATCATTGGGAAGCCTGCGGTGCACAGCAGCTCATAGGCGTTGGCCAATATGGCCAAGACCACAGTGCCGGCAATCATCGCCGCCATGCTACTGGCGCTGGTGAGTTTACCCATGCGCTTGATAAGCCCGGTGCGGTTTTCCGCCGACATGGAGAGGCTGACCTCGCCCTTGGTGAAGAAGTATTCCTTGATGTTGATGGCACCAGCGACCAAGGCCATCAGGCCGGCCCCGAGTATGATGAGGCCGCCATCGCTCCCCGCGCCCAACAGTTCGAAGATGTTGAGCCAGGCGATCATAAACAGGAAGTAGATAAAGCCCGAGAAGAAGACGAAGATGCCGCCGACGATCAGCATGCGGCTGCGGCTCTTGGCATTTACCATGATAGAGAGCAGAAACAGCAGCACGAAGAAGGCGCAGGGGTTAAAGGCATCGACCCCGGCGAGCACCACGGTTAACACTGGCAAGGAGAGTTGCTCTGGCGCCACCACGCCGATCAGTGGCAGCTCTATGGGTTGTACCTTAGTGACGGGCGCGGCAGGTGCGCTTTCTTCCAGCCCCAGGTCACAGGTACCGGGCTCGCTACTGGCGCTACAGGTGGCAAACAGTGGCTCGCCCTCTGAGGCTGCTGAGCCTGTCTGGGCCGCCTGATCATCGTCAGCTACTACACCACCCAGGGCGCGGTAACAGGCCTTGAGCTGCTGCAGAATAAATTGCCCCGTCACGGCTTCGCTGCTGTAGCCCACGGTCGCCTGTTCACAGGCGGCGATATAGGGCACGGAGCGAGCGGCAACCTTGGTCTGCTCGGCGATTGCCTGCCATTTCTCCTGAGTCCCGGCCTGAGACACCATGTGTGACTCCAGCTCTATCCAGGGATACTTTTCCGGCAGACTGTCGATGAAGGGGTGCGCCTCGGCGCAGTGCGGACAGGTCTTAGACCAGAAGAAATAGAGCTTAATCTTCAGCTGGCCGTCGGCGTCGACATAATGCCAGGTGGCATTCTGAGACGCAGTGTGTTCCTCGGCCTGTGCGAAGCTGGGTAGTGCGCTCGAGAGTAACAGAAAACAAAACATCAGGGCTCTAAACATAATCCCTCCCCGGGGCTGACTTGCCAAAAGACGATGACAAAGGCGTGAATCCTCTAGGGCCTGTTTATTTTTCAGGTTTAATTTTTGTTCAATCTAAACGCGTTTTGCTCAAGGCGCATGCTGTGCGGCATAGTTATGCTATGTAAATAGCAGGCAACACAGCGCAAGGCGCGTTTAGATGAACCCTTCGGGCAGCTTGTGTAGGCCATTTCTACTGCGTTATCGCCCGCTCATGTAGAATAACTACACTACACGGACTCTGTCTTGTATAAATGGCCTACAGAATGCTGCAAAAACAAACAGGAAAGATCAACAGACCCTAGGGACAGTTTACTGCGGGTGGTGGGGGAGACTAAGTTTATGTTTAAGATTTGCAACGCAAATCTTGAAATGTACAGGAAGTGTTAACTGGCGCGGATTTTTGTCTATCGTCAAGCTGCCGCCTCGCCAATTTTGAGGGAGGCGGCCTGCCGACTAGCACCTATTTAGCTAGGGCTTACTTAGCTCCAGCCTATTGGCTACAGCATACCCCTTGAGGCGCTTACTTTAACTGGTGACGGCTTGGGTCTACCGTGCTGGCGATGGTGGTTTCGCTCTCGCCCTGCTGGCACCAGTGAAGGCTCAGGGTACGGGTATCTTCCTTGCTGGCCGTCAGTAGCTTAGTGACCACAGGCTGGTTGTAGTCGGCCTTGGTCAGGAAGGTCTTGACCCGCTCGATGCGGCGGTTGGCGAGCCAGAGGTTATAGTCTCTGATCTTCTTATCTGTCTCGCCCTTATAGAGGGGGAACTCCAGCAGCAGGTAACCGCTGTCGGCTTGAGTCTTCTCGATCAGCGCCTGCAACTGTTTGGCATATCGGCTATCAAAGTAAGAGCTGTTTTTCTCAAAAGGAATATCGCCAAAGCTGATGTTTTGCGGGCAGGCGGCACTGGCTTGGGCGGCAAAGAGTAATGACAACATCACTAGCAGCAATTGCTTCATAGTGAACACCTCCATTGTGTTTTTTAGTGTATCGAGCTGAATAGTGGGGGGAATTTAGGGGATTATCGCTCGAAAAGCAACCATCTTTGTTGGTGGAAAGGGGCGGAAGTTTCAGCCTTTTTGAGTATTTAACCTAGCGTCAGGATTCAGTCGAGCCGCATCTAGATGGTTTTACTTAATTATTTGATTAAGTCTCTGTAAAGATGACAGATTATTGACTAACTATGCAGTAAAAAATTTTTTTGATAATTTTTCACTTTGGCCTGCGCATGGCGTAAACTTGGTAAAAGTTGTGTGCAATTTAATAATGGCGATCCAATTCATGAGTCAATCCACGAGCCAAGATTCTCACCCTAATCCCCTGGCCCTCGAAAACCAGGTCTGCTTCTCGCTTTATAGCGCCGCCAATGCCATGGTGCGTGCCTACCGCCCTCTGCTGGAGGCGTTGGACTTGACCTATTCGCAATATCTGGCGATGTTGGTGCTGTGGCAGGAGCCGGGGATCAGCGTCAAGACCCTGGGTGAGCAGCTGCACCTGGACTCGGGCACCCTGACGCCTCTGCTAAAACGCTTGGAAAGCAAAGGCCTGGTGACCCGCGGGCGCAGCGAAGCCGACGAGCGGGTGCGGGTGTTGCAGCTGACCGACGCAGGCCGTGAGCTGCAGCAGCAGGCCCGGTCGATCCCTATGCAGATGCGCTGCAAACTTGGGGGCGAGCCCGAAGAGTTTATTGAACTCAAGCGCCTGTGTGACAAGGCCTACCGCTATCTGGATGCGGCGAGCCAGAGAGAGAATAGATAGGTTTATTTGGCGAAAGGATGCGATATGCAAGCAGTGGATTTAGTGGTGATTGGTGGCGGAATAACCGGGGTGGGTATCGCCCAGTGTGCCCAGGCCGCCGGCTACTCTGTGGTGCTGCTTGAGAAGGATAATCTGGGCGAGAAGACCTCGTCGAACTCCAGTAAGTTGATCCATGGCGGCCTGCGTTACTTAGAATCGGGCCAACTCGGCTTGGTGCGCCAATCCCTGAGTGAGCGCAAGGCGCTGCTGACACTGGCGCCCGAGCTGGTAAAGCCTGTGCCTTTCTACATTCCCCTCTACCGTGGCAGCCAGCGTGGTCCCCTGGCCATTCGGGCGGGGCTGAGTTTGTATGCCTTGCTCAGCGAGCTGGATCCCCTGGGCCAGTTTCAGTCTGTGCCGGCCAGTCGCTGGAGTGAGCTGGCCGGTCTCAAGCTCAAGGGGCTGCGCGCCGTATTTCGTTACTGGGACGCCCAGACCGACGATGGCGCATTGACTCGCGCTGTGGCCCAGAGTGCCAGACAGTTAGGCGCCGAGCTGCTGACCCAGATCAGCCTTGAGCAGATAGAGCACAGGCCAGACTCCTGCATCGTCAGCTTTAGCCATAAGGGTGAATCGCGGCGCCTCAGCAGTCGCTGCGTCATCAATGCCACCGGGCCCTGGGTCAATCAGACTCTCGAGCGGGTCATCCCTAAGGTGGAGGTTTCGCCGGTAGAGCTGGTGCAGGGGAGCCATCTTGTGCTGGATATCCCAGCACCCAGCGGCATCTTCTACCTGGAGTCTATCTTCGATAAGCGGGTGGTGTTTGTCATGCCCTGGCAGGGTAAGACAATGATAGGCACCACAGAGACCCCAATCGATGCGGTGGACGCGGCGGGTGTGACGCCGGCCGAGGAGGCCTATCTGCTGGGGATCTATCGCCACTATTTCCCTCTGAGTGAGAATGATGGCGCACACGAAGGGCGCATCACAGGGCGATACTGCGGCGTGCGAGTGCTGCCCAAGCAGGGCGGCGAGGCGTTCGATCTGCCCAGGGATACCATTATGCTGTCGCGCGATACTCATCCCAACCTGCTTACCGTCTATGGTGGCAAGCTGACCACCTTCAGGCACACGGCCAAGGAGGCGTTGGCCTGGGTCAAGAGTCGCCGCGGGCCCAAGCCGATACGTGCCGATGTCGATAAGTTGCGCCTCACGCCCGTGGTAGATGAATCATTGGTAAGCCTGTCACCCTCGGCGACAGGTGATTTTTCTCCTCAAAAAGGCTAAAGTAGGGCGCCTTTTTAAGCCAAGCTGCGAGCAAACCATCCGTGAAGTGTGCCTATTTCGATGCTAATCAGTGTCTTTCCTGTCGTCATCTCAAGACGCCCCTGAGTGATCAGCTGGCGGCGAAAACGGCGACCCTGGAGGCATTACTGAAAGATCTGCCGGTGGGGCAGTGGCTTCCTCCCGTGGTGGGGCCAGAGAGCGGTTTTCGTAACAAGGCCAAGATGGTGGTGCTGGGCGCCGCCCATCAACCTATATTGGGGCTGGTAAGCCCGAGCGGCGAGGCGGTAAGCCTGTGTGATTGCAGCCTCTATCCTCAGGATATGCAGCAGTTGCTGCATCGTTTAGAGGCGTTCGTGCGCCAGGCCGGCATCCCGCCCTATAGGGTCGATAAGGCCAAGGGCGAGC
Source organism: Shewanella halotolerans (assembly GCF_019457535.1). Taxonomy (NCBI): domain Bacteria; kingdom Pseudomonadati; phylum Pseudomonadota; class Gammaproteobacteria; order Alteromonadales; family Shewanellaceae; genus Shewanella; species Shewanella halotolerans. The sequence continues at coordinate 3,696,059 of NZ_CP080417.1, read as the reverse complement.
TTAAATTTATCCTGCTGACCCGCAGTCAAGTACGCGGCGAGTATATGCTGCGTTTCGTGCTGCGCTCAGAGCAGGCCATTCCCCGTATCGAACGTGAACTGCCAAGGCTGTTAGCCGAGCACCCAGAGATCAAGGTGGTGTCGGTAAATCTGCAGCCCGTACATATGGCTATTTTGGAGGGAGAGGAGGAGATCTTCCTCACCGAGGCGACCCGGCTGGAGGAGGAATTTAATGGCGTGCCCCTCTACATTCGTCCCAAGAGCTTCTTCCAGACCCATCCCGAAGTGGCGGCCAAACTCTACCTGAGCGCGCGGGAGTGGATCCGTGAGCTGGCGCCTAAATCCATTTGGGATCTCTTCTGCGGCGTCGGCGGTTTCGGCCTGCACTGCGCCTCGAAGGATGTGGCCCTCACCGGCATAGAGATCGAGGCCGAGGCGATCGCCTGCGCCAAGATGTCGGCCGAGACGCTGGGGCTTGATAAGGTGCGCTTCACCGCGCTGGACTCGACCAGCTTCGCCAGCGACAGCCGCGGTCAAGAGAAGCCGGAGCTTATTATAGTCAACCCGCCCAGACGCGGTATCGGCGAGGCCCTGTGCCACTCCCTGAGTGAGTTTGCCCCTAAGGCGATTCTCTACTCCAGCTGTAATCCCAAGACGCTGGCCAAAGATCTACATTGCATCTCAGGTTACCGGGTGACCAAGGTACAGTTGTTTGACATGTTCCCCCACACAGATCATTTCGAGGTGCTGGTGATGCTGCAGCGCATCGGCGAGTAACCGGCCAAGTTGCTAATGTTAGCTCTCAAGTCTCTTTTTTGAGTCTGTCATCAGGCTGTCATCTGTCTGTCATAATTTAAATAGCCATGCTATTCAAAAGGCTACGCTGGCTTAAGCGGCGTGGTCAAATCTCGGGCGCGCGTTGACGGAGGATGACAACTTGGGCGAGGTATTTAAGCAGTTTCTGCTCCTGGGGCTGATGAGCTTCGGCGGGCCGGCGGCGCATATCGGGTATTTCAAGCGGCGCTTCGTCGATGAACTTGGCTGGCTGGACGCCGAGCGTTTTGGCGCCATCGTCGCCATGAGTCAGGTGATCCCCGGGCCGGGCTCGAGCCAGGTGGGTTTCGCTATCGGCCATCACAAGGCGGGACTTTCCGGCGCGCTCGCTGCCTTCCTGGGCTTTACCTTGCCCTCATTTCTGCTCCTCTACCTCATGGCGGTGGCTAGCCTGAGCTGGCTGGATACCAGCTGGTTTCAGGGACTGATCCACGGCCTCAAGCTGATGGCGGTCGTGGTGGTGACGGATGCCGTGCTGAGTATGTTCAATCAGTTCTGTCGTCGCGGCGCCACCCGGCTAATTATGATGCTCTGCGCCTCGTTCACCCTGTTTGTCGGCACCCTGGCCAGCCAGCTAGGCCTGTTGATCTTGGTCGCTGTCATCGGCGCCGTCTGGCTGGCACCATCGGCGCTTCAAGGTCTTGAGCAGGATACAGGGCAGCAAGGTGCGAAGGGAGGAGAGGGCGGCTTACGGCCGCAGATGCTGCCGCTTATGCTATTTATCCTGCTGTTTGGTCTGTCGCTCTTCTGGCTAGGGACTGGCCATAGCCTGTTTCAGTTGTTTGCCCAGTTTTATCAGGCGGGTGCCCTGGTGTTCGGTGGCGGTCATGTGGTGCTGCCGCTGCTGGAGGCGAGTGTCGGCCAGCAGCTGACCAGCGAACGTTTCCTGACGGGTTATGCCCTGGCTCAGGCGGTGCCTGGCCCCATGTTTACCCTGGCGGCCTTTCTCGGCGCAGAGTCATGGCTGGAGTCGCCCCTGCTGGGGGCTCTGGTGGCAACGCTTGCCATCTTCCTCCCGGGATTCTTGCTGCAACTCTCCTTGCTGCGCAGCTGGCATGGCCTGATGGGGCGGGCGAGATTTCGCGGCGCCATCATGGGAATCAACGCCGCCGTGGTAGGCTTGCTGCTGGCGGCGCTTATCTCGCCTGTGATAGCCAGTGCCATCCTCGCCTGGCCCGATGCGCTGCTCGTGTTAACAGGATTAGCCTGGCAAGTGCGTTATCGGCCCAGCATTCTCATGCTGTTACTAGGCTTCGCGCTGGCGGGGATGCTGTTCGGCGTGCTGGGTGGGCTTTTTTAGGATGAGACAAGTTTAACGGAGCGGCGAGCCGAGTCTATTTTGCTGGCCGATTGCGCCAGAGCAGGGTGAGGCTGGCACCGCCTAGCTCTTCGGACTTAGCCACCTCTAATCGGCCCTGATGCCAGATGGCGATCTTGCGTGCTATGTAGAGCCCCAGGCCGTAGCCTGAGCCGTCGGACTGTTCCTTGTCCCTTGCAAAAGCGGCCAGCAGCTGTTTGCCCTTGCCTTCGAAACCTGGGCCATCATCTTCAACGGTTATCTGACACAGATCGCCTTCGCAGATAAAACGCACCAGGATGTTCTGCTTGGCGAAGCGCAAGGCGTTCATGATCAGGTTTTGGGTGGCTATGCTCATTGAGCTGGCGTCGAATACCGCAAGCCTGTCGTCGGCAATAAAAGTGATGCCTATCTTGTCCTGGTAGAGGGCAAACTTCTCTTCTAACTGGTCGAGGAAGGCTTGGGTGCTGACGGCCTCTTTCTTTATCTGCGCCTCCCTGTGTTCCAGCTTGGCGAAGGAGAGGTAGTTGTTGGCCAGCTGCTCTATCTCGTCGATATCGGCGTTGAGTCGCTGCCAGTATTTCTCATCCAGCTCCGCCTTGCTCAGCTGCAGCGCGAAGCGCATGCGCGCCAGAGGCGTCCTGACTTCGTGGGAGATGGTGCGCGACAGCTCCTTGTGCATCTGCAGGAAGTCGACGATCTGCACAGTTACCTCATGGAATACCTTGGCCAGGGGATAGATGGCCGAGCGCTTGTTGATCGTCTGCTCCATCTTTCTTGGATTGGCTCCGAACTCCACCGCGGATGCCTGCAGCTGGGAGAGATCCCGAAACAGGGGCCAGATCAGCAGCAGCGCCAGACAGCCCAGGCTGGCGTATAGGGCGAAGATGATAAGCTCTGTGGGCACCGCCTGAGTGGGCTTGCGCAGCACAGGGCCGAAGGCGATCACCTTGGCCGGCTCTTTGTTGTTTGAATCGCTAATCTCTGGGGCCTGGCGGTAGTAGTAGGTCTTGCCGCCGCTCAGGGTGAGGGCGATGGTTTCGCCGCCATCCAGTTTATCGGCCAGGTCCTGGGGCAGCGCCAGTTCGTCGCGGGAGAGTTGGCGGAACAGCACGCTGTTGTCCTCTTCGCTCAGGCCGCGAAACACGCTGTCGACATCTATCTGGTAGGACTCCACCTGGTGCTGCATGGCGCCGTGGATCTCGCTGAAAGACCAGATGATCAGGGCGCTGCTTAAGATCAGCAGGGCATAGAGACGGTAGAATTGAAACTTCATCCCTTGTCCGAGAGCTGGGGCTGATAGTTAAACAGATAGCCCTGGCCATGCACCGTCTTGATGGTGAGGCCGTCTATCTGATAGCTGTCTATCTTCTTTCTCAGGCGGCTGATCTTAAGATCGATTGCCCGATCGAGGCCGTCGTAGGGGCGGCCCACATACTGCTCGAACAGGTATTCGCGGCTGAGCACCTTGCCCGGGTGCTGGGCGAAGATCCATAGCAGGTCGAATTCCTGGGTCGTCACCTTCTGTGGGCGGTCGCCTATGGTCAGCTGTTGATGGGTATGATCTATGGTGAAATCGTGCAGAGTGACGCTCTGTGGCGGCGCCTCGCTGGGGAGCTTTCTCAGGTTGGCCTTGATGCGAGCCACCAAGAGTTCGGGATTGACCGGCTTGACGATATAGTCGCTGGCGCCCAGCTCTAAGCCCTTTATCTGTTCCTGCTGGCCGTCGAGGGCGGTCATGAAGATGATCACGCATTGGTAGCGCGCCTGTAGCTCGGCGAACAGGCTGAAGCCGTCGCTGTCGGGTAGCATGATGTCGCAGATGATGAGATCGAACCTTAGATCGGTGGGCAAATTAGCCACCGCCTGGGCCGATTCGCTGTGGGTCAGGTCGAAGCCTTGCTGTGTCAGGTAGAGCAGGGTGAGCTCCGCCAAATCCAGATCGTCTTCAATCAGGAGAATCTTAGGTTTGCTCATAACAGGTTCCAGTTGAGTCCTCGTCGTTTGCGAGTGTTAACGGGCTGATAGGTGGCGATCTGTATGGTCACCTCATCGAGCACCTTATTGTTGAGATCTTTGATCAGTACCTGGGTATCCTTGGTGAGCGTCAGCTCCAGCAGGTGATCCACGCTAAGGCGATCGAAGCACTGCTCAGGAGCCTCCTTAAGGGCTATCCAGATACAGGTTTGTTCCAATGCCTCGAGTTTATAGCTGATCTTGAGCGTCATTTGACAGGGCGTGCCGGCCTCGAGTACTGCACAGGTCTTGGGCTTAAAATTGACCTGAGTGCTGTTGGCCTGGCTGTAGAAGCTGGTGGCCAGGGCCAGCAGTAACATGCACTGTATCAGCTTGATGGCATTAGAAGGCATAGCTGACTCCGATGAACCCAGACAGGTATCCATCCTTCTCTATCATGAGGTTCTTAGTGATCTCGTCTCCTAACCAAGTGTAGGTGATAATGGCTACAAAATTAATGTCTTGCCACAGGGGCACATTGACGACGCCGCTGGTGTGGTAGTTGATGGCCGCCGACTGAGGTTGCTGCACCCGGCTGCGGCCCAACTCCTCCTCGGTGAAATGGTAGTAGTAGCTGATCAGCTGGCTGCTCTTGCGGATCGCGCCCACCTCGAACCCTAGGGCCCCCCAGGAAAATGCCATGCTCTTCTTGGCCTTAAGATGGATCTCGTTGCCCTGGTGGACGCCGCTGATGTCGTGAAAATAGCCCAGGGTGAAATCGCTGTAGGGGGTGAGCCAGGTGGTGCTCAGTCCGCCGAGATAGGAGATGTTGCGTTCGATCGGCACCTCGGGGATCGCCGGGCCGAATATCGGCTGCTTGTTGGGTTTAAAGCCGAGGATGTCGCTCAGGAAGACCTTGTTCCAGCCGTCGAGTTCGAAGAAGAAGCCATCTTCGTTCAGGCGGGTCTGTAGATCGACCAGCAGGCTATCGGACTCATACAGGCTGTAACCCAGAGTGAAATTTTCCACATAGAAGCGGTCGTCATAGTAGGACCAGCTAGGCAGAGCGTAGGTGGTGATATCGTCTGACTTGGCCCTGGGGTTCTCGATTCCGCCATAGCCTAAGGCGAGGGTGAAGTGAAATTCGCCCGTGGTAATGTCATCTATCTGCTCTTCGGCCCTAGCCTCGTACAGGAAAAAAACCGTGAGGAAAATAAGACCGGACAAGAGGTACTTCATGGCCTTCATCCACATCCTGAAACTGAAATTAGCATCTAAAACCATCTCAGGTTAAAAGTCTGTAAAAATATATATAAGTGTACAAAATGCTACATGCCTTGGAGAAATTTTTCGAGTAGAGGCTTTGGGTTAGCTCATATCGAATCCCCAAGAGCTGCCGCTTGCCAAATTTCAGCTTGGCAATTTTAAGCTTGGCAAATCTGCGCTTTCGCTTTGCTGGCATCCTTGATCGACATCAGTGCTCGAAATCAGAGTCATCCGGTCGATTTTTTCACTCATGGTGAGTCCGCTGAGCGACTCGTGTCTATTGAATGGATAATCATGCTTCAACCTCTTAACGCCGCCAGAGCATAACATCATTTTGCTATGTGGCAAGCATGGGGATAAGAAGGTGATGCTTCACACTTGCCTATCGGTTGTGCTGTGCGTCGCCTTACTTTTGTAGCGGCTTTGTTATCATGCTTTGTTTCGAGCGATTTTCGGTGGTGATGTTTTATTTGGTTGTTTTTAAATGATTTTGTTTGTATTTGAAGTTTTTTGGATAACTCTGGTCTGACCTGGCATCTTCAAAAAACACCGAGTGTTAACCAAATGTTTGTTTTTTAACAAAACTACAAAATGCTACACCAAAGCTATCCACCTTAGTTAAGCCATCATGATTATATGTTAGTCCGCTGGTGAATAAGTATGCAAACAACAAGCTTCATCAGGGCATAACTACAAAAAAGGTGGAAGTTCCATGAAGGTGAAAACATTAGTAACAGCCGTGGCAGCCGCACTCTACAGTGCCGGTATGGCCCATGCGGCGATACAGCCGGGTAAGGTCGAAAGACTCGAGCCGCTGAAGATCACCGCCGAGCAGGCGAAAAAACTCAATGCCGGTAGCACGCAAGAGGTTAACCTGTTGCAAAACGATGGCCTGAACGTTCAGATCAGCCATCAGAACCAGAAGTTCGTTGCCGAAGAGGGACTGACTGGTGAGCACGTCTACATCGTCAGGCTCTATCAGAAGCCCTTGGCTCAGGCGGGCGCTAGTCTGCTGGCTCAAGGCGGTGCCGAGCGTAGTGCTGTCAAGGCTAAGCCTGGTGAGGCTAAGTTGTTTGTGGCCGGTCAGCCGGTTAACCGCGAGATCAAACAGTACCGCGACCAACTGCTAAGCAAGCAGCAGGCAGTCATCTCTGAGCTGTCGGCTACCCTGGGCGATCGCCCTGTGCGCCAGCAGTTTACCAATGCGGTCAACGGTTTCTCTATGACCATGACCCAGGAGGAGGCGCAGCGTGTTTCTCAGATGGCAAGTGTCGCCTCTGTTCGTCGCTCTAAGACCTATGACCTGCTGTCCGATGTCGGCCCAGAGCTGATCGGCGCCGACAAGATCTGGACAGGTACTGTGACAGATTCGGTTCCCTACAAGGGGGAGAATGTGATCGTCGGTATTATCGATACCGGGGTGAACACAGACCACAGATCTTTTGCCGATGTGGGCGACGATGGCTATGACCATCAAAACCCTTGGGGGGCGGGCCAGTACGTGGGTGACTGTCTCAAAGAGGGCTTCGAGGGCATGTGTAACGACAAGCTTATCGGTGTGCGCTCATACCCAGTGATCACAGATTTTTTCACCAGCGGTGAATATGGCGATACCCGCCCAGCCGTGGGTGAAGACTACCAGGGCCATGGCTCTCACGTGGCCTCGACCGCCGCGGGTAACGTGCTGCTGGATGTGGATTTCGTCAATCCGGCGCCAGGCGCGGTTAACGATGGTAGCGTAGTCAAAGAGGCACTCTTCCCGCGCATGAGCGGTGTGGCGCCTCACGCCAACATCATCTCTTACCAGGTATGTCACCCATCGAACGAACTCAACCCAGGCTGTCCGGGTGAAGCCCTGATCGCCGGTATCGAAGATGCCATCAGCGACGGCGTCGACGTGATTAACTTCTCTATCGGTGGCCAGGATTCTCACCCATGGAGCGACGACGTCGAGCTAGCCTTCCTGTCGGCTCGCGAAGCCGGCATCTCAGTTGCGGCTGCGGCGGGTAACTCGGGTCAGCCAGCAGGCTACAAGGAATACTTCGGCGCTATCGATCATGCCTCGCCTTGGCTAATGAACGTGGCGGCGAGTACCCACTCTCGTGAGATCTTGGTTGAGACCAAGCTGGTCGATCCTATGGGTGGCGATGAAGCACCACGTTGGAGCGAGATCGTCGGCGGCGCGGTAAACACCAGCTCGGTGACGGGTATGGTGGTTAAGGCCAGCGACTATGGCGACGAGTACTGCGGTGAGCCGTTCCCGGCTGGCACCTTCGATCTGACCGACGCCGATGGCAACCCGACCGATGTGATCGTGGTGTGTAAGCGTAACGATCTGAACGATCCTAACGGTATCGCCCGTAGCGCCAAGGCCAACAACATCCTGGCTGGCGGCGCCGATGGCATGATCATGTACAACTACGCCAATGCCGACAGTATTGTGGCGACGGCAGCCTATTCTGTGCCAAGCATACATATCACCAAGCAGGAGTGGGATGGTCGCTGGGACAACGGCATGTCAGGTTACGGCCTGAGCGACTGGCTGGCCAAGGGTAGCAACCATGTGCTAACCATCTCTGAAACCACAATCGATCGCGACCTGGATCCAGAGCGCGCAGACTGGTTGGCGGCCTTCTCGTCACGCGGTCCTAGCCCATCGACCCCAGAAGCCCTTATCCCTGCGGTTGCGGCCCCTGGCGTTAACATCTACGCCGCCTTTGCCGATGAGCATCCATTCGTCTCTGGTGGCGCATCCGGTGATTTCGCCTTCCTAAGCGGTACTTCTATGGCCTCGCCACACGTTGCCGGTGCCATGGCGCTGCTCAAGCAGGCCAAGCCGAGCTGGAGCGCTACCGAGATCCAATCTGCGCTGGCGATGACGGCGGAGAACAAGGTGCAATATCACAGACTCAACGACGAGAACGGTGATGTGGCACTAGCGTCTACCTACCGTGCCGGTACGGGTCGTATCAACGTGGCTAACGCCGCCAAGGCCGGTTTCATCATGGATGAAACGGTTGAAAACTTTAAGGCTGCCGATCCGCAAAATGGCGGCGCGGTGCACAAGCTGAATATTCCTCAGCTGGTGAACTTCGAGTGTAAGCCACAGTGTCAGTGGATCCGTACCATCAAGGCGACAACCGCCGGTAGCTGGAGCGTGACCCATGACGACGTGATGAACTGGGCCTTCGATTCTCGTTCACAGATGGCGCAAAATGGTGTGTCTATCAAGGTGACTCCGAGCGAGTTCACCCTGGAAGCGGGTGAAACCATGGATATCGTGGTCGAGGCATCGATCATGGATACCCAGGATTGGTTCAGCAACGCGGAAGTTGAGCTGCACTCTAACCTGATCTTCACCGAAACCAGCGGCGCGGCGTCTGAGGCGCACTGGCCAGTGGTGTTCAAGTATGACAAGAACGGCATGCCAGGACGTCTGGCGGCAACGGCTCACCGCAATGATGGCAATGCGATCATCAAGGGGATCAGCCTGCCGGAAGGCGACAATATCCAAGGTCGCATCTTCGCGCCTGTGAAGGCGGATGTGAAAACCATCACGCTGCCGAAGGATAACGATGCTAGCTTCCCTTGGAGCAGCAATGCCGATCAGAGCGTGCCGATGGAAGAGCGCTTAGATGAGGCGACCCATGTGGAGATGATTCAGGTGCCGGCTAATGCTCGTCGTCTGATGGTCGAATCTTTCGGCACCACAGAGAGTGGCTTGGAAGGTACCTTAGAGAAAGGTAACCTGCTGGTGTACGTGGGTAAGGACTACAACGGCAATGGCAAGGCGGATCCGTTCGAAGAGCTATTGTGTGTCTCTAACCACATCCAGTACGACAACTTCTGTAACATCAACCAGCCGGAAGAGGGCCAATACTGGGCAATTTTCTACAACCCAAGAAAGGGCTCGGCGCAGAACAACTACCACGACTTCATGGAAGAGACCTTCCAGTTCGCGACAACCGTTGTGACCGACAATGTTGCCTCAGACATGAGCGTGGACGTGCCTGCCAGCAATGGTCAGGATCCGGTGGATATTCAGGTGAACTGGAACCTGCCTGAGATGGTTGAGGGCGATGTTTACTACTCACTGATTGACTTTGGTACCTCAGAGATCAACGCCGGCAACATAGGCAAGGTCGCCTTCAAGCTTGAGCGTGGTATCGATGATGTGCATCTGGATGTACCGCAAACCGGTGCCCATCTGGGTGAGCAGGTGCCTTTCACCTTCGAGGTGCAGCCTAATGACAGCGGCGCGGATCGTGCCTTCACCATTAGTGCCGACATCCCGGCAGGCCTGAGCCTGAATGTGGAAGATGTATTGACCTCATCTAAGGCGATAGTGACAGACATCAGCCTGGAAGAAGGTAAGCTGACCATCAGCGGTGTTCAACCTAATACCGTCGACCAGACGCCTAGCTACAATGTCACCACTAACCTGGAAGACGCCATGTGTCGTACGCCAGACTTTGGTAACAAGAATCCAGGTGGTTATGTTGACCTCGAAGAGTTCCGTATCTATCCGATCTTCAGTGGCTTCGCGCCGGTGGAATACGACGCCAACGGCCGCGCCGTTAATGGTAAGGACAACAACATCCTGAGCCGCAACGGTATCGTACTGCCAGTCGATGTGATCTTCGGTGGTCGTTATGACAGCTTCCATCTGTATAACAACAATGAAGCGCTCAATGTCGGTAAGCAAAATGCCCTGGATATTCATGCGCACGGCATCGTGTCGCTATGGGAAGGTCAGCCTTTCTTCTTCCCATACCATGACATCTTCCCGTATAACAGCTTCCCGTATGAGACGATCGGCATGTTGTGGCGTGGCTTCGAGGTACTGGATCCAAGTGCACCTAAGGCTATCTTGTCGGCGCCACTGGTCAACAACTTCAGCGAGCGTTCGGGCATCTCTATCGCCAGCACGCAAACCGGTTGGGGTATCCTGGAATACGATAACGCACGTACATACCTGCCTGCGGGTCGCGATGCAAACCGCGTCTATCAGTGGCAAGAGCTGGATGACAGATTCGATTTCGAGCTGATCTTCAACGTCAATACCCGTCACGGTGACGGCGAGTACGAGATGATGATGGCCTATGACAATCTGGACTTCGGTAGCCAAGACGGTCGTGGTTCTATCGGTATCCAAGGCTTCAAGGGCGGTGTCTATTCCTATGGTCCACTGAATGCCTACCTGGGTGAGCAGTTTAGCTACGGCGAGCTGGATAAGAAATTATCTGACGGTCTGGTGATCTGTTACGACTACGTGGGCCCTGAGTCTTCGCAGTTCGAGGTTACAGCCTGGACTCGCGTGAAAGACAGCGCTGCTGGTCAAGACCTGACGGTTAACGCCGTGAGCCAGGTCGAAGGCATGGCCGACATCAGCATGAGTCACACAGTCAGTGTTGCCTCTAACATCACCCTGGGCGCCATCGCCGACCAGAGTGTGGAAGAGAACACTAGCCTGGAAGGCATCGCCGTGATGTACGCCGATGAGCAAAACAGCGTTAACCAGATCACCGTTACCGGTGAGCACATTACCGCTGTGGTCGATGGCCATACCTCAGGTAGCGAAATCACCATCACGCCGGAAGCCAACTTCTACGGCGAAGTGGAAGTCACGGTTACCGTGAGTGATGTGGAAAACCCAAGCGATGCGGCATCGACCAGCTTCATGCTGACCGTTGAGTCTGATGGCGTCGAGCCACAGCCTGAGCCAGAAACCAAACCTGAAGTCGAAGAGAAAGACGATGGTGGCGCGCTCGGTTTCGCGGCCCTGATGCTGCTGATGTTTGCCGGCCTGCGCCGCAAGCTAGCGCGCTAATCAGGTCAAGGTGTCAGGCGGTTTGCTATTGAGCCGCCTGATACTAAGCCGCCTCATACTAAGCCGGAAAGTGAGTGTGTAAAATTTGTGCTTAGCCGTCGGAGTGACACCTAAGTACTATTTGTTAGCACTATCTGTTAGCACAAACCAATTACTGAAGTGATTGCCAGTATTCCAGGGATGGAATGCTGGCTTTTTTTATGTTAGGCGGAAATTTCGGGCAAGTTGGCTAAGATTATTGATCTACTACAATTTATCTAGCATTAAGCACTGACACTGGTACTTTTTAGCTATATTTTACTTACAAATGTAATAAACCCTGTTGGAGTGGAACATGTGGCAATTAAGAATGAAAAATAAGCTGTTGGTATTTGCTCTCCTGCCCCTGATTTTGAGTTTTATCTTTTTAGTTTCAATCACCTATAACCTGGAATCTAACTCCCTCGAAGAGAATATGTCGACCTTCAAGGCGAGCCTCTATAGCGAGCGTAAGGCGCAGCTCAAGGATCAGGTCGATATCGCCCTGGATATCGTCGAGCATCAGCTCTCCCTGGGGACGGCGGGCGATGTGAACAAGGCGCTGCGTAACGTGCGCTTCGGCACCGCCGGTTACTTCTTCATTTATGATTTTGACGGCTTCAACCGTTTCCACGCGGTCAAGCCCGCGCTGGAGGGCACGGCGCAGATCGGCATGACAGACCCTAACGGCAAGAAGATAGTTGTCGGCCTGATTGATGCCGCCAGAAGCGGCGATGGCTTCTTCAATTATGACTACTCCAAACCTGGGGTCACGGGCCTGGTGCCTAAGATAGGCTATGCCGCAACCGTGCCGGGTAAAGATTGGATCTTGGGCACAGGTGCCTACACCGACGATATCGACGCCCAGGTGGAGAGCTATCGTGAGGTGATGACCAAGCACATGAATGACAAGGCGATGATGATCATGCTCTTTGCATTGGTGCTGGTGGCGATCACCGCCGTGGTGATGCTGGTGGCCGCCCAACGCATGGTTAACCCCATTCACAACATGGTGCAGAACCTCGAAGATATCGCCAAGGGTGAGGGGGATCTGACCAAGCGCCTGGACGTGCAGGGCAGTGATGAGATCGCCATGCTGGGCCGCGCCTTCAACCAGTTTGTTGATAAGCTGCAGGGGATCATCAAGGATGTGGCCAGGGCCACCGTCGAGGTGAAGAGCGGCGCGGATAATATCTCCTCCCAGACCGCCGCCATGGCGCAGCAGCTGATCAGCCACAACAACGAGACGGATCAGGTGGTCACGGCGATCACCGAGATGTCGGCGACCGCCTCCGAGGTGGCCATGAGCACTACTCAGGTGGCCGAGGCAACTCAGGCGGCCACCCAGGATGTGGGTAACGCTCAGGAGTGCGTCGACAGCTCGCTGCATGAGGTCTCGACCCTGATGGCGGAGATCGATATGGCGGCCGGACATATCAACTCCCTCAACGAGCAGTCACAGAAGATCAACAGCGTGTTGAGTGTGATAGGTGGCATCGCCGAGCAGACCAACCTGCTTGCCCTCAACGCCGCTATCGAGGCCGCCCGCGCCGGTGAGCAGGGTCGCGGCTTTGCCGTGGTAGCCGATGAGGTGCGCAGCCTCGCCAGCCGGACACAGGCCAGTACCTTAGAGATCAACGAGATGCTGTCTGAGCTGCATAATCTGGTGTCGCTGGCGGTGAGCAGCATGGAGTCGAGCCAGCAGAGCTGTCATCGCTCGGTGACCTCGTCGCGGGCGATCTCAGATAGCCTGGGGGCGGTGACCTCGGCGGTGACCTCGATTAACGACATGAGTACCCAGATCGCCACGGCAGCCACAGAGCAGAGTTCGGTGACCGAGGAGATCAACCGCAACGTGTTTGCGATTCAGGAGATCGTCAACGAGCTGCTACAGGCCAGTAACAGCGCCTCGGATACCAGTCAGGGACTGGCCAACGAGGGGCGCAACCTGGATACCCTAGTTGGCCAGTTTAAGGTGTAGAGGGTCAGTTTAAGGTGTAGCGGGCAGTCTAAGGTGTAGCAGCCTGCTCGAAGCATTACGCTTAAGTTGCTTCGCCGCAAAGAAAAAGGCCACAACAGGAGTTGTGGCCTTTTTACTACGTCAGCTTGCCCTAAGACCAGCAGATCGCCTCGTTGGCCTTCTCGACCCTGACGGCGCAGATCTTAAATTCAGGGATCTTGGCCACAGGGTCCAGCACATTGTTGGTTAGCTTGTTGGCCGCCGCCTCGGCAAAGTGGAAGGGCAGGAAAAGCACTCCCGGCTGGGCGCGGCGCGTGACGAAGGCGGCGATGTTGATGCTGCCGCGTCTCGTCGACAGAGTCAGCACGTCGCCGTTGTTCACCCCCAGACGGTCGGCGTCGATGGCCGACATCATCACCCTGGGCGACCCCAGGGTATTGAGGCCGTCCGTCTTGCGGGTCAGGGTGCCTGTGTGGAACTGCTCCAACAGGCGCCCGGTGGAGAGGGTGAAGGGGTAATCTTCGCAGGGCAGTTCGGCCGGCAGGCGATAGCCGACGGGCGTCATCTTGCCGAGCCCGCGGGTAAAGCGCTCTTTATGCATCAGGCGGGTGCCCTCATGGCCAGGCTCTGGGCAGGGCCAATGTTTACCCAGCAGGCCTTGTGGCGTACTCGGGTCTGTGTCCTGCCAACCGATGCCACGGTACTGGGGCGTGACGCGGATCAGCTCCTGCCAGATCGATTCCTCATTCTCATAGCGCCAGTCGGCGCCGAGTGCCTTGGCGATATCTGTGATGATCTGCCAGTCGCGGCGCGCCAGGCCTGGGCTGTTAATCGCCGCCTGCAGGCGCTGCACCCGGCGCTCGGTATTGGTGAAGTGGCCTGGCTTCTCGGCGAAGCTGGCGGCCGGCAACACCACGTCGGCCAGCTGGGCCGTCTCCGTCATAAAGATATCCTGGACGATCAGCAGCTCGGCCGACTCCAGCCCCTGCATCACATGGGCCTGATCGGGATCGCTCAGCACAGGGTTTTCCCCCATCACATAGAGGGCCTTGAGTCTGCCGTGGGCCAGGGCGTGCATCATCTCGGTAGCCGCCAGGCCTATCTGTTCCGGTAGCCACTCCTGTTGCCAGGCTTGTCTGAAGGCGGCTTGCACCTCGGGGTCGGTGACCTTCTGGTAGCCGGTGAAGTAGTTGGGCAGGGCGCCCATGTCACAGGCGCCCTGGACATTGCTCTGGCCCCGCAGCGGGTTGATCCCCGCGCCCTCGACGCCTATGTTGCCGCACAGCAGTTGCAGGTTAGCGATGGCGGTGACATTGTCGTGTCCCGAGGTGTGCTGGGTGATCCCCATGGCGTAGTAGATGGCGGTCTTCTCTGCCGTGCCTATCATGCGCGCCAGATGCGCTATCTCATCGGCGTCGACGCCTGTGATCTTGGCGGCGTTACTCAGGCTATAGTCGTCCTTCATCACCTCGGCGCGAAGTGCGTCGAATCCTTCTACGCGTCGGTCTATATAGTCCTCGTCGTGCCAGCCCTGCTTGATGATCTCCTGCATGATGGCGTTGAGCAGCATGACGTCGCTGCCGGGGCGGTGACGCAGGTAGAGCTCGGCGCTGTCGGCGATGCTCACCCGTTTGGGGTCGGCCACCACTAGGCGGGCACCGTGTTGGTTCACCGCCTGTTTGATCTTGGAGGCGATGATGGGGTGGGCGGCCTCGGTATCCGAGCCCAGGATGAAGATGAGATCCGAGGATTTTATCGACGGAATATCATTGGTCATGGCGCCGCTGCCAAGGCTTTCTTGCAGGGCGGTGACCGTCGAGGCATGACACAGGCGGGCGCAGTGATCTATGTTGTTGGTGCCGATGACGCTTCTAAACAGCTTTTGGAACAGATAGTTGTCTTCGTTGGTCGCCTTGGCCGAGGCCAGGCCGGCGATGGCGTCGCCGCCATGTTCTGCCTTGATGCGATCTAGCTGGGTGCCTATGTAGTCGATCGCCTCATTCCAGCTGACCTGCACCAGCTCGCCATCTTTGCGCAGCAGCGGCTGGGTCAGGCGTTGCTGGCTGTTGATGAAGTCGAATCCGAAGCGGCCCTTGACGCAGAGCATCCCCTCGTTGACCTGGGATCGGTTGTCGCCCGATACCCGTTTGATCTCGCCCGTTAAGGGATCGCTGTGGATGATGACACGGCAACCCACGCCGCAGTAAGTGCAGACGGTGGAGGTCTGTTTCAGCTCATGTTTAACCCCCTGACGCTTGTCTCTGGCATCGGTCAGTGCCCCTGTGGGGCAGACCTGGATACAGTTACCGCACTGCACACATTGGCTGTCGGCCATGGTGGCGCTGAACCCAGCGCGAGGCGCCTGGCGAGTGTGCGAGGCGGCCATCTCCTGGGGCAGGGCTAGATAGCTGTCGGGCTCGAAGCTGATCGCTTGATGGCCAGACTGCTGGCGGCACATGGCGACGCAGGCACCGCAGCTGATGCAGCGGTTGGGGTCGAAGTTGATAAAAGGTGTGCTGGCATCTTGGGTAAAGGCGCGGTGGCCCTGTTTATCGAGCGCGGCGCCATCGACACGGTACTCGGTGGCGTAGTCCCGCAGGGCACACTCAGTGTTGGCCTGACAGCCACACTCCAGGCAGCGGGCGGCCTCGAGCATCGCCTCCTCATCGTTAAAGCCAAGTTCAATCTCGTCGAAATTATCCAGGCGCTTGTTGATGGCGAGTTCCGGCATTTTGGCCTTGGCCTGTAGCAGACGGGCAGGGAAGTGACGGCTGTCTGGCTTCTGCTCATCCTGCTTCTGGGAGTTGAAGGGCGCGGGTGTCAGCTCACAGCTCAGCTCGCCGCTCAGCAGTTTCTCGATGGCGTTAGCCGCCTTGCGACCATCGGCCACTGCGGCGACTGCCGTGGCGGGGCCGGTGCGCGAATCCCCAAGCACGAACAGCTTCTCCACCCCTGATGACATAGTATGTTCACAGCCGGAGAAGGTGTTCCAGCGGGTCAGGGCCACCTCGCCGGTGGAGAGCTGGCTCTCTGGATGCTCGAGGAAGGTCATGTCCGGTGTCTGGGAGACCGCCGGGATAACCGTATCGAACGCCTCGGTGAAGGTCTCGCCCGTGGCCTGGGGTGAGCGTCTGCCGGAGGCATCTGGCTCGCCCAGGCGCATCTTCTCGAAGGTGACGGCATTGATACGGCCATTGGCGTCGCCATGGTTTTCGATGGGGTTGGTGAGGAAATAGAAGCGCACACCCTCATGTTCGGCCTCCTCTATTTCATAGGCCTCAGCCGGCATCTCGTCGCGGGTGCGGCGATAGAACAGGGTCACCTCGGCGCCCTTGCGCAGCGCGGTGCGGGCGCAGTCGATGGCGGTGTTGCCGCCGCCGATCACCGCCACCTTCTGGCCCGTGTGGTAGTTGTTGTCTGTGCAGTGATCCTTAAGGTAATCCACGCCTAAATAGCAACCTTCGAGGTCTACACCCGGGTAGTTCATGGGCACCGCCTTCTGGGCGCCGATGGCGAGACAGACGGCGTCGAATTGGTTGACCAGCTCCTTGAGGTGGATGTCTCGGCCGAGGCGAGTATCTGTCTGTATCACAAGGCCATTTTGACACAGGAGGTCTATCTCTCTGTCCAGGATCTGCTTGGGCAGACGGTACTCGGGAATACCGTATCTTAGCCAGCCGCCCGCCTTGGGCATGGACTCGAAAATGGTTACCTCGTGACCTGCGTTAGAGAGGTAGTAACCCGCGCTGATCCCCGCCGGGCCGCTGCCTATGATGGCGACGCGTTTGCCGGTAGCGGGCGCCTTGGGCGGCACATAGGTGTCTTCACTGTCCAGATCCAGATCGGCGGCGTGACGCTTGAGCTGGCGAATGGCCAGGGGCTCATCCAGCTCGCCGCGGCGACAGGCCGATTCGCAAAACGCCGGGCAGACACGGCCGATAGAGAGCGGCAGCGGTAGGGTTTGTTTGATCACCTTGACCGCTTTCTTGTGGTTGCCCTGGGCGATATGCAGCAGATAGGACTGCACGTCTACGCCGGCCGGACAGGCCTGTTGGCAGGGGGCTTCGCAGTCGGCGAAGTGGTCGCTCAAAAGGTGTTTCAGCGCCGCTTGGCGGCGTTTGCTGAGGGCGGCCGAATGGGTGATCACCTCGAGCGGTGCCTCGACCTGTGTCTTACAGGCCTTGACTGTGTGAAAGTCGCCCTTTTCGTCGCGTACCTCGACATAGCAGAGGTTACAGTCTTGTTTGCCCGCGAGTTTGTCGTCCAGTTGCTTGCCCAGATGACATAAATTAGGGATCGCTATGCCTGCGGCCTTGGCACAGGTGAGCAGATCTTCGCCCCGGTTGGCTTTGACGACCTGGCCGTCGAAGGTGAGTTCTATCATGGTAGGGACCTTTTATTAGAATCTAAGCTTGAGCTTGGCTACCTTGGTCTCGTCGATGATTTTTTATGGACTGCCTATGGGTAAAGAGGCTTATCGTAAATTAGCGAAACAAGGTTTGCTTGAGTATACCCAGAGGCTTTTTCACCACAGGTCTTAGTAGTGATTTTTTGTGCTGCATTTGCAGTGCTGCTCACAAATTGTGCTGAGTTTGTTGGCTTGCACCGTGGCGGAATTAGTGTGATTTGAGGTGGATCACACTCTGGTTTTAGCGGGTCATCTTCTTAACGAACACCACCACGAACAGGGCGATGGTAAAGCTGCCGGTGAAGGCCTCGACGGCAGCGATGGCGCGGGAATAGCCAATGGGGGTGAAGTCGCCATAGCCTAGTGTGGTGAAGGTGACGACCGAGTAATAGATGCAGTTGAAGAAGAGTGCCAGGTTGGTGGTGAGATC
The DNA here is from genome assembly GCF_019457535.1 of Shewanella halotolerans. Lineage (NCBI taxonomy): Bacteria > Pseudomonadati > Pseudomonadota > Gammaproteobacteria > Alteromonadales > Shewanellaceae > Shewanella > Shewanella halotolerans. The sequence goes on along the minus strand of NZ_CP080417.1, from coordinate 3,678,061 downwards.
GTTTTGCCAGTTGAAGACATGAATATTGTCGTCATAGTTGAGACCGGTAAACAGATAGAGCAGGGCGCAGACGAAGATGAGCCCCATGGAGAAGCCGATCACCCTAGTGGGCGCCTCGCCATAGCCGCAGAAGATGTCGATCATCTTGGAGAGGGCGCGGGAATAGCTGTATTTGGGCATCTGATGGCGGCGCATGGTGAGCTCTTTACGCAGGTAGTCGCCGCCCATGGCAAACAGACCTTCACGCTCGGCGGCCTTGCGCAGATCCCGGTAGATCTCCTCTGCCTGTTCGAAATAGTCGAGGGCGATCTCGGTTTCGCCCACTCTCTCTGCCTCGTTGGCCAGGCGTTCCTGCCTGAGGAGCTTACCGGTATTGATGTTCTCTATCTTGGCGCCGTTCCACTTGATCCCCAGCAGGTTGGTGCCCACCAGATTGGCGCAGTGAACATTGGCCTCACGTAGATCTGCCTTCATCAGGCTGGCGTGTTGCAGGTTGAGGTTAAACATGTGCGCCCCCTGCAAATTGGCGCGGTACAGCTCGGCGTGGCTCATGTCGAAGCCTGTCTTCTGATGGTGCCTCACCAGATCGATGCCGGGCAGGTTGGCACGCTTGAGGGAGATGCCCCGCAGCATGCCGCCGTTGCGGGCGAAGGCCTCCAGACGGGCGACATCTTCCGGCTTATCTTTAATGATTTTAGGATCATGCCAATAACAGAGCCCTGAGGCTTCGGCTGGCTCGGTGCAGGAGAAACCTTCGTCTTCGTGATAGCAGCATTGGTTCGTCTGTTTCATATTGAACATTATAGCCAGCCTGTCGAAAAGGGGTGGGGATTCTCCCGTCGAGTCATTGGGAGCAATAATGCTGTTTTTTGCGATGAAATTCGCTCAATAAGACTGAGTGTGCCCCTATGCGAATTGGGGCGATTGCGTTAAAATACCGCGTTTGCATTCCTGCCAATCGAATTTTAAGTAGAAAGAGTCATGTTTGAAGTAAATCCGGTTAAATTTAAAATCAAGGAGCTGGCCGAGCGCACCCAACTTCTTCGGGGGTATCTTTGACTACGATGCCAAGAGTGAGCGTCTAGAAGAAGTCAGTCGAGAGCTAGAGAGCGCCGACGTTTGGAACAATCCCGATAATGCTCAGGCCCTGGGTAAAGAGCGCGCCTCTCTCGAGGCCGTGGTCAAGACCATAGACGATATGGACAGTGGCCTAGAGGATGTGGAAGGCCTGCTGGAGCTGGCGGTCGAAGAGGAAGATGAAGACACCTTCAACGACGCCAACAGCGAGCTGGCTGGTCTAGAGAAGCGCCTGGAAGAGCTGGAGTTCCGCCGCATGTTCTCGGGTCCGAACGACGCCTCTGATTGCTACCTTGATATTCAATCGGGTTCTGGTGGTACCGAGGCTCAGGATTGGGCCAACATGGTGCTACGTATGTATCTGCGCTGGGGCGAAGCCAAGGGCTATAAGCCTGAGCTTATCGAAGTCACCGACGGCGATGTCGCCGGTATCAAGGGCGCCACCATCAAGTTTACCGGCGAGTACGCCTTCGGGTCGCTACGCACCGAAACTGGGGTACACCGTCTGGTGCGTAAGTCGCCGTTCGACTCCTCGGGTAAGCGTCACACCTCGTTCTGCTCTGTGTTTGTCTATCCGGAGATCGACGACTCTATCGAGATCGATATCAATCCGGCGGATCTGCGCATCGACGTTTACCGCGCCTCGGGCGCTGGTGGTCAGCACGTTAACCGTACCGAATCTGCGGTGCGTATTACCCACTTGCCGACCAATACCGTGGTGCAATGCCAGAACGATCGTTCACAGCACAAGAACAAAGACACGGCGATGAAACAGCTGAAAGCTAAGTTGTTCGAACTGGAAATGCATAAGCAAAACGCCGAGAAGCAAGCCGCTGAAGACGCCAAGTCTGATATCGGCTGGGGCAGCCAGATCCGCTCTTACGTGCTGGACGATGCCCGTATCAAAGATCTGCGTACCGGCGTGGAAAACCGTAATACCCAGAGCGTCCTCGACGGCGATCTGGACAAGTTTATTGAAGCTAGCCTGAAATCTGGCCTTTAACGAGAGAAGAAGATGACTGAACAAACTCAAGACGAAAACAAGTTAATTGCAGAGCGCCGTGCCAAGTTAGATCACGTTCGCGCTTCTTGCCCTGCTAACGGTCACCCGAACAACTTCGATCGAAAACATAAGGCTGCCGACATCCAGGCCGAGTATGGTCAATACAGCAAGGAAGAGCTGGAAGAGATGAATGTCCAGCGTTCTATCGCCGGTCGTATCATGGCTAAGCGTGGTCCCTTTCTGGTGATCCAGGATGTGAGCGGTCGTATCCAGGCCTATGCCGGTAAAGACGTTCAGAAAGATCTTAAGGCCAAGTATCAAGGTCTGGATATCGGTGACATTATCGGTGTTACCGGCCAGCTGCACCTGTCTGGCAAGGGCGACCTCTATGTCAACATGGAAGAGTACCAGCTGCTGACCAAGGCGCTGCGTCCCCTGCCCGAGAAGTTCCACGGCCTGACCGACCAGGAGACCCGCTACCGTCAGCGTTATGTAGATCTCATCGTGAACGAAGAGTCACGTGCGGCCTTCATCATGCGCTCTAAAGTGGTAACCGCTATCCGTAACTTCATGGTAAGCAAAGAGTTCATGGAAGTGGAAACCCCTATGATGCACAGCATCCCGGGTGGTGCCTCTGCGCGTCCTTTCATTACTCACCACAATGCGCTGGATATCGAGATGTACCTGCGTATCGCGCCTGAGCTATACCTCAAGCGTCTGGTGGTAGGTGGTTTCGAGCGCGTGTTCGAGATCAACCGTAACTTCCGTAACGAAGGCCTGTCGCCACGCCATAACCCAGAATTCACCATGATGGAATTCTATATGGCCTATGCCGACTACAAAGATCTGATGGATCTGACCGAAGAGATGCTCTCGTCAATCGCCAAAGATCTGCTGGGTGATACCAAGCTGCCATACGGCGATCACACTATCGACTTCGGCGGTCCATATGAGCGTCTGAGCATGCTGGATGCGATCAAGAAGTACAACCCAGACAACGAGACGATTCAGTCTATGACCTATGAAGAGGTTAAAGACGTCGAGTTTATGCGTAACCTAGCCAAGAGCCTGGGCATGACTATCGAGAAGTTCTGGACCTGTGGTCAGCTGCTGGAAGAGATCTTCGGTGAAACCGCCGAGCCTAAGCTGATGCAGCCTACCTTCATCACTGGCTACCCGGCCGATATCTCGCCGCTGGCCCGTCGTAACGATGAAAACCACTTCATCACCGACCGTTTCGAGTTCTTCATCGGTGGTCGCGAAGTGGCCAACGGCTTCAGCGAGCTGAACGATGCGGAAGATCAAGACAAGCGCTTCAAGGCGCAGGTAGATGCTAAAGATGCGGGCGACGATGAAGCCATGTTCTATGACGCCGACTACATCACGGCGCTGGAGCATGGTCTGCCACCGACTGCCGGTCAGGGTATTGGTATCGACCGTCTGGTGATGTTGTTTACCAACACTCACACCATTCGTGACGTGATCCTCTTCCCGGCGATGCGTCCTCAGGGATAAGCAGGCAACGCTTAAGAAAAAACCAGCCTCAAGGCTGGTTTTTTTATCTGCGGCATTTGCAGTTAAAATGACCGTCTGAGATGGAGTTTTAGATTAAACCACTGATAAATTAATTGATTTCTAGTATAAGATGGGTTGGGCCGCTGCCTGCGCCATTTTTTGTCGGGACTAACACACTTTTGTTAAATTAAGGTTAATTTATCGCATTTGCAGGTGTCCATTGCGACTAATTGGCGATAAGCTAGCGTAAAGGATTCAGGGATAGTGACACTCGGTCGTCGCTCTCGGAGTAGGATAGTGATAGATATCAAGATTCCAGATGAAGCGTTACAAGATTGGCAGGAAGCGTTAGAGAGCTTAGCCCTGGCATTTGACGGCAGTCTTTTCCTCTTGGCCCTCACGGCCACTGATGGTCTGACGCCTCAGCTAAGCCTGTGCGATGACAATCAGGTCCATCGCCAGAGTATCGCCCAGCTATGCGCCCAGGGACTCAGCCTGTTTCGCGACTATATCGAACATCCTCATCATCCCCGTGCACCTGTGGATGTTGGCGGTATCATACTGCATCCGCTCTTCTGGCCTTCCCAGGCCCTCTATGGCGCCCTGTGTCTGGTGCCAAACGAACAGCCTAACCACGACAAGCGGCTAAATACCCAAGTCAAGCTGACCTGTCAGGCGATGCAATATACCTTGGTAAATCTCTATCAGACCCATCGTCAGCAGTTACTGGAGATAGCGCCGCAAGCGGCGCCGAATGTGGATCTGCAACTCTTTATCGACAGCCTGCCTGAGCATGTGTGGATGAAGGATGTAGCGGGTCGCTATGTGCTGATCAACCAGAGCGTCGAGATCGCCTGGGGACGCAGCAAAGAGCAGCTGCTCAATCGCACCGACGATGAGATCTTCTCCCCAGAGCTGGCCGAAGAGTTTGTTCAGGGGGACTATGAGTCAATCGTGCGCGGCGTGCAGGTGACGGCCGCAGAGTGCGAGGCTAAAGATATCGACCAGTCCAACTCTTGGTTGGAGACCACTAAGGTCCCCGTCGTCTCACCTGACGGCACTCTCGAAGGGGTGATCGGCATCTCCCGTAACATAACTTCCCATAAGGCGGCCCAGGAACAGCTGGAACTGGCGGCTAACATCTTCGAGAACTCGGTGGAAGGGGTGGTGATCACAGACGCCAACGGCAATATCGTCGAGGTTCATGGCGCCTTTACCGAGATCACCGGCTATAGCCGCGACGAGGTGCTGGGGGAAAACCCGCGCATCTTAAATTCTGGTCGTCACGACAAGGCCTTCTTCGAGCGTCTTTGGCGCTCGTTGCTGACCAACGGCAAGTGGCACGGCGAGATCTGGAACCGCCGTAAGAGCGGCGCCATCTATCCAGAGCAGCTTACCATCAGCTCCATGTATGGCGACGATCATCAGGTGCGCTATTTCGTCGCCGTGTTTGCCGATATCTCGGCCCAGAAGCAGAGCGAGAAGGAGCTGGCGCGGTTGGTGTACCACGACCCGCTGACCAAGTTGCCTAACCGTATGATGCTGTCGGCCAACCTGGAGCAGGAGCTGAGACACGCCGCCCGTGAAGAGACTGAGCTGGCGCTGATCTTCATCGACGTGGATCTGTTTAAACATATCAATGACAGCTACGGCCATGTGACCGGCGATGCCATCTTGGTGGAGGTCGCCAGACGCCTGGGACAGAAGCTGGGGGAAGAGGCGACTCTGGCTAGGCTGGGTAGTGATGAGTTTATCGCCGTCCTGCCCCATGTGGAGAGTGACGACAGCGTCTCCCTCATGGTGAGCCGGCTGCGCGAAGCCTTCGACGCGCCCTTCTTGCTGGATGACGAGGGCAGCGTGCGCCTCACCGCCAGCATGGGGGTGGCCATCTACCCGGGTGATGGCGAGAGCGGCGACACCCTGCTGCGTAACGCCGATACCGCCATGCACAGGGCTAAGGCCAATGGCCGCAACAACTACGCCTTCTATACCCAATCTTTAACCCTGGCCTCGGTGGAGCATCTCAAGCTACAGAGTGCGCTGCACGATGCCATCAACAAGGATGCCTTCTACCTGGTGTACCAGCCCAAGTTGGCGCTGAGCACGGGTCAGTGTGTCGGCTTCGAGGCGCTGCTGCGCTGGGAAGACCCACAGCTTGGCACTATCTCGCCGGCCATCTTCATTCCGGTGGCGGAGAATATCGGTCTGATCAACGAGATAGGCCTCTGGGTACTGAAGCAGGCGGCCACCCAGGGCGCCCAATGGCTAGCCGAGGGCAAGCGTTTTGGTCGCATCTCGGTGAATGTTGCCGGGCCTCAGCTGCAGCAGAAACAGTTTTGCGCCCAGGTTAAAAGTGTGCTCGATGAGGCTGGGCTGCCGCCCGAATACCTTGAGCTCGAGGTCACCGAGAGCTGCATGATGTCCGATCCCCTGGCGGTGATCGAGGTGCTTAAACAATTGGGCGAGCTCGGGGTCGAGCTGTCGGTGGATGATTTCGGGACCGGCTATTCGTCGCTGAACTACCTGAAGCGCCTGCCGATACATAAGCTGAAGATAGATCAGTCCTTCATCCGTGATATTCCCAGAGACGGCAACAACACGGCAATCGCCAAGGCGGTGATCGCCCTTGGCCATGCGCTGAACCTCTGCATCATAGCTGAAGGGGTGGAGACGCCGGAGCAGGCGGCCTTCCTCGAGGCGGCGGGGTGCGATCAGGCCCAGGGCTATCTCTACAGCAAGCCAAGAGTGGTCGAGGAGCTGGCCGAGTTCTTAGGTTAGCCCTAGGGTTAGTATTTAGATTTGCTCTTGGGCTAGCGCCTAGCCTAGTGTCGCGAGCGGTTTAACTTCGCCTGGCTGCAACGCACCCAGGTGGATATCGCCTATGCGTACCCGCACCAGCCTCAGGGTGGCAAAGCCGACGGCGGCGGTCATCTTACGCAACTGACGATTCTTGCCCTCGGTAATGGTGATCGCCAGCCAGCTGGTAGGCCCGTGGCGGGCGTCTCTGATCTTGCGTCCCCGCGGCGGTAGGTCTGGCGCCTGGTCGAGGCGGCGCGCGCGGCAGGGTAGGGTGCGATACTTCTCGCCCTTGATGCCTATCTCAACCCCCTCGCAGAGCCTCAATATCGCCTGCTCCGTGATCTCGCCATCGAGCTGCAGATAATATTCTTTCTCGATCGACTTGCTGCGCACCGCATGGCTGGTCTTGCCATCAGTGGTCAGTAGCAGCAATCCCTCAGAGTCATGATCCAGCCTGCCGATCGCCATGATATCCGTTGGGAAGTTGGCCAGCTCACCAAGTAAAGGCTTACGTTTACGGCGCTCGCCGACAAACTGGCTCAGATAGCCGTAAGGCTTAAAGATCATGAAGTGTTGGGCAGGCGTGCTTGTTTGCCCAGTAGATTGCATCTGTTCTTGGGCTTCGCCTTGAGTCTGTTCAATTGAATCTGGGGTAACTTTTATAGGCGTGACTTTTGTTGGCATACGCGCTGACATGGGCTTCTCTGTGGTAATGGGCCGGGGCAGTTTACCACGAATGGCGCGGCGTTTTTATGGTCAGATTAATAATGACAACGCTGTCATTTGTGGTTATAGTAATGTTAATTTCTCTCATCGGCGCGTTGAGCTGCTGCTGTCAGCTGCCGTGAGAGGGCGTTAACTACCAGGGCCGAGACGAATCAAATCATGCAAATTGTTATTCTAAAAGATAGCGCCGAGGTGGCGGAATATGGTGCCAATCTCATCATCAATCAGCTTAAGCGTAAGTCGGACTCTGTGCTGGGGCTGGCGACTGGCTCGACCCCTGTGTCTCTCTATCAGCGCCTGGTGGCCGCCAATCAGGCGGGCGCCGTCTCCTTCAAGGGCGTGACCAGCTTTAACCTGGACGAATATCTGGGGCTGGAGGGGAGTCATCCCCAGAGCTATCGCTACTTTATGGATAGCCAACTGTTTGATGCTATCGACATCAATAAGGCCAACACCCATGTGCCGCCGGGGGATGCCGAAGATCCCATCGCCGCCTGCGAGGCCTATGAGGCGCAGATCCAGGCCGCCGGCGGCATAGATATTCAGCTGCTCGGTATAGGCCGCAACGGGCATATCGGCTTCAATGAGCCCTCATCTGGCTTGATGTCGCGTACCCGGGTCAAGACGTTGACCCAGGCGACTATCGAGGACAATGCACGCTTCTTCGCCGAGGGGGAATATCAACCCCACCTGTCGATCACCATGGGGATAGGCACCATTTTAGATGCCAAGAAGGTGCTGTTGCTGGCCACAGGTGAGAGCAAGTCCGACGCCATTCGCGCCGCGGTAGAGGGCGCCTTGAGCGCTGCCTGCCCGGCATCGGCATTGCAGCTGCATCGCGACGCCGTGCTGGTGATCGATGAGGCGGCCGCATCTAAGCTGGCCGACAAGGAGTTCTATCGTCATATCGAGGCGGAGAACCAGCTGCTGCAGGCCAGACTGGCGGCGCTCAAGGCTGGCGAGTAGTAACAGCTATTGGTAAACAAAGGGCGTCTCTCACTGGAGGCGCCCTTTCTGTTTTGTGGCGTTGCCATGGCAAGGCCTTGTTATTAATCGGCTCTTTGCTGGTACTAGGAGCTGGTACTAAGAGCTGGTACTAGGATCTGGCATTAGGAGCCGATGTTAGCTGCTAGTGCAGCTTTCCAACACCCTGATTTTTGACTATGTTATGACAGATACAACTAGGCCAGACCATTTTGTGCCAGCCACAAGGGGCATCGCCCGCCTGCTAAGGAACTCGCCATGCTAAAGAAACTCCTGATACTCGTACTCCTGCTACTCTCATCCCCCTTTATTGCCGCCCTGTTTATCGAAGAAGATTACCGTGTGGATACCCAAATCGTTATCGACAGACCGGCGGACCAGGTGTTCGACTTCTTGAGAAAGCTCAAAAACCAGGATCAATTCAGCGTCTGGGCCAAGATGGACGCGGCCATGGAGAAGAGTTATCGCGGCGAGGATGGCACAGTCGGCTTTGTCTCAAGCTGGCGGAGCGATAACCCAGATGTCGGCGCGGGAGAGCAGGAGATTATGGCTATCTTCCCCGGCAAGCGTATCGAGTATGAGCTGAGGTTTAAGATGCCCTTCGAGGCGGTCTCGCCCGCCTATATCACCACAGATGCCCTGGGGCCGAATCAGACCGAGGTGCATTGGGGCTTTAGTGGCCACATGGCCTATCCCATGAATATATTGCTGCCGCTGATGCAGGTAGATGCCATGGTGGAGCGGGATCTCAGCCAGGGGCTGAGTAACCTCAAGACCCTACTCGAGAGCATGTGAACCTGAGGGAGATGGTCATGGAAAAGCACAATATCTTTGCGTCCCTGCCGGAGGATCTCACCCTGGAGGTGTTCGAGCCCCTGGTGGATACCGGCGGCGTGTTGATCGAGCGTATCGTCTCTAAGGCCCATCGTACGCCAGAAGGACAATGGTACGATCAGGATAGAAACGAGTGGGTCATGGTGCTTAAGGGAGAGGCGACCTTAGTGTTCGAGGGTGCCGAGGTGGTGCACCTTAAGGTGGGCGATCATCTTAATATTCCTGCCCATTGCCGCCACAGGGTCAGCTGGACCAGTGAGCATGAGGAGACCCTCTGGCTGGCGGTGCATTACTGAATATAAGGCGACCGGCACTAGCAAAAGCCGATGCTCGAGTGGATTGTGAGCCTGATGAATGGCTAACTTGGTGAAAAAATGCGCACCTTAGAGGTGTTTTGTGAGCCAGGTCTGGTATAATCGCGCCCCTAATTTTTATCTATCTGTGATCTGATTCGAGACTCCTCATGGACAAGCCTGAGATTTTTATCCCCGATAGCGCCCCGATCGCGCCGGTAACTACCCGCTCAAACCGCCTCGAGCTGTTGGCCCCCGCCAAGAATGCCGACTATGGTATCGAGGCCATCAAGCATGGTGCCGACGCCGTCTATATCGGTGGCCCAGCCTTCGGTGCCCGGGCGACTGCCGGCAACAGCGTCGAGGATATCGCGCGTCTGTGTGAGTTTGCCCACCGCTATCACGCCCAGGTGTTTGTCGCCATCAACACCATCTTGATGGACGATGAGCTGGACGCGGCGCAGAAGTTGATCTGGCAGGTGTATGAGGCCGGTGCCGATGCCCTGATCGTGCAGGATATGGGGGTGCTTCAGCTGGATATTCCGCCTATCGCCCTGCACGCCAGTACCCAGATGGATAACCGTAACCCAGAGAAGGTCGCCTTCTTGGAGCAGGTGGGCTTCTCTCAGGTGGTGCTCGCCCGTGAACTGGGCCTGAGTCAGATCCGTGATGTGGCGGCTAAGACCAATATGCAGCTGGAGTTCTTCATCCACGGCGCCCTGTGTGTCGCCTACAGCGGCCTGTGTAACCTGAGTCACGCCTTCAGTAACCGCAGCGCCAACCGTGGCGAGTGCTCGCAGATGTGCCGTCTGCCGGGGGATCTCAAGACGCGTCAGGGTGAGGTGTTGGCACAGAACGAACACTTGCTGTCGCTCAAAGACAACAACCAGACAGATAACTTAGAGGCGCTGATCGACGCCGGTATTCGCTCCTTTAAGATCGAGGGTCGCCTTAAAGATCTCAGCTATGTGAAAAACGTGACCGCTCACTATCGTCAGGAGCTGGATAAGATCATCGCCCGTCGCCCAGAGTTTGTTGCCTCAAGTCATGGACGCTGTGAGCACAGCTTCACGCCTAACACAGAGAAGACCTTTAACCGTGGCCGCACCGACTATTTCGTCAACGAGCGTAGCCAAGGAGTTAGCGATTTCCGCTCGCCGAAATATATCGGCGAAGAGGTGGGCAAGGTGGCGGCCCTGGGTAAAGACTTTATTCAGGTCGAGTCGAGCCACAGCTTCAACAACGGTGACGGCCTGTGTTACTTCCCGCCTAACTATGAGAAGGCCAAGCAGTCTGACGATAAGTTGCAGGGACTCAGGGTTAACCGCGCCGACGGCAACAAGCTGTATGTGATCGCCGTGCCGGGCGATCTTAAGGTGGGCGCCACTCTGTATCGTAACCATGACCAGGCGTTCGAGACAGTGCTGGCCAAGGAATCCTCCAAGCGTATCATCAAGGTGGACATGACCCTGAGCGATACCGAAAAAGGGGTCGCCCTGACCATGACGGACCAATATGGTCTGAGCGCTACGCGCGAGCTGGAACTCGACAAGACTCCAGCCACAGATACCGAGAAGGCGCTGAAGAATCTGCGTAAGCAGCTGGGTAAGCTGGGTAGCACAGACTTCGAGGCCCGCGAGATCAATATCGAGACCGCCAGTCCCTGGTTTATGCCGGCTTCTCTGCTTAATGGGCTGCGCCGTGACACGGTTGCTGCCCTGGAGCTGGCGCGCGTTGAGGGCTACGAGCGTCCTCAGGCGTGGAAATACAACCAAGACGCCGTCTATCCCTTTAAGCATCTGAGCTTCATGGGTAATGTGGCCAACGAGAAGGCGAAAGACTTCTATACACGTCATGGGGTGATCGAGATCGAAGACACCTATGAGAAGAACGGCGTGACCGAAGATGCGCCGCTGATGGTGACCAAGCACTGCCTGCGATTTAACTTTAACCTCTGCCCGAAAGAGGTGCCCGGCATCAAGGCGGAGCCGCTGCAGATTGAGATAGGTAAAGATGTGCTTAAGTTGGTCTTCGACTGTCCTAAATGCGAAATGATGGTTGTCGGCGCTAACCGTCAGGTATAGGCTAGAGAACAAATTAAGTTCACTTTAAAGGAGATAAAGTATGGGACTGTTAGATGCACTGATGGGCAATGCCGCCGAAGTGAACCTGCAAGAATTGGCGCAGGAGCTGGGGCCTATCATGGGCGATAACGAGCAGTTAGCGCTGGCTTACCGTGTCATTCGCGACATGTTCGTGTTTACCAACAAGCGTCTTATCCTCATCGACAAGCAGGGCGTTACCGGCAAGAAGGTGAGTTATCACTCTGTGCCCTATAAGGCGATCACCCATTTTGAGGTGGAAACCGCCGGGACCTTCGACATGGACGCCGAGTTAAAGCTATGGATCTCGGGGCAGAAAGATCCCTTGGTGAAGGAGCTGAAGAAAGGCACCGACGTCGTGGGCATTCAGAAGACGATTGCTAACTTTTCATTATAAAACAAGCTCTTTATAAAGCTGGCTAGTTATAAAGCCGCGACTCTTTTTAGAGTGCGTTTTTAGAGTGAACAAGCCCAGGCCTAGCCCTGGGCTTTTTGTTGCCAATTCCAGCTTGGGGTGGAGAGCAGATCTTGCCCCACAATCTTGGTCTGCCCCAGCTGCTTGTCGAGTTCGATAAGCTGACACTGCTCAAATTCGTTGAGGGCATTGATCAGCCTATTGGCGTGGGAGACCACCCAGAGCTGACACACCTTAGATGCCTTGGCGATAAGCCGGGCCAGTGCAGGTAACAGATCCGGGTGCAGGCTGGTCTCCGGCTCGTTGAGCACCATCAGCTCAGGCGGCCTTGGGGTGAGCAGGGCGGCGATCAGCAGCAGATATCTGAGGGTGCCGTCGGAGAGCTCCTGGGCGTTGAGGGGCCTTAGCAGCCCCTGCTGATGAAAGTTGACGCTTAACAGGCCACCGGCCTGGTAGCCAATGGTGACATGGGCGCCGGGAAAGGCATCACTCACCGCCTCATCGAAGCTTTCCCTGTCGCCTATTTCGAAGATGGTCTGAATCGCCGAGGCCAGATCCCGGCCGTCATGGTGCAGCACTGGGGTGCGGGTACCCAGCTGTGGCTGACGCGCGGGCGCCTCGCTATCGCTGCGAAAATGATCGTAGAAGCGCCAGGCGCGAATGCTGTCTCTGAGCCTGAGCACCTCGGGCGTGCGGGTGGGATCCGACAGCTCGGTGAAGATGCTGTCGCCATGCTGCATATGCTGATTCAGGCTCTGCCAGCCATCTTGCCCTCCTTGCTGGGCGCGCCCCTTCACCATGGGGCCACGTCGCTCCACCAGTACGGCGGCGGGTCGATACTTGTTGCCGACCCAGATCGCCTCACGCTTAATCTGAGGATCTAGCCCGAAGAGGGTGGTGCTGTCGGGCTTGGGTAGCCCAAGCTCGATGAGGTAGCTGAACTCATCGCCGGCAAAGCCCAGTTTAAGCCGCTTGGTCTGCTGGCGTACCGTGGGGGTTATCTCGGTATCGCCGCTCAACATCCCCTTGGTGAGGTTTTCCGGCCCCGCCCAGAAACAGGAGTCCAGTCCGCCCTCTTGGGCCAGGGCATTAACCACGCCGCCTTGGGCCGTTTGTGCCAGTAGCCTAAGCGCCTTGTAGAGGTTGGACTTGCCACTGCCGTTGGCGCCCGTGACCAGATTGAGCTGCCCCAGGGGCAGACGTATGTCTCGCAGCGAACGGTAGTTGTTGATGGCTAAGGTGGTCAGCATGGCGCTCTTTTTTTGTGGTTTTAGTATTGGTTTTAGTAGTTTGGGTTGAGCATGAGCGTAATTTTGGCTTGGGGCAACAGTGGCATCTTTAGGCTCTCGATGCCATAAGTGCTCAAACGCTGGGCGAGCTTATCTTTTAGCCGATCATCTCTGTTGCAGCTTGGCCAGATGTGCCTTGCGCTCCGGGGTATAGTGCCACCAGGGCTGGGACGCTTCCCCTTCCATGAAACGCACCGCGGCGATAAACACATCGATGACACAGGGATCGTGACGACACTGGGTGATGGCTTCTAGCTGGGCGTGCATCTGATATGGATCCAGCCCGATAAGCTCCTTGGGGTGATGCAGGCCGAGCTTGTAAAAATCCTCCGCCGTGGCCTTACCCACGTTGGGGATCATGGTGAACTCAGTGATGGTATCGCGGGCTGACATCTGGTTTCTCTTCTTATCTGTGTGGTTTTAAGTGTACGGCGTTTAACGCGGTTTGTCAGCGGCTCCCTAGGCCAGCAAGGCGTAACCAACTGCGGCTAGCATGGCGACGGCAAAGAAGATGCGCAGTGCCCTTGCGGCCTTTGGCCTGGAAAATAGCGGGCGTAGCAGGCCGCCGAAGATCAGCCAGAGGCTATCTACCAGAGTCGCGACCAGCAAGGCGCAGATCCCCGTGGCCAGATAACCCAGGGCCGTGTTTTCCAGCGGCAGTAAAAATTGGGAGAAGATGGCCAGGAAGGCAGCATAGGCCTTGGGATTGAGCAGGTTGAGGATAAAGCCATCTTTGAAGCTCGGTGCCTGCTGCGCGTCATCTAACTGGGTGCAGGGGGCGCTGGCAATCTTATAGGCGATGAAGGCGATATAAGCGGCGCCGAGCAGTTGACAGGTGAGCCTGAGGTCGGGAAAGCGGCTAAATAGGGCGGCGAGTCCGGCGCTGGCGCCTATGATGGCTACCGACAGCCCAAGGAGTATGCCCGCCAGGAAGGGGGCGCCGCGTCTTATGCCAAAGGTGGCGCCCGTGGCGGCCAGTGCCAGCGGCGCTGGGCCGGGTGAGCCCAGGAGTAATCCGGTGGCGGCGATTAACGAAACGATTGATTCCAACATGCCAGGCTCCTTGTGGCGCGCTTTTGATGGGCAACTCATTTGCCCGGGTTGAGCATCTTAGCCTGATTGGTTTATCTGTAAAGCCAAGGGGCCGATTTGGCGCGGCGCCTCGCTGCAAGGCTAACGCTACACCTAGCACTGCCCTTTTGGTAACTCGGCGGTAAACCTCGTGGTAAATCTTGCGATAAACCTGGGGGCGACACCTCGCGAGATCTGCACAGGTTTCATTACACTTTCGAAATCCTACCTATCGGGCCGGAGCGGGGTGCTTGAGGATATCTTGCTGCCAGCGCTCGGCGAGAAAATCGATGAAGTGTCGAATCAGGTGTTGCTGATAGCTGCGCGAGAGATAGACGGCCCACAGCGTCTTGCCCGGCAGATGATATTCCGGCAGCAGCTCGACCAGCTCCCCCGAGGCCAGATGGGCATTGGCGAGATCGCAGGGCAGATGAATGAGGCCCTTGCCCCGTAGCGCCGCCTTGAGGAGGACGCCCATGTCGTTGGCCTGTAGGTTACCGCCGACCTTTTTTTCAATATTTTGATTGTCTTTGACAAACAACCAGTTGGTTTGGCTGGCGTGGAGCAGGCAGTTGTGCGCCGTGATATCGTCGAGGTTGGTGATGGGCGCATGGCCAGCGAGATAGTCAGGCGAGGCGCACAGCACTGAGTCTATATGCATCAGGCGGCGGGCGATCAGGCTCTCATCGGGCTGCTGGGTGTAACGCAGGGCGATATCAACCCGCTCATCGACCAGCTGCACCATCTCATCGGACAGCAGCAACTGCACCTTGACTTCGGGATGCTCGCGGGTGAAGTCATCGATCGCATCGAACAGCAGCGCCTGACCCAGGCCGATGGGGGAGGCGATACGTATGCTGCCGACTAGCTCTTGCCTATGACGCTGGGCGCGGTTTTGCAGCGCCGCGACTTCATCGAGGATCTTCTGACAATAGATGAAGGCCTCTTCCCCCTGCACGCTCAGGCTGACACTGCGGGTGGTGCGATGCAGCAGGCGCAGTCCCAGCCAACGTTCCACTTCCTGAATATGGCGGGAGACCTGTAGTCGGCTGAGGCCTAGTTGTTCGGCGGCCTGGGTAAAGCTGCCGCAACTGGCCACCTCGACGAAACTACGGATCGCGCTGATCTTATCCATATTAGTGACCTTATTTAGTAACCTAAAATGAAACAATGATGCTCTATCTACGCTGTTTATCACGATAAGCGGGCTAAGTAAACTGATGCCAATTTAGTCAGATAGTGAGGAACAGAAGATGAATATCGCGATTATTGGTGCCACAGGTTGGATAGGCAGTACCTTGATGCAGGAGGCCTTGAGCCGCCAATTGTCGGTCACCGCCCTGGTGAGAGACCCGGCTAAATTAACCGGTGAGTTAGCCGGTCAGGTCACGGCGCGGGTCGTCGATCTCGAGCAGGGTATCGACCCTCAGGTATTCGAGGGGATCGATCTGGTGATCGCCTCCGTGGGTGGACGAGCCTCTGGCCAGCATCAATTGGTGCCCCAGAGCGCCAAGGCGCTGCTCGAGCTGCTGCCCAAGACTCAGGTTAAGCGCCTGCTGTGGGTCGGCGGCGCCGGCAGTCTCGAGCTGGCCCCAGGCCAGACCCTGGTACAATCGCCAGGATTCCCGCCAGAATACAGGGATGAGGCCTTGGCCCAGGGCGAAGCGCTGGAGGTATTCAGGGCGAGTGACTCGCCGCTGAACTGGACTTTTGTCAGCCCGGCGGCCGAGATCTATCCCGGCGCCAGCGAAGGGGCCTATCGCATCGGCGGCGATAAGTTCTTTACCGACGAGGAGGGACGCAGCCGCATCTCGGTCGCGGACTACGCCAAGGCGATGCTGGATTTGGTTGATTCAGGCGACTATGTCCGCCAGCGGATCAGCTTGGCTTACTAGAGCCGCGAAGAAGGGCATTAGGGCCTGAAAAACAAAAAGCCACTCTATGAGTGGCTTTTTTAATGGCTTTTAATTCGGCCTATGGCTTAACCGTCTTTACGCCTTCAGGGGTGCCGACCAGCAGGACGTCGGCGCCGCGGTTGGCGAACAGACCATTGGTGACCACACCAACGATCTGATTGATCTGCTCTTCAAGCGCCTTTGGATTGAAGATCTTCATGTTGTAGACATCCAGGATCACGTTGCCGTTATCTGTGACTACGCCCTCACGGTAGACAGGGTCACCGCCTAATTTGACCAGCTCGCGGGCCACGTAAGAACGTGCCATAGGAATCACTTCTACCGGCAGCGGGAACTCGCCCAATACCTCGACTTCCTTAGTGTTATCCACGATGCAGACGAACTTGTCGGCCACGGCGGCGACAATCTTCTCGCGGGTCAGCGCGGCGCCGCCACCCTTGATCATGTCCATGTGGCCGTTGATCTCGTCGGCGCCATCGACATAGACAGAGAGCTGATCGACAGAGTTCAGGTCGAATACCGGGATCCCCAGCGCCTTCATCTTCTCGGTCGAGGCCTCAGAGCTAGACACTGCACCTTCGATATCGGCCTTGATGGTGGCCAGTGCATCGATAAAGTGGTTAACGGTCGAGCCGGTACCCACGCCGACAATACTGTCTTTCTCTACATACTCGAGCGCTGCCCATCCGGCGGCTTTTTTCATTTCATCTTGAGTCATAAGGAGTTCCTATAAGGATAAACGAAGCATTTTGTCGTCATTATACCTTTAGTTCTCCTCGGGAGTATGTCAAATGACGCAGTTTGTTGCTTTAGCGCAGAATTTATTACCCAGATCCTAGGGGAAATTTGTGTGAAATCTCCCAACTTGGGCCTGCGGCCGGGGTTTTGTCTGGCGTCCTCTGGAAAAATGTATTGAGGCAGAGTACTTTAGCTCTCAACAAGCGTACTTTAGCTTGCCGTTAGCGTTAAAGATTAGCGCTTAATTCGCGAGAGCGCCCTCACGCACAAGGCGGTGGGGAAAGGATATAGAAGAGAGTAAGGAGAGAGCATGGCGGGCGCGAGTCTGTTGACCCTGTTGGATGATATCGCGGCAATATTGGATGATGTTGCCCTGATGAGTAAGGTGGCGGCGCGCAAGACGGCCGGTGTGTTGGGGGACGATCTGGCCTTAAACGCCCAGCAGGTGTCTGGGGTGAATGCGGATCGCGAGCTGCCCGTGGTGTGGGCGGTGGCTAAGGGATCGCTGCGCAATAAGTGTATCTTGGTCCCGGCGGCGCTGCTGATCAGTGCCTTTATCCCCTGGGCGGTGACGCCGCTTTTGATGTTCGGTGGCCTGTTTCTCTGCTATGAGGGTTTCGAGAAGGTATATCACTCCCTGACCCACAAGCATGAACCTGCCATGAGTCAGAGCGAGATGGCTAAGGCGGTCGAGGATCTCAAGGCCTTCGAGAAGCAGAAGGTGGCCGGTGCTATTCGTACCGACTTCGTGCTCTCGGCGGAGATCATCGCCATCACCCTTGGGGTGGTGGCCGAGAGCAGTTTCATGACCCAGGTGGTGACTCTGGCGATCATCGCCGTGCTGATGACAGTCGGTGTCTATGGTCTGGTGGCGGGCATCGTCAAGCTGGATGATGCCGGGCTCTATCTGAGTCAGCGTCAGGGGGATGGCCTGCTGCGCCGTCTGGGGCGTAAGCTAGGTGGTGGCCTGGTGAATGCGGCGCCTTACCTGATGCGCGGCCTTACCGTGGTGGGCACCATCGCCATGTTTATGGTGGGCGGCGGTATCCTCACCCATGGTATTAATCAGATTGCCGAGGTGTTTGAGCAGGCAGCCCATTGGGTGGCAGGGCTTGCTATAGTCGGGCCAGTCTTGGCCTGGATGACCCCGAGTCTGCTCAACGCCCTGTTTGGTGTCCTGGTAGGCGCGGTGGCTCTTATTCTGATGTCGCTGATTGGGCGGTTTCGCAACTGATATTTGAAGGTCAGATGTAGCATAATGTATCGGTAACAACTTGTATCTTATATTGTTTTCTAATTTAGTGCCTCGTAACATCCTTAAGGTGACACGCGTTGGGGACTGTGATGAAAAAGCAAATAAGAGGCAAGTTGGCGCTGGGAATATTGCTGCTCTTGGGCTTAACCGCCTGCGGCGGTGAAGAGGGCAGCAATGGTGTGATAGTCAATCCACCGGTGACCGGCCCAGTGCCCGATATGAGCATAGATGCCTGCTTCACCATGACCACGAGTCTGGGGGAGATTAGGCTAGGTATCGATAGCCGCCATACGCCGCAATCGGCGGCCAACTTCATCGGCTATGTCGATGATGGCTTTTACGATGGCACCCTGATCCACAGGGTGATATACAACTTTATCATCCAGGGGGGCGGATTTACCTCTGGCATGGTACCTAAGCCGGGCAAGGCGCCCATTAAAAACGAGGCTAGCGTGGGCTTTAGTAACCTCAGGGGCACCCTGGCCATGGCGCGCGCCCGACAGAGCGATTCGGCCACCTCGCAGTTTTTCATCAACACCTTAGACAATCCGCAGCTGGATTATAGCGCCAGCAGTGAAGGTTACGCTGTGTTTGGCAGGGTGCTGTCTGGCATGGAGCTGGTGGATAAGATAAGCATAGTGGCCACCACCCGGGTAGGGGAGTACGCCGATGTGCCGCTGGAGGAGATAGTGATCGAACGTATCACCCCCAGCGAGTGCCCTGTGCTGGAAGAATGATACGCTAGTCGCCGCTCGCCTGATGATGTTTGACCAGATCTATCATCGCCTGAGCCGCGAAGGAGAGGCTGAGATCTTTACGCCAAAACAGGCTCATCTGCCAGCTGAGATCCGTCTGGGTCAGGGGGCGGGTGATCACTGCGTCTGGGCGGTAGCGCTCGGCAATAAATTTAGGCAGTAGCATCAGGCCTATCCCGGCGGCCACCAGGGCGACGCCAAATTCCGGCTGATTCACTAGGGTGGGGTTCTTGATGCTCACACCGGCCTGCTGGCAGGCATTGATCACCATCTCATGCAGGGAAAATTCCGATTCAAACAGGATCTGCGCCTGGCCATCGAGCTCGCCAAGGGGGATCTCCGAGCGCCTGGCTAGCAGATGCTCGCGGGGGAGTACCACCACCATAGGCTCGGTATGGATGGCGATCCCCTCATAGCGGTCCTTGAGATCGATAATGCCGGTGGCGAGTTCTATCTCCCCCTGTTGCAGGGCCTGGGTCTGCTCGACGCCGCCGCGAACCAGCAGCTGGGTCTCTATCTCTGGGTAGGTCTGGCGATACTTGGCGATGATGGGGGCGAACAGCTCGGCGCTGCCCAGCGGTGCCAGCCCCAGTTTTAGTATGCCGCGATTGAGCCCCTTCAGCTGTGCCAGCTCCTCCATCATCGCCTGCTTATCTTCCAAAAGCCTGAGGGCGTGGCGGTAGACCACCTCGCCATGGGGGGTGAGCTGCACCTTAGTGCCGCGTTTGCCCCGGGTGAGCAGGGGCAATGCCAGCTCGCTCTCCAGCTGGGCGATAGACTTTGAAAGCGCGGGCTGGCTGATATGGATCCGCTCGGCGGCGCGGTTAAAGCCTCCCGAGGCGACGATCTCGACAAAGTAGTGTAGTGCCTTAAGATCCATTAAATAGCTTTTGGTGATTTATTTTATAAATAATATTCATTTTTTTTATTTAAATGGCAAGCGTAAGATCGCCATATCATCTCGTTAGACAGAGTTTTTCATGGCAACTTATCTCCCCCCACTTAGAAACTTGCTGCAGCTGTTGTTGCAGGTGGGGTTATTGTCTCTATTGGCCCTGGCCGCCCAATGGTTGGTGACTCGCCTGGCACTGCCGCTACCCAGTGGCGTGATTGGCCTGGCGGCGCTTCTGGCCCTGCTGGCGCTAAACTGGTTGCCCGAACGTTTCGTGGCCCGCGGCGCCGCCTGGCTGCTCGGCGAGCTGCTGCTCTTCTTTATTCCGCCCGTAGTGGCCTCGATGCATTATGCGCCGCTGCTGGAGCAGTATGGCGTCAGCCTGCTCTGCACCTTAGTGCTGGGGAGTGTCAGCGTCTTGCTGATCACCGGCTTCGTGATAGACAGGGTCTTCAAGTATGAGCGCCGCCTCAGACAGGCCGGCGCGGCCAAAGCGGTGGGCGTCTGATATGTTGGGCTCAATGCACCTGTCGCTGCTTGGCCTTGGCTGCTTGCTGGCGACCCTGGTCAGCTATGGCCTGAGTAAGCGCCTCTATCGCCGCTTCGGTCACTGGTGGCTGTCACCTATGATATTGACACCGGGATTCTTGCTGGCCTTGGTGGTGGGGTTTGCCATTCCGCTGCCCACTTATTTCGAGTACAACCACTATCTCAGTTTGTTGCTGGCACCGGCGACCATCGCCTTCGCCCTGCCTATCTACCGCGAGCGCCATCTTATCCGCCGTTATCCGCTGACCCTGAGTCTGGGCGTGCTCACCGGCCTGTTGGCGGGTTTGGTCTCCTCCTGGCTGCTGACTAGGGTGATCTATCTGCCGCCTGAGCTGTCTCACAGCCTGCTGGTGCGTTCGGTCTCGACCCCCTTTGCCCTGGAGGCGACCCGCGAGTTTGGCGGCGTGCCGGATCTCACCGCCGTGCTGGTGTTGATGACGGGTGTGCTGGGCATGTTGCTGTGCGGCCCTGTGTTCAGGCTGGCGAAGATCTCTAGCCCTTTGGCTAAGGGCGCCGCCTTAGGCGCCAGTGCTCATGGGGTAGGGGCGTCCAAGGCCGCCGAATATGGCCGGGAGGAGGGCGTGGTGGCCAGTCTCACCATGATCTTTACCGGCATCGCCATGGTGATCGGCGCGCCGCTGTTCGCCTATCTGCTGGTCTAGCCGGGCGTTACCGGCTAGAGCGGCTATCTGATCTGATGCCTCATTGTTTTAGCAGTGAGGCGCACAGCTTAACGAAGTCCGACGAGGTCAAAATGCCGATCACCTTGTGATTGTCGTCGACCACAGGCAGGCAGCCCAGCTTGTTGTCGATGAAGTAGTCCACCACGACCGCAAGTGGCTCGTCCAGCGTGACCTTTTGAAACTCCCTATCCATGATCTCGGCCACCGAGGTGCGCCGCTCCTGACGATCCAGCCCTTCGTTGCCGTAATGGGTCAGCATGCCCATGACGGTGCTGATCATCTTCTTGTGCGTCAGTATGCCTACTAGGCTGCCGTCGGCTTCGCTGATGACGGGCAGATGGCGCACGCCGCGACTGCTCATCAAGAGGTGGGCATCCTTGGTGGTGGCCTGATCGCTGATGCACACAGTGTCTTTGGTCATTATGTCGCTGACTCTCATGGTCGACTCCTTCAACTATGGGGATGCCTTCATCATAACAGTTATTTACGCCGTGGTTGAAAAACGCACTCTTGCAAGTGGTGATCTTGACCTCTGCTTGGCGAAAAATGCTGTGCTATGGCAATAAGCATGCCCCTGCCGAGATGTTCTGCTGCCGCCGCTGCGTCCCTTAGTTGAAACTAGCGGTTGCCGTGATCATAATAATTTTGCAATATTGTTAATTGATAATTAGAGTCATTAGACCTCTTACCAGGAATAACAATAACAAGGTCAGTTATCTTTCGCAGTACGCGTTTTCAGCTTCACATGGTGTGAACCGAGGGCACAAGGGATAACCGGCTCAAATAAAGGAATAACAATGAAAACCAATTATTCTCGCAGGGATTTTCTGGCCATGTCGGCCAAGGGTGTCGGTGCCGCCGTTGTCTCCTATGGCCTGATGGGCTGTTCAAGCAGTGACGACGATAAGCAAGAAACCGCCCCTAAGGTTCAATTTCTACACGGTATCGCCAGTGGTGACCCTACCCACAGCGCAGTGATCCTCTGGACTCGAGTAACCCCCGACACAGACGGTGACGTCAAGGTCGGCTGGGAGATAGCTTCCGACGCCAATTTTACCCAGATGATCTCAAACGGTGAGACCACCACAAACGCCGATCGCGATTACACTGTGAAGGTCGATGCCATCGGCCTGGATTCGGGTACCGCTTATTATTATCGCTTCATGTCGGGTGAGCAGGTTTCAAGTGTCGGCATGACCAAGACACTGCCTGAAGGCGCCGTCGAGCAGGTCAAGCTGGCGGTGATGTCTTGCGCCAACTTCCCTGCCGGTTACTTCAACGTCTATGAGCTTGCGAGTCAGCAGGAAGGGCTGGACGCCGTGGTGCACCTGGGCGACTACATCTATGAGTATGGCCGCGGCGGTTATGCCAGCGAGCATGCTGCCGAGCTTGGCCGTGAGGTATTGCCTGCCGGTGAACTCTTTACCCTGTCTGACTATCGCACCCGTTACGGTCAATACCGCAGCGACGAGTCTCTACAGACCCTGCATGCCAAGGTGCCTTTCATCACAGTTTGGGATGACCATGAGGTGGCAAACGACACCTGGTCTGGCGGCGCCGAGAACCACAACGAGGGTGAGGGTGACTTCGAGGCTCGCAAGATGGGCGCCCTGCAAGCCTATTTCGAATGGCTGCCTATCCGTCCATGGCGCGAGGGCAACCACGAGGAGATTTATCGCTCATTCAGCTTCGGCGAACTGGTCGACCTGCATATGTTAGACACCCGCGTACTGGCTCGTGACAAGCAGCTGGACTACGCCGACTATGTCGATGCCGCCACAGGTGCCATGGACAGTGCTCGCTTCATGGCGGATGTTACCAGCACAGAGCGTACTCTGCTGGGGGCCGATCAGCTGCAGTGGCTGCAGGCAAGCCTACTGAGCGCCACGGGTAAGTGGCAGGTGCTGGGACAACAAATATTGATGGGCACCATGATGCTGCCTGCGGCGATCGCCATGCAGAAGCTCTCCGTCTATGAATATGCCGAGCTCGGTGCGCTGGCGCAGCTGGCGGCCCGTGCGGCGGCCAACGATCCCACCCTTACACCACAGGAATACAGCTACCTCATAGGGAATCAGCACAAGCTGACCCCTGAGGTGATGGCGCTGCTGCAACTGCCTTCTATCCCCTACAACCTGGATGCCTGGGATGGCTACGCTTATGAGCGTGAGGTGATCCTGGCAACGGCCAAGCAGAAGGGCGCTAACCTGGTGGTGATCGCCGGTGATACCCATAACGCCTGGGCCAACGAGCTTAAGGACAGCCATGGGGACCTGGTGGGCGTCGAGTATGCGACCAGCTCGGTATCCTCTCCTGGACTCGAGTATTACCTAGGTATCCCTGCCGACCAGCAGAGCGTGACTGAGGCCGGCGTCGTCGACCTGGTCGATGGCCTCAAGTACACCAACTTGAGAGATCGTGGCTTCATGGTGCTGACCTTCACCTCAGAGGCGGTGCGCAGCGACTGGCACTTTGTCGATACCATTCTCGACAGCGAGTTCAGCGAGGCGACTGACAAACACTACGCGGCGATGACCATGGCGGGTGAGCCTAAGATCACTGCGGCATAAGCCTGTTTTCAGCCGATAAAGCCGCCCTCGAGGCGGCTTTTTTACCTTTAAAAGTGCATCCCCCGTCCAAGTTTCGTTATTTAGTTCTGCATGGGGGAAATTTTTAGTATAAAATTCAGCTCCAAATCCTGCAGCGCCGATTGTCGTCGTGTTGAAGTTCAATACGCGCCCCTTGTGCTACGCTGGATTTGGGGCGAAGCCTAATCGATGGATTACCTTCCTCCCTCTCAAAGACCAAATAGAACAAGATGGGGACGGCCTGATGTCTGAGAAACACTTTATTACCGCACAGGAATTGCTGGAAGATTCTTTTCGCCTAGCGGCGCAAGTTTATGAGAGCGGTTTTAGACCACAGTTTATTGTCGGCATATGGCGTGGCGGTGCCCCGATAGGGATCGCAGTCCAGGAATATTTCGATTTCAAGAAGGTCGAGACGGACCATATCGCCGTGCGTACCTCCTCTTACTATGGCATTGGCACCGATAAGCAGAGCAAGCAGATCAAGGTACATGGCCTGCACTATATCGTCGAGAACGCCAACGCCGATGACGGCCTGCTGATTGTTGATGATGTGTTCGACTCTGGCCGCAGCATCCACGCCCTGAAAGAGAAACTGGCGGAGCTGATGCGCCTCAACATGCCAACCGACGTGCGTATTGCCTGCCCTTATTACAAGCCGAAAAATACCGCGGTATCTTTGAAGCCTGACTACTTCATCCACGAGTCTGAAGACTGGTTGGTGTTCCCACACGAAGTTTCTGGCCTGTCGCCAGAGGAGATCGCCAACGGTAAGGGCGATTTGAAGAACATCAAAGAGCTTTTCGTATAACGCGTTAAGACATGATTAGCACCAATAAAAATGCCACCCTAGGGTGGCATTTTTATTGGTGCTAATTCTTGCTCTAGCCAGGCTAGAGCTTGTCTATCTCGTCACCCAGCTGATAGGCCTTGTCTGTGACTATTTTCTCTAGGGTGGCGATGCGGGATTTGAGTTTATCTATCTCGGCCTTAAGTGCATCAATTTCGCTGTTGTCTACGCTGGCCTGTCGCCTGTTATGTTCCTTAAAGGCGGCGAAGGCGAAGGCGCCTATGATAGCGATGGCGGCGAGTTGAAAAATGCCCATGGGCTTGCTCCTGTTTATGCTAGGGCCTGTAGACCTAGACGTCCCAATGTCTGTTATCTCACTATAACCCAAAAATGTTTCGCTACTAGGCCCTTATCCTGTTTTATCTATGCTGCTTACGAGGGGCTGACTAGAGCTACCAATGTTAGGGATTTGGCTGCATCGCCTCTTGCACCCGGATACATTCTTGCTCGGCGGCTATGGTCTGATTGATGCCTCTCAGGGTCGTTGGGCTATAGCCCTCTGGTTTATCGAGTAGTGCCTGCAGCCTGAGTAGGCTGGCGTAACTGCAGCTCCTGGGCAGCAGGTTAGCCGTGTAGCTCTGCATGAATGCCTGGCTGTTGCGTTTGTCCACCTCGGCAAGTTCTGCCAGACGCTGCTCGGCGCTGGCCTGGCTCAGGGCCTTCTGCTCGCTGGGGTATAGGTGGCGCATCACCTGAGTTAATTTCGCCAGCAGCTGAGGATCGCTCTCCTTGCTGTGGGCCTGGATACGCTCGAACCACTGGCGTTTTTCCTTGGCGCTGGGACGGGCCACCAGGGCGCCGAGCGCCGCCGCTTGCCCCGTAGTCGAATTATCCTTCTGTTTCTCCTTGAGTAGCAGGCGTTCGCTGCCCAGGTAGTCATAGCGATTAAGATGAGTGATTATCTGCCAGCGGCGCTCTGGTGTGAGCGTGATGCCAGGCAGTGACTCACTCTCCTCGAGCAGCGCAGCAAGGTGACTCTTAGCCTGATGACTGACGGCAAAGTGCAGGTAGTTGTCGAACCATAGAGATTGCAGTGCGGGATCAGCCTTGTTGCTTATGGTCAGGCGTAGGCTCATCTGAGCGATGGCGTTGAGGGCCTGACGGCTATAGCGCTGCTGATTGGGACTCATCTGCTCCAGCAGGGCCTTGGCCTGTTTAAGCTGGTCTTGAGCACTGACCAGCACCTGGGGATCGGTTTCAGCTGGCAGGTTCACCAGGGCGCTGCCGATAAAGCGGGGCAGGGGCAGTTCGCCGGCCAGCACAGACTCCCACAGGGATTGCCACAGCATACGCCTGAGATCGGCTTCTTCCAGGCTGCCAAGGTGCAAGAGGGCCGTCTCTAGGGAGGACTTGTCCAGCTTGACCCTGACATAGGCCTTGTTCTGATAGTTGCTAAACACCAAGTCGGGACAGCGCACTCCCTTGAGGCGCTTGACCTCGGTGCTCGCGCCTTGGTAATTGACTTCGCTCACCAGATTCTTGTGCAGGCCATGTCGCCCCAGGGTAAACAGACCTAGCTTGACCCTCTGTGTGCTTCCCAGATCGCCGTTATGCTGTTTGAGGTCAAAGCGCGATATGCGATCGCCTGCGCAGCTGAATTCTGCCTCAAGGCGGTTAACGCCGGCGCGCTTAAAGGCCGCCTGGCTCCATTGGCTCAGGGGCTGTTTGGTAACCTGCTCTAGGCTCGAAATAAAGTCATTCAGGTCGGCATTTTGTAGGGCGAAATGTTCGAGATAATAAGCTATGCCCTGGTAGAAGCTGGTATCGCCCAGCATAAATTTCAGCTGATTGAGTTGGGCGATCGCCTTGTTTTGACTCGGCAGGGGATCTTGCGAAAACAGCTCCAGGCTGTTGGCGATCTGCTGCTCCACCTGCTCGGGGCTGCGGATAAAACTCTGTTGCTCATCGGCCTGAGTCGGGCCAAACAGCTGGGCCTCGCCGTCGTCGGCAACCAAATAGGCCAGGCTCTGATTGAGCCAGAGCTGATCCCACCACTTGAGGGTGACCAGATTGCCCAGCCACTGCTCGGCCAATGCCCGTAGGATCTCACGGCGAGGCGTGCCTTGAGGCAGGCTTCGCTCATCGAAGCTGGTCTGTGCCTGACTGGCGCGAAATTCACTCGGCAGGTGAGGCACGATTGCCTGGGTGTAGTGACCGAAGGGGTACTTGCTGCCCAGGCGCTGCTGATAATAGTTAAGGGCCTGCTGGGTCTGTGATAGCCAGGTCTCGGCATCGATTGACTCTGCCTGGGACTGACGGGCGAACAGCTGCAGCGCTATGCCCTCGGCCTCACTCTGCCAGGTGTGATAAGGCCCCGCGAGCAGGGAGAAGTTATGGGGGCTGACCGGCTCACTCTGCATAAACTGCCAAAGACTGCTTTGGCTTATTGGCTGATGGCTCAGCACCTTGGCCGCGCTGGCGACTTGCCAGTCGCTGGGCGCCAACACGCTCAGCCGATAGCTGGCCCTGAGATCTGGCTGATCAAACTGCGGCGCCAGGGTCTGGGCGCTGGAGGGCAGGAAATGGCTGTAGAGATAGCGCAGACCATCCTTGGGGTCGATAAACTCGATAAGCCCTTGGTCTTCATGGCTGTAGGGACTGCTAAAGTCCACCTTTATCAGGTTGTCGCCGCCCTGTAGCAGGCTGGCCGGGATCACCAGCCTGTGGCCATCATAGTTGGGGTATAGTTTCTGGCCGTTGATGACAAGTTGGCTGATGAGCGCCTGCTCCAGATCTAGGCTCAAGGCCTGCTGGGTGTCGGCTAACTGAAACTGGATCTGCGCCTCGCCCTTGAAGTGCCTCGCCTGGGTAAGGTCGAGATGTAGCTGGTAGCTGACCTGACTGACTCTGCTGGCGCGCTGCTTGGCGATACTGGCGCTGATGCCGAGGGACTTTTCGCTGCGCTGTTTGCTGCCGGGGGAGGTGCTTTGACATGCGCCGATAAGGAGGCAGAGGAGGAGGCTAGCGCACAGGGAAAACAGTCTCAAAATGGGTCCTTCTTATTCTATATGCTCGAGGGCTTGTCGGTTTGGCTGGCAGTCAAGGGGCGGGTAAATAGCCGCATCGAGTATGAGTGCCAAAGGCCGCCATATTCTACCCGACTCTACCGCTCGGCAGTAGAATTTATCGACAAAAATTCTGTACCTTCACCTGCTTTAGGCGTTTGCTAGCCGATGACAAGGCATAAAAAAACCAGCGCTGGGCTGGTTTTTTTAAAACAGATGCTGGCTTACATGCCGAGGAAAGACTTCGACTTGGTCTTGCGGATCTCTTTCTCGTCAGACCATTCGATCAGCCCGGTTTCCAGATCCATCAGGCGCATGGTCATCTTGTAGTAGACATCCTTGGTGCTGCCATCTTGCTTAACTATGCTCGACAGGTTGCCGTACAGCATGTACTGAGCACCGATCTGACGGCCGAAGTTGATGGCGGTCGATGGGTCGACCATGCCGGCATTGTTTTGATAATCCAGTTGCTTGCGTACCGTGTCGACCTTAGTCATGTCGATGAAGCGGAACTTACCCGAGCGGAGCAGCTTGTTGCTGATGGAGTCGGTAACCGATTCGGTGTCGATATGCTCTGAGGTCTTGTTCTTGATCTTGTCGACGAAGATGACGGGACGATCTTTGGCTGTCATGGCGACCACTGGCGGGAAGCTCAGCATGCTGTCGACCATCTTGGCAGTGATTGCCTGAAGATCCGTAGAACCGAAGTTTTCATTAACGGTTTCGACTTCAGTTGCATCACCGTACTGCACCTTAGATTGACAGCCCGCCAGGCCAATCGCCACGGCGATGATAAAAATGAGGTTGAATTTTTTCATAAAAATACCGATTCCTTAGTCTTGATTAGATGATTATTGAATAAAAACGGGTGAAATTACCAGTCTCAATTATCCAAATTAATGTGGTTTTATCGCTTTGTACGTCAATCGCTTGCGTCTGGGACTGCCCCAGGCGGATCTGATACTGGCCCGCATCCAGATAACGACGTCCTAACTGCGCCTGCTTGGGCAGGGTCAGCCAGCTACGTCTGTCGGCCTGCTCTGTGACCACGTTAAAGATCTGCATGGCGATGGCGCCGGCATCGAACTCATCTTTGCGCCGCTTCGATTCACTGCGTACGCTGCGGGCCATCTCAGACTTGGCGTAGATCCTCGCGGCCTGACGAAACAGGGCGCTGGGGAGCTCCTCCTTGAGGGCGGTGATCGCCAGTGCGTCGATGTTGGCGAGTGGCGCCGTATTCAGCACAGTGCCCAAGCCGATGACCTCGCCTTGAGGCACGCTTACCCTGCCCGGGGCATAGGTGGCCAGTGAGGCTGTCTGCCAGTTGCCGCTAATGCGAAAAGGCACGGTAAAGCTTTGCTTCTCGGGGACAAATCCCCGCTCGAGCAGGACCACCACCTGGCCCTGTCCCGCCTTTGCCAGCTTGGCGTCGCCCCAACGACGCTTAAATTCTTCATATTGTGGCATGGCCAGTTTCTTGGCCAGACGCACCAGATCTTGTTGCAGATAGGGGTTATCAGGACTTATCTGCGCCGCCTTGCGATAATCGATGAAGGCGTCGTTTTCTTCCCCCAGCAGCTCATGCAGCAAGCCTGTGGTGTAGTAACTATAGGCGTTGAGGAAGGAGCTTGTGGTGGTGCCTGCCGCCTGCCCGAGTCGATTGACCTCGGCATCTATGGTGCCGTTGGCCATCGCCTGCACCGAGGCCTGGGATTTCTGGTATCTGGCCTGTTCGCTCTGTTGTAGCTCGTTGCTGCGCCTGACCTCCACCAGTGCCCCCTGACTGTCTCGGCTAAAGAGATAGTTTAAGGCCTGATATTGGTGCAGCATGATGCGCTCATAACCCGGGCCGCGATAGGGGATAACATTGTCGTTGATAAACAGGCTGCTGGCGGTGGCGCCGAGGTCGGATGCGCTGATCACCGCCTGCTCATCAAACTTCTGGTAGGCATCGACCGCCTGCTGATAATAGGCTTTGCTGGCCTCGAAGTTGCCGGTGATCTGGGCGATACGCCCCGCCTCCTGGGCGTACAGCAGCCCATCTTGCCCCGTGATGGCATCGTCGAACTGTCGA
Organism: Shewanella halotolerans; assembly: GCF_019457535.1. Taxonomy (NCBI): domain Bacteria; kingdom Pseudomonadati; phylum Pseudomonadota; class Gammaproteobacteria; order Alteromonadales; family Shewanellaceae; genus Shewanella; species Shewanella halotolerans. Next base: position 3,648,648 of record NZ_CP080417.1, on the reverse strand, counting down.
TAGAGGGCGGCATCGCCTTGCCTGCTGAGGTCGGCCTTTACCGGTGCCAGCTGAGAGGGGTAGCTGATGAACACGCTGTTAAAGGCGCAGCCCGATAGGGTGAGCGACAAGAGCGCGCCGGCAAACGCCGCGCGGTGTCGTCTTGAGACTCGGTTGTATGGGCTGCTTTGGTGTGGCATAGCGGGTCAGATCCTCTGTAAAGCAAGTTCCGTCAAATGGCTCCGCGCCCAGCGCGGCATCGATTTAATAGTGAGGAGGTGGCGTTTCTTCTGCCTGACTGGCGATGTTGCTGGGTTCGACCTGGGAGAGCTTGCTGGTGAGCAGGCGTAATTTTTCCTGTTGGTCCGCCAGCAGGTCATTGAGCCTGATCACCTGCTGGTTCAGCGACTCTATGGTGTCATCCTGAAAAGCCAGTTTCATCTCAAGATCTTCGATTCGTTGTTCTAGTTGCACCAATTTAAATCCTCTATTAATCGGGCTTGGGCCAGGTCTCCAGCAAGCCATTGCTGCTAAAGCTGATGATCTGCCCATTAAGGGTTTCAGCCACAGAGTATACAACGGCGCCCTTGATTTGGGCACGCTCGGTACGGGTAACTTGCCAGTTGGCGCGCATTTTTCCATCGGCGACCCGCCAAACGCTCACTTCTCTGGCGGGGGTGCCCGTTAGCAGTGTCTGGTTATCTTTGGTAAAGCGCGCGGTGGAAAAGTTCATTGTGCGGCGTTTTATTTTGAGTGACGACACAGGTTTTCCGGTCTGGGTCTGCCAGATGTCGGCCTTGTTGGTGCTGTCGGCCGCAAACGCCAGGCTGGCATCCTGACTCAGGCTTACCTCTAGTACCCGGCTGGGGAGCTGCCACTGGTGAAGGGGCTGGCCGGTGTTGGCCTGCCAGAGGAAGACTTTACTGTCGTTACCGCCGGACAGTGCCCAGCGGCCGTCGGCGGACAGGGCGACGCTGTTGACCTTCTCGCTGTGGCCGAGAAACTTGATCAGGGTATCTGTCTGGTGATTGAGGGACATGACGCTGCCGTCGGTGAGGCCGATGAGTAGGGTACCATTATCGGCCAGCGCCAGACACTGACCGTTGGCGGGCAATGACCACCATCCCAAGGGCTGGCCGTCGTCCATGTTCCACAGGGCCACCGAGTTGCGGCTGAGGGAGGCGGCATATTTCAGGTTATCAGACAGGGCTGTGGCTATCGCCGTGCCGCCCGCTTTGCCGTGGATCCACTGATATTTAAGCGCTTTCTTGGTGAGATCCCAGAGCTGTAGGTTGTTGCTCGTGGTGCTGACCAAAAGATATCGGGCCTGGGAGGAGAGGCTGGCGTCATAGCTGGGTTCGGCGACCAGGCTGCTCACCTCGGGCTTAGGCTGGCAAGCGCTCAGCAGGAGCGTACAAGCAATCAGTGTACAAAAATGTAGCAATCTGGTTCTGCTCATGAACTTGTTCCTGGTTGCGTTGTCTCTAGCTCAAAGGTTTTCGCCTGGCGTAAGGGCGCCAGGCGACATTGATGAAACTTAATCAATGTAATTGGTATATGTTAATTAACTAGTATAAAGTGGTTCGTCTTAGAAGAGTAAGGTTATTGTAACCACAAGAAAATGCTGAGGAAGCTTTAATGAAGTCCATTTATAAAATGTCACTGGTCGCGTTGGCGGTGGTTGGTCTAACTGCTTGTAACCAAGAACAAAAAGTAACAAAACCGGCAGAAGTTAAACTTGAGACCCAGGCGCAGAAGCAAGCCTATAGCGTAGGCGCGTCTATCGGTAAATATATGTCTGGTCATATCAAAGAGCAGGAAGAGCTAGGTCTACCAGTTGATCGTAGCCTGATCATTCAAGGCTTTAGCAATGGTCTGAACGATGAGCTTAAGCTGACCGAAGAAGAGATGCAGACAGTACTGCAAGGCCTAGACGAGCAGCTAAATGAGAAGCGTCAGGCGCAAGCAACAGCACTAGCCGAGAAAGCCCAGGCAGAGAGCGCGGCTTTCTTAGAAGCCAACAAGGCGAAAGAAGGCGTAACGACTACAGATTCAGGTCTGCAGTATGAAGTGATCACCGAAGGTACTGGCGACAAGCCAAGCGCCGAAGATACGGTTGAAGTGCACTATGTGGGCACACTGATCGACGGCACCGAGTTCGATAGCTCTATCGCTCGTGGTCAGAGCGCTAAGTTCCCGCTAAACCGCGTTATCCCAGGTTGGACCGAGGGTGTTCAGCTGATGTCTGTGGGTTCTAAGTACCGTTTCGTGATCCCAGCAGAGCTGGCCTATGGTAGCCGCGACACAGGTAGCATCCCAGCTAACTCTACGCTGATCTTCGAAGTTGAGCTGCTTTCTATCGAGAAAGCTGCGCCAGCAGAAGAAGCCGCAGCGGCTAAGTAAGCCTGGCTATTAAAGATTTGAAAAAGGGCGCTTAGGCGCCCTTTTTTGTGGGCGAAAGAAAAGACAGCGTGAACTGAGTGTAGGACTGTCTGTGTAAACCGCATGTGTGACCAGCTAGGGGGAATTTTCGCCGCTTAGCGTAAGGGGAATCGGATAACTCTGGCAATGTCTCGGCCTTAGGTTAGAATTTGCAAGGTAACCTTGGGGAAGACAGCTTATGGAATATGAATTTCGCCGCAACACATTGACCGGCACCCTGGTGGCTCAGTTCACCATGGATCATGAGATTATGGGGCTTTGGTTTGTCGATGAGCTGGGCGAAGACAAGGCCTTAATCGAGCAGATAGCCTCGACCATAGCGGCGCTGCAGCAGGGGAGGCTGACAGAACAACGTTTTGTCGGCCAGGGGATCTCTCTCGAGCTGGATGAGGAGCAGGCCAGAGTATTTGCCAACGCCCTTGAGATGGATGACGACACCCTGCTGGATGAGTCCATGTCCCTGTATGACGGTGAGTCACAGGCCTTCTGCGGCCTTGAGGATTTTGAGGCGGCGCTCAAGAGCTGGCAGACCTTCATCGAAGAGAGCCGATAGGCAGGGACTATGCAGGGCAAGTGTGTAGAGAAATCGTGTAGATAAAGCGTGAGAAATCTTGCAAAGAAAAAGGCAGCTTAGGCTGCCTTTTTACGTTTTAGCTGTTTTGACCGGCGTAGCACCTAGGCTCATTGGTTAAGGTAGCGTACCGCCATCTCTGTGCGCGACTTGGCGTTGGCCTTGCGCAGCAGATTCTTCACATGCACCTTGACCGTGCCTTCGCTGATATGCAGCTGCTCTGAGATCACCCGGTTGCTCTTGCCTTCGGCCAGTTGCTCGAGGATCTGTAGCTCTCTCGGGGTCAGGTTGTCTATCCAGGCCTGCTCGTCGGCGCCATCTTTTAGCTCATAGATGAAGTCTTCCACCGACTCAGAGATCACTCGGTGACCCTGCATGGCATTCTTCAGCTTCTCCAGCAGTAGATCCGGCTCGGTATCTTTCAATAGATAACCGTCGGCGCCGGCTCTGACCAGGCGGATAACGTCTTGCTTGGCATCGGATACCGTGAGGATCACGATACGGCTGGTGACCCCTTCCTGACGCAAGGCGTTGAGGGTATCTAGCCCTGTCATCCCCTTCATGTTGAGGTCTAGTAGCACGATATCCGGTTCGTTTTCGGCAATTGCCGACAGGGCATCTAGGCCGCTGCCTGCTTCACCAAATAGGGTGAAGTCTGAGTCAGAGGTGATAAGTTGACAGATCCCGCGACGTAACAGGGGATGATCGTCTACGACCAAAACTGAATATGGTTTGCCCATTTTATTGCCTCCACTGAGGTCTGTTTTATTTAAAAATTAGTATCTTATATCGCCAGTATCCCTACTGGCGCGGCACTTGTTCGGGCGGGAACAGCAAGGTGACCGTGGTTCCGCCCTGTTCATTGCTGCTGAAGTCTACCACACCCGAGAGGCGACTTGCGCGTTCATGCATGATTCCTATGCCAAAATGTTGATCCCTCTCCTTGAGCTTTTCCAGGCCGACGCCGTCGTCGCTGATGCTGATCTTGACGTTGTTACCGCTGCGGGTGCAACAGATATGAATATGATCAGCCTGGGCATGCTTAATGGCGTTGAGGGTCGCCTCACGGGTAAGCTGCAGCACATGAATGTGTTGGTGAGCACCGAGCAGCTGGATCGGCAGCTTGTCTTCCAGGGTGATCTTGGCCGTGGTTTGTCCCCTGAGCTGGTCGAGCATCATCTCGATCGCATGATTGAGGTTGGGATCTTTAATGGTCAGGCGGAAGGTCGATAGTAGCTCACGCAGCTGCACATAGGCGGTGTTGACTCCTTCGTTGATCTCCTTGAGCTGTTCCTCTACCTGAGGGCTACGGCACTGGCTGTCCAGCCCCTTGGAGAGCAGGTTGACCTGGATCTTGAGAAACGAGAGTAGCTGACCCAGAGAGTCGTGCAGCTCGCGGGCGATCACGCCGCGCTCCTCCATCAGTGCCAGCTGCTGGCGCTGCTCGCCGGCGTTATAGATGACGATTGAGCGGGCCAGCATGATGGCGAAGTTCTCGAACAGGGGATGATTGATCTCACCCAGGGCAGTGACCTCAAGATAGCCCAGTTCGTTGTCGGCAAATTTTAGCGGGAAACGGGTCTGGCTGCGCGAGGCGATGGGCCAGCCGCCGTCGGCATCTATGTAGAGCTTCTCTTTGTCATCCTGGGCGATCACCAGGCGCAGGAAGCTGTTGGGTTCGTGGGCCCTGAGCTGATTCAGCGCCTGTTTCAGGGTACTGATCTCCAGCTTGCCCGAGTGCAGCATTACCAGGTTGTCGTAGAGCAGCTTGAGCTCGTTGTTGGCGCGGGTGAGGGCGAAGGTCTTCTCTTTGACCTGATTTTCCAGGTTGTTATAGAGGGTCGACAGCTCCCTGGCACTGGTGGCCAGGGCGTTGCTGAGCGAGCTGAGCTCGATATATTCGCTATCAGGCATGGTGACATCGAACTCCCCTTTAGAGATGGTGTTGGCCGACTCCATCAACTGGTTGAGGGGAGTGACCACCTTACGCTTGGTAAAGCGTACGGCGAAGAAGGCAATCAGTAACATGAGGCCCAGGCCGGTGATCTGGCTGGCGGCCAGTAGCTTGAGCTTGAAGGCGGCGAACTCCTCTGTTTCCAGCACGAAGAGATCTATGGTGTCGACGAAATCTTTGAGGGCGGATACATAGAGGCGGGAGTTCTCCTCTTCGATATATTGCTTCATCACCTGCCACTTCTGGATAACCAACAGATACTGGGAGGCGAGATCGTCCGGCGTCATCCAGTCGAGTGAGCGTTTCAGCGCATCCGAGTGGAGGGTGGCCTCAAACTCTCTAATTTTGTCGTCGGCTCCCTCGCTGCCAGAGTTGGCGTAAAACATCAGACGGTAACTCTGCATACGCAGAGAGCCGGAGGCGTTGATGGCTCTGGCGTCTCCCAGGCTATAAGCCAAATTAGCTATGGCGAAGGTGGCGAGTCCACTGGAAAGTAAAATTAAGGCCAGCATTAACCTTAATATGGTGGAGGTGAGGCTGCCTTTCTTCATGTATTAGAACTCATTAAATTATAGGGAAAAATCGGAAATTTGGACTATGATACTTGTTTAGCAATTGCTGATAAAATTAACAAGGTGATAAAAATGTGACCAACAACACATTCACATTATGATCTGCCTCAAGTTTTAACCCGGATACCCCATAAGGGGTATATTTTTAACGGGGTTAAGGGACTAACTTTGGCCTTGGAGATGTTGTGGTTTTTAAGACTACTATAAAAAGTAACACGGAGATGAGATGGTGAGAACATTAACTACAAAAACCTTTGCACTGAGTGCTTTGGTCGCCGCTGGCCTGATGGCTACCGGCGTGATGGCAAGTGACAAGACTGAGCCACGTAACGAAGTCTACAAAGATAAGTTTTCTAAGCAGTACAACAGCTGGCATGACACAGCCGAAAGCAAAGAAGTTGTCGATATGCTTGAAGAAGTTCCTAGCCTGGTTGTGTTGTGGGCAGGTTACGGCTTCGCCAAAGATTACAATGCACCTCGTGGTCATATGTATGCGGTAACCGACGTACGTAACACACTGCGTACCGGTGCACCTAAGTCTGCCGAAGATGGTCCAATGCCAATGGCATGTTGGTCATGTAAGAGCCCAGACGTGCCTCGCGTGATCGAGGAGCAGGGCGAAGATGGCTACTTCACTGGTAAGTGGTACAAAGGCGGCGCAGAAATCGTGAACACTATCGGTTGTTCTGACTGTCATGAGAAAGGCTCTTCTAAACTGCGTATGTCTCGTCCATTCGCCGAGCGCGCCATGGCAACACTAGGCACTCCATTTGACAAGGCTTCTAAGAAAGACAAGCAGTCTATGGTGTGTGGTCAGTGTCACGTAGAGTACTACTTCGAGAAGACCAAAGATCGCAAAGGTTTTGTTAAGTTCCCTTGGGATATGGGCACAACTGTTGAGCAGATGGAAGTCTACTACGACAATATGGAGTTCAAAGACTGGACTCACGCCGTATCTAAGACACCTATGCTGAAAGCACAGCACCCAGGCTATGAAACTTGGCAGCTAGGCGTACATGGTAAGAACAATGTGACCTGTACTGACTGTCATATGCCTAAGGTGAAGAATGCTGAAGGTCGTAAGTTTACCGACCATAAAGTAGGTAACCCATTCGATCGCTTTGAAGAGACTTGTGCGACTTGTCATACTCAAAGCAAAGAGTTCATGGTTAACCTGACGAAGGAGCGCAAAGTTAAGGTTGCTGACCTTAAGGCACGTGCCGAGTCTCAGCTAGTTAAGGCGCACTTCGAAGCTAAAGCGGCTTGGGATGCAGGTGCAACTGAAGCTGAAATGAAGCCAATCTTAATGGATATCCGTCATGCACAATGGCGCTGGGACTATGCAACCGCTTCTCACGGTGTTGCGGCTCACGCAGCTGACGAAGCGCTACGCATCTTAGGTACTGCGGTTGATAAGGCTGGTGATGCACGCATCAAACTAGCTCAACTGCTAGCAACTAAAGGTGTTAAGCAGCCTATCGCCTTCCCAGATGTTTCTACCAAGGCCAAGGCGCAAGCTGCACTGGGTATGGACATGAACAAGTTGAATGCCGACAAGGCAGAGTTCAAGAAGACTGTACTGCCTAAGTGGGATGCCGAAGCTAAGAAGCGCGAAGCAACTTACTAATTTCTCCCCCCCTGCATAGTAAAAGCCCCGGTTATCCGGGGCTTTTTTATATCTTCACGACTTTATACTTGCACGATCTTATATTTTCACCGCTTTATTTCGTCACTACTTTATCATCTTCAGCAGGGCCCGGAATCTGTCGCCACTAGCCTCTGCCTGTAACTCGAATAATAAAGACTCGCTATTGGTTAGCAAGGCGCCGTTCTGGGTCATCATCTCACAGCCTAACTGCTTATTGGCCTCGGTTCGCGAGGAGACGGCGTCGGTTACCAAGTGCACCTCATATTCGTTGTCCAGCAGATCCCGGCAGGTCTGGTAGACGCAGATGTGGGTCTCTATGCCCGCGAGCAACACCTTGGGCCTGCCATACCGCTGCAGTGCCTGCCTGAAGAGCTCGGCGTGCCAGCCGCTAAAATGAGCCTTAGGGATAGGTTGATAATGAGGCGTAAGCAGCTCGGCCAATGCCGGGCTAGTGGCCCCCAGCTTATCGGGCAGCTGCTCCAGCCAGACGACAGGGATATCAAACAGCTCGGCCGCCTTTATCAGTGTGGTGAGCCGGGTTTCGAGTTCCTCAGCCTGGTGCATCAGGGTGGCCAGCTTTCCCTGAACATCGACGATGATGAGTACACATTCCTGTGGTTGCAACATAGGGCGCTCCTCTATGGGTGATGACTCCATCATACCCGGATAATTTCGCCACCCAATCCGTCATAAGTCGAATAGGCGACTGCGCTATTTTTGTGCGCTCTGTGCATAGTCGCACCCAATTGGTGCATTTATATGCAGCATGAAGGGCGTCGTTATTACTAAGTTTATGAATGTTAAGGTTTTGTAATGTTGGCCTGATGATTGAATTGCCTTTGGCATCAGCAAGAATACTAAGATGAGTCGGAGGCGGTAATGAAATTAATCAGCGCAATAATCAAGCCATTCAAACTCGATGATGTGCGAGAAGCCATTGCAGGGTTGGGGATTGAGGGGATGACGGTGACCGAGGTGAAGGGGTTCGGACGTCAGAAAGGCCATACAGAGCTCTATCGTGGCGCCGAATACCAGGTGGATTTTCTGCCTAAGGTCAAACTGGATATCGCCACTAAGGCTGAAAACGTCGATCACCTTATCGAGTCAATCGTCGCTGCGGCGCATACGGGCAAGATAGGCGACGGCAAGATTTTCGTGACGGATCTCGATCAGGTGATCCGTATCCGTACCGGCGAACTCGATAACGAAGCACTTTAAGGGGGAATTCCAATGGAAGAGTTAGTAACACTAGGTGCGACAGTATCTGAGTTAAAGTTTGCTCTCGACACCTTTTATTTCTTGATCTCAGGCGCGCTGGTGATGTGGATGGCAGCCGGGTTTGCCATGTTGGAAGCGGGTCTGGTGCGCTCCAAGAACACCACAGAGATCTTAACCAAGAACGTCTGTCTCTACTCCATCGCCTGTATCATGTATCTGGTGGTGGGATACAACATCATGTATGTGGATAATGCCGAGGGTGGCTGGTTGCCATCGTTTGCCAGCCTCATTGGTGCTCAGGCAAGCGATGCCGATCACGCGCTGGAATCGGATTTCTTCTTCCAGGTGGTGTTTGTGGCGACCGCTATGTCTATCGTCTCCGGCGCCGTTGCCGAGCGTATGAAGCTGTGGGCATTCCTGATCTTCTCCGTGGTGATGACTGGGGTTATCTATCCTGTCGAAGGTTACTGGACCTGGGGCGGCGGTTTCCTCTCTGAGGCTGGGTTTGTCGATTTCGCCGGTAGTGGCATAGTACACATGGCGGGCGCGGCTGCGGCTATCTCGGGTGTCTTGTTACTCGGCGCTCGTAAGGGCAAGTATGGCCCTAACGGTCAGGTGAATCCTATCCCTGGTTCTAACCTGCCGATGGCAACCTTAGGTATGTTCATCCTGTGGATGGGTTGGTTCGGCTTTAACGGTGGCTCTCAGCTGCTGGTGTCTGATGCCGAGAACGCGTCGGCGGTGGCGAAGATCTTCGTTAACACCAACTCTGCAGCCGCCTTCGGCGCTGTCTCTGCCCTGGTGGTGTGTAAGATGGTATGGGGTAAGGCAGATCTCACCATGATCTTAAACGGCGCATTGGCGGGCCTGGTGGCTATCACCGCAGATCCTTTGTCTCCATCACTGCCTCTGGCCGGGGTTATCGGCATGGTGGCCGGCGGTCTGGTGGTCTTTTCCATCGTGATGTTCGACAGAGTCAAGATTGACGATCCTGTCGGGGCAATTTCGGTGCATGGGGTTGCCGGCCTGTTCGGTGTGATGCTGGTGCCGCTGTCAAATGCCGATGCGACCGTGCTGGGTCAGCTCTATGGCGCCTCGGTCATCTTTGCTTGGGTATTCGGGGTTTCCTTTGCGGCCTGGTATATCCTCAAGATCACCATGGGGATCCGTGTTTCGGAAGAGGAAGAGTACAACGGTATGGATGCATCGGATTGTGGCATCGATGCTTACCCAGAGTTTGTCTCACTCAAGAGTGCCAACTAACCGCTAGTCAAAACAGATTGCCAAAACTGATAGTAGAATTAATAGGGTCCGTACCTCATGGTGCGGACCCTGTCTTTTGTATTATGCTATCGAAAAGTGTGGTGTGAGGAGCGCTAACATGAAGCTGTCTCTTTGGGTGTTGTTTTCGTTGCTGGTCTCAATTCAGTTGCAGGCGGGACAGGTGGTGGTGCGTAAGTCGAGCGAACCCTTCGATGCCTTCGCCGTGCGCGACAAGGTGCTGCAGGACTTTGAGTGGCGGGAATCCCTGCGTTTGCAGCAGCAGATTGAGATATTACAGAGTCTGCCCCTAGGCTGCGTGTTGTTTAAGTTGCCCTATGCCTACTATCGTTGCGGCGTGAGGTTCTATCGCCCCTATCTGTATCAAACCGAGGGCGAAAATCCTCAACAGCTCTATATTCAGGTCGATCCGCCAGAATCTCAGTGATTGTTAATATTTTGTAACGCTTTGCGTGGGGCAAAATGAAAAAGCCTACTTTATGATAGATCTTACGGTGCCCTCATCAGCGTAGGTTTAATATGAAAAGGCTAATTGAGTATAAGCGCGCTATCTTGTTGTTATTCTTCATAGTGAGCGGTTGTGCCAGCGGCCCGGGTAAGGAAACCCTCGCTAATATCGATCAGTACTTTGCCGACGATGAATTCGCGGCGGTTGCGGTTCAAGTCACGCCGGATAAGCTATTTGCGCTGCCGACTCAGGTAACGATCGATCTGCGGCAAGATTATAAGCGCAGCCGAATGGCGCGAGACTATATTGCCGCTAACTTGTGGCTAGCTAACTACATCAACGCCGATAAAGGCGGTTTCAAATACCAAGATAATCTAACAAAGATCCCGGCGGATACCTTTAATGCGCGCGCCGGTAACTGCCTGTCGCTGGTGCTGCTCAGTGCCTCGCTCGCCGATGCCTTGGGGGTCGATGTCGAGTTTCAAGAGGTCGAGGTGCCGCCCGTGTGGGACAAGGCCGGTGACTTCTATTTAGTAAATGGTCATATCAATCTGCGCCTAATTCCAAGAGAGACGAGTGATACCTTCCTTGCCGACAAAAATGCGTTGCAGATAGATTTTCTGCCCGAGCGTACCATGCGTGGCTATGCCAAGCGGCGTATCGACAGAACCACTGTCATGGCGATGTTCTATAACAATGTCGCGGCAGAGTCTCTGGTGGAGGGACGTTACGATCAGGCCTATGCCTACCTGAAACAGAGCCTGATGTTAAAGACCGATTTTATTCCCGCCTTGAATACCCTGGCGATCCTCTATCGCTACAAGGGGCTGGATGATAGGGCGGAAAGTCTCTATAAGCTGGCGCTTTCCCGAGATAGCGAGGATATGAACGCCCTGTTTAACTATGGGGTGTTACTCGCCAGTCAAGACAGGTTAGAGGAGTGGGCCAAGGTGCATAAGACCCTTGAACTGGTCAGGATCCGCAATCCCTATTACTACTATGACATGGCGCAGCAAGCCTACTCGGAGCATGAATATCAGACGGCGCTAACCTGGTATAAACGTGCGGTAGAGAAGGCCGATTATCGCCATGAGTTTTACTTTGGTCTCTCCAGAGCCTATTGGGCCACGGGCGATGAGCGCAGGGCTAAGCTGAATATGCAAAAGGCATTGTCGCTGTCGGTGGATGAATATAATCAGCGACGTTATCAGGCCAAGCTGCAGGCGATGCAGTCCCATCAAGGGATCCATTAGTCTGTTTATTCAGAGAAAAGGTTATTTAGAGAAAATGTTATTCAGAGAGAAGGTTTTTCACAGACCAGTTTATTCATAGACAGGTCATTCAAAGATTAAGCCTTCCATAAGCCAAGGCAAACAGGCATGTATGCCTTGGTTTATAGATCGTATAATTAGTTCACTCAATGAATCGCTAGCCGCATGAATAACTGGCGGGTTACTTGAGATCTTCAGGCATCTTTTCTGGTTCAAGTTTCAACTTAGGCTTAGACTCTGGCTCTGGCTCTGGCTCTGGCTCTGGCTCTGGTTCGAGTTTGGGGTCGGGCGCAGAGGGAATGCTTTTCCTCATCTCCTCGGCTTCTTCTCTATCCAGTTGTGCTATACCGAGATCTATCTTTTGTGCTATGGACTGACTGTGGCAGGCTATCTTGCGTGGCGCCGCTGCAAATAGGGAGTGGCGAGAGGTTGGCTGTTGGGTGTCGACTCTAAACTTGAGTTGCTCGCGGTAGTAGTCGAAGATGCGCCCCTCTAGGATGATGGCATCGACCCGCCCGGAAAACAGCATCATCACCTGACTCTTCTGACTATTGGATTCGCCATATTGTGGGTTACTGAGCGCCATCTGATAGAAGTCTCTACCTAAGTATTGGGTCGCGTTCTGAAACCCCATGACAGAGATCCCGGCCAGATCGGCAACCGAGTCGATCACAAGTTTATTGCTGGCCAGTGTAAACACGCTGTTTTGGTAGCTGATTAGGCTTCGGGTGTAGTAGAGACCAACCAGGTTTTCCGGCGCATTGATGAGGCAGTCGACATTGCCGCCGGCGACCTGACGAAAGGCACGCTTATTGGGTGACAGATAGATATGGCCGATCGATAGGGACTGCTTGGCTAACGCGGAGGCGAGACGCTCATATTGAATTCCGCTTTGACCGTTAGCAAAGAAGTAAGGGGGTATGGTGTTGCTGACCGCAAAGGAGATCTCAGTATTAGCATTTTGTGCCAGGAGTGGGTTAGAAACTAGCATAAAACCAGATGCCAGCAGCAATCTTCTCATCGGGTTGATGGTTACCTCAACAGGGGCTGTAGCGCCATCGGCGCGGTATCGAGAGCCTAAATATGACTCTCTCATGACCATTAATAATCTACTATAGATAGGCTTTTGGTCGATTTCCAGATAAATGTTAACACTTTGTTTTGTTACTTCTGTTTTTTCTAGCACGCTTAGCTGAGGAAGTTTTAATTAAAAATAATATTTATATCTTATATAACAGATGGTTATTTTTATCTTCTTTATTTTATTAATGTTTGGTTGCAATAGCTGTGGATACTGGATAAATTGAAATCAGTAGTGCAATAGAGAGACCCTTATTTAATCCAGAGCCGGAGTGGAAAATAAATATCATGTATTATCAAACTGATGACGTTCGCATTAATAAAATTAAAGAGTTGTTACCCCCTGTCGCCATACTCGAGCGATTTCCGGCAAGCGAAAATGCATCGGCAACAGTGTTTAACGCGCGGCAGAATATTCACAATATCCTGAAAAAAGAAGATGATCGTCTGCTGGTGATCATTGGTCCCTGTTCTATCCACGACCCTAAGGCAGCGCTGGAATATGGTGAGAGGCTCGCCAAATTACGCGAGCAATATAAGGATCAACTCGAGGTAGTGATGCGCGTCTATTTCGAGAAACCGCGCACCACAGTGGGCTGGAAGGGCTTGATCAACGACCCTTACATGGACAATAGCTTCAAGTTGAATGATGGCCTGCGCACAGCTCGAAAACTGCTTTTAGATCTCAATGAGTTAGGTGTGCCGACCGCGGGTGAATTTTTGGATATGATCACGCCCCAATATGTGGCGGATCTCATGTGTTGGGGCGCTATCGGTGCTCGCACTACAGAGTCACAGGTACACAGAGAGCTGGCATCTGGCCTCTCTTGCCCCGTTGGTTTTAAGAATGGTACCGATGGCACCATCAAGGTGGCTATCGACGCTATAGGCGCCGCGAGTGCGCCGCACCATTTCCTGTCGGTGACCAAGTATGGCCATTCGGCGATCGTCTCCACCAAGGGCAATCCAGATTGTCACATCATTCTACGTGGCGGCAAGGAGCCTAACTATAGCGCCGAGCACGTGCAGGCGATCAGCGAGCAGTTGGCTAAGGCCAAGCTGCCGCAAAATATCATGGTGGACTTTAGCCATGCCAACAGCAGCAAACAGTTTAAGCGCCAGATGCTGGTGGGCGAGGATGTGGCTAGTCAGATAAGCGCCGGTGAGCGGGCGATTTTCGGTGTGATGGTTGAGAGTCACCTGGTTGAGGGACGTCAGGACTATATCGAAGGGCAGCCGCTGTGTTACGGCCAGAGCATCACAGATGCCTGTATCGGTTGGGAAGATACCGAAACCTTGCTGGCAAATTTGAATCAGTGTGTGCTCGAGCGCCGCGGCTAACGCTATGCCAGCTTTGCCCAAGGTTTTGTTGGTTGCGGAGTTAGCGACAGTCGCTTGATGCTATGCCGACCCTAATATGAAAAAGGAAGCCAATTGGCTTCCTTTTTTGCGTTTTGCTGGCCTGTTTATTTGGCTTGTTGTTTCACCAGATATTCGTTGGCTTTAGCAAGACTGCCAAAAGACGATATTAAATTGTTTTGACCCTTTTGTTGGATTTCTGGGCTGTTCGATTCTGTCATCATCCATACCCAAGTTTGTACCAATGGCAATGGAGGGTATTGCACGTCAGATGATTGTGGCATATCGGCTTCCTTTAAAAATTTGGGGTTATTCCCGCTCTGCTTTTTACTCAGCTTGAACTGCCTTAAGCTGATCTTGAGATTATCAAAATCTCCGGCAAGAGATAACAATAATTACCCCGTTGAAACACTAAACTGATAATTATTCTCTCAAGAATAATGCTTTTTTCTGGTTTTGCCATCATTTAATCAGTCTAAAGTTGTACCTGTTTGTACGGGGGACTGCGCCAAAAGTCTGAAATTGACCTCCTTATCTAAGGCAAAATGCTAACCCCTTGGCAAAGGCGGATAATTGAGCTAGTGGCGGGTAAGTCTACTGAGGTAAGATGGTGTATGTTATGGCTTTTATCTTAACCTCACCTAAATGCCATCGTCCTTATCTTGATGCTAGCTGGAGTTGCCATGCGTCCCACGCTCTATTTTGATGGTCCTATCGATAAACTGAACTGGCATGTCCTGAAATTGCTTTGGCCCTATTTGTTGGAATTTAAGGGGCGGGTCGTGCTGGCGCTGGCCTGTCTTGTGGTGGCCAAAATGGCGAGTGTCGGCCTGCCATTCGTACTCAAACAGCTGGTGGATACCCTGAGTGAGGCCTCAGTCGAGCAGATGATCGCCGTACCCATCGCCCTGGTGCTCGCATACGGCAGCCTGCGCCTGCTCAATACGGTGATCTCAGAGGTGAGAGACACACTATTTGGCCGGGTCACCGAGCGGGCGATAAGACGCCTTGGCTTGTCTGTGTTTGACCATCTGCACAGGTTGGATCTGGCGTTTCATCTTGAGCGGCGTACCGGGGGACTGTCGCGGGATATCGAGCGCGGTACCAGCGGGGTCAGCTTCCTGATGCGCTTCATGGTATTCAATATAGTGCCGACCCTGCTTGAGATCGCCCTGGTGGTGGGTATCTTGCTTTATAACTATGGCTGGGCGTTTGCGTTAATTACCCTGAGCGCCGTTGTCGCCTATATTCTCTTCTCTATCTTCGCCACTGAATGGCGTACTGGCTTCGTGCGTGAGGCGGCGATGGCCGATTCTCAGTCCAATACCCGCGCCATAGATAGCCTGCTTAACTATGAGACGGTGAAATACTTTAACAACGAGGCCTATGAATCTGAGCAATATGATCATGCCCTCGAGCGCTGGGAAGTGGCCAAGCGTAAGAATCGGCTCTCATTGTTTGCGCTCAACGCCGGTCAGGCGCTGATCATCTCGCTGGCGATGACGCTGATGTTGGCGCTGGCGGCAACTCAGGTGAGCCAGGGAGCCATGACCATAGGTGACTTTGTGCTGATCAACGCCTTTATGATGCAGCTGTTTATGCCACTGAATTTTTTAGGCTTCGTCTATCGTGAGATCCGCGGCGCCCTGGCCAACATAGAACGCATGTTTAGCCTGTTAGACAGGCAGCCCAAGATTGAGGATGCCCCCGATGCTACATCGCCCCATATCGCCCAAGGGAGCCTTAAATTTGAGGGCGTGAGTTTTCGTTACGGTGACAGGCCTATCTTGTCCGATGTGAGTTTCGAGATCCCCGCCGGTCACAAGGTGGCGATAGTGGGGGATAGTGGCGCGGGGAAATCTACCATAGTGAAGCTGTTGTTTCGCTTCTATGAGACGCAGCAGGGGACGATCACTATAGATGGCCATGATACCAAGGCGCTGACTCAACACGCGCTGCGTAGCGCCATCGCCATAGTGCCGCAAGATACCGTGTTGTTTAACGACTCCCTATTGGAGAATATTCGTTATGGTCTGCCGGGGGCGAGCGATGAGCAGGTGAAGGCGGCGATAGAGCTGGCGCATCTGTCAAACTTCGTCTCACAACTCAGTGAAGGCTGGCACACCAAGGTGGGTGAGCGCGGATTAAAACTCTCCGGCGGCGAGAAACAGAGGGTGGCGATCGCCAGGGCGATCCTCAAGGGTTCTCCATTACTGGTGTTCGACGAGGCGACCTCTTCGCTGGACAGCCATTCGGAGCAGGCGATCCTCAATGCGCTCAAGGAGATGGCCAAGGGGCATACGAGTCTGGTTATCGCCCACAGGCTGTCGACGGTCGTGGATGCCGACCAGATCTTGGTGCTGAGTCAGGGCAAGATAGTTGAGCGTGGCGATCACCAGAGCCTGTTGGCGGCCGATGGCCTGTATAAGAAATTGTGGACCGTACAAAATCAGCATTAATTGTGTGGGATTAAGTATTCGTTCAGGTTTGATTTGCATAATATTTGTTAATAACTAACCTACGGAGGCGGTCCCATGAAAAACATCCCTATACATGCAAGTATCGAAGGCCAGGCACGGATCGTTGATACCGATTGGCTTGCCATCATGGCGACCTTAAGAGAGCGGGGATTGGGACAGGAGGAGTTGGTGGTAGTCTATGCTCAGCTGAGTTCCTACCTGAGGGTCACGACACGGGGCCTGACCCTTGCCATGATCCCGCCCTCGACCGTAATCGAAGGCCTTACGCGTGAGGTAAAGCACTGCGCGAATGACTATGCGGGGATGATGTAGGGTTTGCCGCCACAGTGGTTGGCAGAAGGATTAGGCTGTCTTTGAGGTGTTGATCGGCTTCCAACCGTCACAGAGGAGGCTGAGCTTGGTATTTTTCGGCTCATAGGGGGTCAGTCTAATGATCTCTCCACCCTTGAAGCAGATGGTCTCGCCTTCGATAACCGTTAATCGGTTGCAGTTTTGACAGCTAACCGACAAAGGTTTACTTTTATTTCCCG
Source organism: Shewanella halotolerans (assembly GCF_019457535.1). Classification (NCBI taxonomy): domain Bacteria; kingdom Pseudomonadati; phylum Pseudomonadota; class Gammaproteobacteria; order Alteromonadales; family Shewanellaceae; genus Shewanella; species Shewanella halotolerans. The sequence continues at coordinate 3,631,815 of NZ_CP080417.1, read as the reverse complement.
CTCCAAAAAACGAATTACTCACCAGTGATTCTCCGTGGCTGCGCTAAACGCCAGCGCGTGCTGCTATTCCATATATCGCTAATGTAATCAAGTTTAGTTCATAAAGCTAGCGCTATCTAGACTAATGTCTAATCCTTATTGGGTATTGCCTGAAGTTGCACCATATTGGGTTTTTATCAGGCTACTTGCGCCATCTTGGGGCAGGGAAAGGATAAATAAATTGTCATATTCATCCTCTCTCAATTGAGGTATCTCGGGTCCTCGAAGTGCCTTGATGATCAGTGGCACTGTATTGGAGTGACCGGCGATGATCACATTGCCCTGCTGCGCCATCACCTTGTCGGCAATGGTCGCAATATGTTTGTCCATATCCCTGCCTGCGTCGATGACAACTAAAGGAATTCCTCTGGCGGTTATGAGCGGCGTTAAGGTTTCCTGGGTGCGCTTAAATTGTGTGGATATGGCCAGGCTGAGTGGGGTATCGCCCAAGCTTTCAACCAATGCTTGTGCCCGCAACTTGCCCGCGTCATTCAGGCTAGGGTCGCGTCCCTGGTCGGCTTTTTCGGCATGACGCACCAGAATTACCGTCTTGCTGGCGATCGCTGGATTGGCCTGTGCCATAGGCAGGTAAGCTACTAGGGCGAGAAGTCCAAAGCTGATGAGTCGTAACATGGGAACCCCTATTTAATTAACGAATTGGCTAGCATATCGCATTTTGGCTGTATTGCCGATGACAGATTAATTGGGCCTTTGCGCTAAAGTTGCTTACAAAATGGACGATAATAATAGCTGAGAGTTATTTTAATTTGGTGAGCGAGGCGATTATGGAGATTCAAAATCACGGCGGAGCCGTATCTGCGGCGGCGCACAACAAGACAGATTCGACGACTAACCATGGTCAACAAGTCTCCGAAGTGGCCAAGAACAAGACGGCCTTGGCGGCCAGTAAACAGCTGATGAATACGGCGATCCTGGAAGCGCAGCAAGAGGTGAACTTGAGCGCGGGCAATGAGCCTATGCAGCTGCTGTATAAGGCGGCGATTGAGGCGATTAATGAAGAGCTGGCACCGACCATGGGTGAGCACGCCATCGAAACGGCGGCGGCTCAAGGGGTGGATACCTCTCCCGAGGCGACGGCCGAGCGCATCGTCAGCTTCGCGACTCAATTCTTCGCCATACATCAAGAGCAAAACAGCAGCATGTCCTTCGATGAGCAGCTCAGCTCCTTCATGGACATTATTGGCGGCGCCATAGATCAAGGTTTCGATGAGGCCAAAGATATCCTCTCCGGACTCAAGGTGCTTGAAGGCGATATTGCGGCTGGGGTCGACAAGACCTATGGCTTAGTACAGGAAGGGCTGCAGGCATTCAGAGACAGTTTCAATCAAGAGACAGAGCAAGAATAAGGCCTTCTGACTCCCATTTGATTTCGATAAACCCCTTAAGATAAGGGGTTTTTTGTTATCTTGACTCGGATAGAAAATCTATGAATCATGGGAGTATCAGTATCGATTGATGCCAGCAGAGGTGGCGATATGTGGGGAGAGGCAAAGGTTGTAGAGCGGATTGACTGGAGCGATCAGTTATTTACTCTGAAGCTGTCGGCCGATATCGGCGAATTTATTGCCGGGCAATTCATTAAGTTGTCGCTGCATATCGACGACAGACGTGTCGCCAGGGCCTATTCACTGGTCAATGCGCCCGATGCGCCGCTGCTGGAGGTGCTGGCGGTCAGTGTTGACGATGGCCTGCTGTCGCCTAGGTTGCAGGCATTGGCTCCGGGGGATAGCGTCGATATCTCCACCAAGGCGGCGGGATTCATGACGCTGGATGAGCTCCCTGCCCAGGGCAAGCATATGTGGTTTTTTGCTACGGGAACCGCGGTAGGCCCTTTTATCTCCATGATGAGAACCAATGAGCCCTGGCAGCGATTTGAGCGGGTGATCTTAGTCTATGGCGTACGCTATCAAGAGGATCTCGCCTATTATGAAGAGCTTAAGGCGTTCCAGACCAAGTATCCCGGAAAGTTTACCTTAGTCACCTCCGTGACTCGGGAGCCGGTGGAAGGCGCGCTCAGTTGCCGCATCACCCAAGGCGTCGAGAGTGGTGTGATCGAGCAGCAGGTTGGGCTCAAGCTGAACGCGCAAGATTCACAGGTGATGATCTGTGGTCATCCAGAGATGATCAAAGAGCTCAATACCCTGTTGCAGTCCCGCGGGCTGGCTAAGAATCTTCGCCGCGCGCCAGGGCAGATCACCGTCGAGAAATATTGGTAGAGGAAGCGATATGCAATTACTCTTTTCGCTGGCGTCACCCTACGCCAGAACCGTGCGGGTCGTTATTGCACAATTTGCCATCAGGGGGATCGAGCCGGTTGCCGTCAATCCTCTTGAGAATACCGAGCTATTACTGGATGCCAATCCGCTGGCCAAGATCCCTTGTCTGCTGTTAAACGATGGTGGCACCTTGTATGACAGCGAAGTGATCCTGCGCTATCTGGATCATGAGTATTGCGGTGGCGAGCTGTTTGGACAGCCCGGTGATTCCTGGTACGGCGAGACCCAGTACTCCCTGATTAAGGGCTTGCTCGATAGCGCGGTGGCCTTAAGACAGGAGCAGATGCGCGACGATGAAGGTTTGCGTAGCCCATTTTGGACGGCGCGGTTTGAACAGGCATTACTCAGGGGCTTGGCGCAGATAGAGCTGATGGCCATTTATGGCCACAGCAAGGTGTCCTTGCAGCAGATCTGCCTCGCCTGCCTGCTAGAGTATATAGATTTTCGTCATCCGGATCTGGATTGGCGTAAAGTTGCCCCGGCGACGGCCAGATGGCTACAGACCTTCTCCAAGAGCGCGGCCATGTTAACCACGCGTCCCCACGTCTAGGCTTGGCTGTATCACTAAAGAGCTTGTACTCACAGATTTGGGTGCAGTGCTTAGCAGTTAGCAGTTAGCAGTTAGCCGTTAGAAGTTAGAAGTTAGTGGCGAGTATCAGTATGGCGCCGTCCCTTAGCCGGTTGACTGCGCCTGTTGGGCTCGCCAAACACACCATAGAGTTCACGGGTTACACCGAAGTCGACCCGCCTGTCTTCATTTTGTCCACGTCTGTCTTCATGATGAAGATATCGGCAGCTACATTCACCCTTGTTACAGCCGGGAAGTGGCAGCGTCGGCGCATCTTTGGAGAGGAATCGTTTGCCTTTTAATTTCTTTGCGCTGCCACACAGGCCCTCGTCGTTGACTATCTCGACACAGTGATAGGGGTGACTGGTATTGAGGCTGTGCGTCGGCGCATGGGGAACTTCTTCGCTGATCATTCTGGCGCTCAGGTTGGCCTGCTGCACGGCGGCCCTGCGGGCCCGCCTGACTCGTACCCGAGTAAATCTATGTTTAAACAGGAATAAAATAAGAATGACGGCGAGTATCAGCGCGAGAATTTCCAGAAACATATGAGATCCTTTTTGTGGCCGAGTCCTTTGAGTCTAGTCAGCGAGGCTTTTTTGGTCAAAATGAGCGGCCTCGCAAATTTTGATGAATCTCACTTGCCGTTTTCTGCCAGATTGATTACCCTTGACGCAATTGATAATTATTATCATTAAACTTATAGCGGAGTATTGCATGAGATTCATGAAACGTTTGGCTGTTCTGGGTTTTGCTTGTGTCACTTCAATGGCCAATGCGGCCGACAGCGTCACGGTTTATTCCTACCGACAGGCTTTTCTTATCGATCCCATTTTGGCTGACTTTACCAAGGAGACTGGCATCAAGGTCAATCTGGTATTTGCCAAGCAGGGCATTGCCGAGCGAATCGCCCGCGAGGGACGTCTGTCACCTGCGGATCTCGTGCTCACCTCAGATTTCTCCCGTTTGATGGAGTTGGCGGATAAAGGGCTGGTGGCCTCGGTCGATAGCGAGACCTTAGCGCAGAACATTCCTGCTAATCTTCGCTCGCCCAATGGCGATTGGTTTGCCCTGACGAAACGCGTGAGAAATATCTACTCTTCTAAGGAGCGTCTGGGCCCCTTGGAGATCGATTATGAAGATCTGGCGGATCCTAAATTTAAGGGCAAGATCTGTACCCGTAGCGGTAAGCACCCCTACAACATCTCTCTGGTGGCGTCGATGATCGCCCATCATGGTGAGGCAGACACTAAGACCTGGCTAGAAGGCGTTAAGGCAAACCTGGCCCGCAAGCCACAGGGTAACGACAGGGCGCAGGTGAAGGCGGTTAAAGAGGGGCTGTGTGATATCGCCATAGGTAACAGCTATTACCTGGGTAAGATGTTACAAGATCCTAAGCAGGTGCCTTGGGCCGAGGCGGTCAACATCAACTTCCCGAATCAGAAAAATCGTGGGGCTCACATCAATGTCTCAGGCATGGCCCTGGCTAAGTATGCTCCAGAGCGCGAGAACGCCATCAAGTTGATGGAATACCTCTCAGGTCAACAGGCGCAGCAGACCTACGCCGAGCTTAACATGGAATATCCAGTCAAGGCAGATGTGAAGCCGTCTAAACTGGTAGCCTCTTGGGGAGAATATAAGGCCGATGAACTTCCCATCCACAAGCTGGCCGAGTATCACGGTGCAGCGGTGAAGTTGCTCGACCAGGTCAAGTTCGATCTCTAGTGATAGGCGGTCGTTGCTTAAAAGATAGCCTTCCTTCGGGAAGGCTATCTCGTTTTTATGCTGCATGGGTCACTATTCAATTAATAATCGTTTGCGTTTAAGCTTAGATTTAAGTTGGTCACAGATAATGGCCTGACTCGCTTTATTGAGATTTTCTATGATTTTAGGCTTTCCCAAATCCTGGTCGACCCTAAGCTATCTGACCGCCATCTGCTTCGCCCTGCCCCTAGGAGCCATCTGCATACAGGCAATGGTGCCAGATGAGGCGGTATTCGGTCACCTGATGCAAACCGTTCTGCCGACCTATATTTTCAACACCTTGGCCTTGATGTTGTTTGTCAGCCTGGGCGCCTTGCTGATCGCCGTGCCTGCGGCCTGGTGTGTGGCCCGCTGTGATTTTCCCGGACGCAATGGGTTTCAGTGGGCGCTGCTGCTGCCACTAGCCATGCCTGCCTATGTGGTGGCCTATGTCTATACGGACCTGTTGGATTATGCTGGGCCTGTTCAGGCCTGGCTGCGGCAAGTCAATGGCTGGCTGTCGCCCACGGATTATTACTTTCCCGATGTGCGCACCCTGGGCGGCGCGTCTGTGATGTTGGCACTGGTGCTGTTTCCCTATATCTATCTGCTGGCGCGCACCGCCTTCATGGAGCAGTCGCCAAGCCTGCTGCACGCCTCCAGAGTGATGGGCGCAGGGCCCTGGCGCAGTTTCTGGCGCTTGAACCTGCCTATGGCACGGCCCGCCTTGGCGGTGGGGGCGGCGCTGGTGGCGATGGAGACGGCCGCCGATTTCGCTACCGTCAGCTACTTTGCCGTGCCTACCTTGACGACGGCGGTCTACGATACCTGGCTGGGATACGGCAGTCTGGCGGCGGCAGCCAAACTCTCAGCCATCATACTGCTGGTGGTCTTCTGTCTGATCGGCGCCGAGCGTTTTGCCCGGCGTAAACAGCAGCTGTTTCAGAAACAGACGCCGATAACCTCCCACGAACGATATGCGCTCTCGGGTGTTAAGGCCTGGCTCGCAACGGGTTATTGTGCCGTGCTGCTGCTGTTGGCCTTCGGCCTGCCTATTTGGGTCTTGCTGGGGTATGCCTGGAACTACTTTGATGTCAGTTGGAATCAGGCCTTCTGGGAATACAGTCTCAACAGCCTGACCATTGCCTTGGTAGTTAGCCTAGTCACTGTGGTGTTCGCCTTGCTGTTGATGTTTGTCCGGCGCTGCAGTCCAAGAAAAATCGATATCCTGCCTTCACGCCTGGCCTCGACGGGCTATGCCCTGCCGGGTACTGTGCTGGCGATAGGCGTCTTGGTGCCTCTGAGCCTTATTGATTTCGCGGTCAACGATCTCTATGCCTATTTCGACCAGAGTGGGCCAGGGCTTATCTTCAGTGGCACCCTGTTTGTATTAATTTTTGCCTTTGCGATCCGCTTTGCGGCCATCGCCATCGGCAGCATAGAAAACAGCTATAAACAGATCAGTCCCTCGCTGGATATGGCATCGGTCACAATGGGGATGAGGCCCAGCGCCATCCTATCGCGGATCCATCTGCCACTGCTTCGCAGCGGCATCTTCGCCGCCATCTTGCTGGTCTTTATCGAGTGTATGAAGGAGCTGCCGGCGGCTTTGCTACTCAGGCCCGTGGGATTCGAGAATCTCGCCACCTATGTCTACCAATTTGTCTCGGATGAACAGCTAGAGCAGGGCGCTCTGGGGGCCATAGTGATCGTCTTGGTGGGGTTAGTCCCGCTTATCTATCTCAATCGCTCCTTGGAGCAAGGTAACTAATATGTCGACGCTTACCATAGAACAGGTTCACAGCGATTATCAGGGGCAGACGATTCTGCACGGCTTAGATCTTGTGCTGCATCAGGGAGAAATTGCCGCCCTGCTCGGCCCAAGCGGCTGTGGCAAGACCACGCTACTCAAGGCAATTGCCGGGCTGCAGCCTATCTCCCAAGGGCGTATCAGCATCAATGGTCGACTGCTCTCGGGACCCGAGACGTTTGTGCCTAGCGAGCGGCGAGAGGTCGGGATGATTTTCCAAGACTACGCTCTGTTTCCTCACCTGACTGTGGCCGAGAATATCTTGTTCGGGGTGAAAAGCTTGGATAAGTCTGCCAGACAAGCGAGGCTGGGAGAGATGCTGGCGCTGGTGAAGCTAGAGGGCTTAGGGGGCCGTTATCCTCACGAACTCTCGGGGGGTCAGCAGCAGCGGGTGTCGATTGCCCGGGCGCTTGCTTATGAGCCAGAACTTCTGCTGCTCGATGAGCCCTTTTCCAATATCGACGCTAAGGTGCGTGGTGAGATGATGGTGGAGATCCGCGAGATCTTAAAGCAGCGCGGAGTAAGTGCCGTGTTTGTAACCCACAGCAAGGATGAGGCCTTCGTGTTCGCCGATAAGCTGGCGCTCTTCAAGGATGGCGCCATAGCTCAATATGGCAGTGCAGAGAGCCTCTACGCTGAGCCAACGGATAAGTATGTGGCGGAGTTCCTCGGTCAGGTGAACTATCTTAGCTGTGAGGTGAAAGATAGGGCCCGGTTACAGACCCTGCTAGGTGAAGTACAAAGCAGCAGTGATTTGGCCAAAGCCGCCGGCTATCGCGGCGAGTTCCTGCTGCGTCCGGAGCAGCTGCAGATGACAGAAGACGAGCAAGGTGAGGGCACTATCGTAGCGCGGCGCTTCCTCGGTAATCTGTGCCACTACAGCATCTTGATTGGCGAGGAGATGTTGGCAGTGCGCTCGCCCCTGCACCATTTTAGCCCTGGGCAGAAGGTTGGCCTGTCGGTGACGCCTCATCCGGCGGTGCTCTTCTAAGCTAGCCTATGTAACACTTTTGTGAAGGGCATTTGCGTCTGGCTATGGTTGCCAACTTAAAAAAAAGTTAATCTAGCCGGTAAATGACGTTTCGCTTTAACGGTTTGTGGGTTGTGTAATACTAATTATCGCTAAAGTTTCGGATAATAACGCCGAAATTGAGACTGACGAAAGGTAGGTTTATTTATGGATAGTCTGGTTATGCCACGTGAACAGCTGGGTGTGTGTGCCGAAGGAAATTTACATAGCGTGTATCTGATGTTCAACGCCAACGACGGCGTCGAGTCTCAGCTGCGTCCCTGCGTCGCCAATGTCGCTCAGTATATCTATGAATTGGCCGACCAGTATGCCGACAGCGCCTTCAACGGTTTCGTGGCCATAGGTGCCAACTATTGGGATAGCCTGTATTCAGGGCGTCGTCCTTCACAGCTCAAGCCTTTCCCGGCCATGCATGCCGACAATCGTGATGCACCGGCCCATGAGTATGATCTCTTCGTGCATCTGCGCTGCGATCGTTATGACATCTTGCACCTGGTGGCCAACGAAGTGTGCCAGATGTTTGAAGATTTGGTAGAGCTGGTGGATGAGGAGCGCGGATTCCAGTTTATGGATACCCGGGATCTAACCGGATTTGTCGACGGCACAGAGAACCCTAAGGGGCGTCATCGTCAGGATGTGGCTTTGGTGGGCGACGAAGACGAGTATTTCCGTGGTGGCAGCTATATTCATGTGCAGAAGTTTGCCCATAACCTCAGTAAGTGGAACCGTCTGCCGCAGAAGAAGCAGGAAGATATCATAGGCCGTACCAAGATAGACAATATCGAATATGCCTCTGAGGACAAGCCGCTTACCAGCCACATCAAGCGGGTCAACCTGAAGGATGCAGACGGCAAGTCGATGGAGATCCTGCGCCAGAGTATGCCTTACGGGTCGATGAAGGAGCAGGGGCTGATGTTTATCTCAGTCTGTCGCAACTCAGTACATTTCGAGAAGATGCTGAGCAGCATGGTCCATGGCGACGGCGAGGGGAATCACGATCACCTGATGCACTTTACCCAGGCACTGACAGGCTCGGCATTCTTTGCCCCGTCGCTTGATTTCATGGAGCGAGAGGCAGAGTTCAAGGATTAGAGTTTGAGGATTAAGGCTAAGCGGCTCTCTTAGTCTGAGTTTCTCGATGTGAGTTCCTCATAGTGACCAGCGTCTAGCTGCTAGACGTTAACCTAATAAAAAACACACCCTAAGGTGTGTTTTTTTGTGCCCGCTTAACGTTGAATTAACGGTCGGGATCCCAGTAATTGGTAGGGCGCTTGGCATAGATCTCATCGATGGAGCGCACCTGCACCTTATTATGCTCTGGGTACACCACCACATCATGGGGATCGCGATTGCCCAGCACCAGAAACAGGAAGTCGGCTTCGGATTCGTTTTTCAGGGTATGGGCGATGCCTGAGTTGGCGGTAAAACAGATATAGTCGCCCTGCTTAAAGGGGTGAGGCTCGCCGTCGATATACAGGGTGGCTTCGCCTTGCAGCGCGTAGAGGTGTTCCTCTTCCTTGGTGTGATAGTGGGCGACGGAGGAGAGCTTGCCGGGCTCCAGTCGTTCCATGGTGACGCCGATCTGCTGACAACCGGCGGCATCGCCGATATGTTTCTGATGGCTGGCGTATCGATCTGAGTGTTGCCAAGATTCCCAGCAAAGGTTGTCGATATTGATTATCTTATTGTTATTCATCTCGGGTCCTTAACCATCGGGTGACAGAGGGGGATGGTTTGGACTCAGTGTATCCTATCAGATATACAGTATTCAATTTGAGCGTGATTAAACCTAGGTAAAACCAAGTCAAAACTTAGATAAAAAAACACCCTTTGCCCAAACTGGCTAAAGGGTGTCTCTTGAGAGGACGGCTTAGGCCATCCTTGAGAAGTGGATTAATCGGCGTAGTTAAATAGCGACTTGACGGTCTCGAGTGTCTTGTCCACTTCCTGAATGTTGGAAGGGCAGATAAAGATGGTATCGTCACCGGCGATGGTGCCAAGAATGCCTTCTGGCTTACCTATGGAGTCCAGTAGTCTGGCGATCAGCTGGGCCGCACCTGGGCTGGTTCTGACCACTATCATAGATTGGTTATGGTCGACATCCAGTACTAAGTTCTTCAGTGGGCTGCCGGCCGTCGGGACCCCAAGCTCGGCGGGCAGGCAGTAGACCATCTCCTGCTTGGCGTTGCGGGTGCGCACGGCGCCAAACTTGCTCAGCATGCGTGAGACTTTGGATTGGTTAATGTTGTTGAAGCCCTCGGACTGCAGGGCGTTGACTATCTCGCTCTGGGAGCCAAAACGCTCCTCTTTCAAGATAGCCTTAAAGGTCTTTACAAGTTCGTCTTGATTTTTATTGGCTTGCATATCGAATTATTCTTATATTCAAAAAACTGGCTTATTTTGAATATTTTTGCGCCATTAGTCAAGCGTTATTCGGATTGTGTGAATAAAAATTCAGGTTTGCAGAGGGTTCTTGGAGGCAAAGGCTAACAGGCAAGGCTGGACAGTATATCTTAAATGGCCTGTAAATGGCAGTAGGCTGGGAGAAATTGAAATTATCTGGCCACACGACTAAGGGATAATTGAATTTTTACCGTGATTCCAGTAATGTTGCGCCATCGGTAAATCTAGATCTATATCACATAATATCCAAGAATTAACGGAGATAACTATGAAAGTTGCTGTACTTGGTGCCGCCGGTGGTATTGGCCAGGCTCTTGCCCTACTACTCAAAACTCAACTGCCTGCCGGTTCAAAACTATCCCTTTATGATATTGCGCCAGTCACTCCTGGTGTTGCCGTTGACCTAAGCCACATCCCGACTGCTGTAGAAGTTAAGGGTTTTGCGGGTGAAGATCCAACGCCAGCGCTGGAAGGTGCCGACGTGGTACTGATCTCTGCCGGTGTTGCACGTAAGCCAGGCATGGATCGTTCAGATCTATTCAACATCAACGCGGGTATCGTAAGAAACCTGGTTGAGAAGTGTGCCGCAACTTGCCCTAAGGCGCTGATCGGTATCATCACTAACCCAGTTAACACTACTGTCGCTATCGCTGCAGAAGTACTGAAAGCTGCTGGTGTATATGACAAGAACCGTCTGTTCGGTGTGACTACCCTTGACGTTATCCGTTCTGAAACTTTCGTTGCCGAAGCGAAGGGTCTGAACGTTGCCGACGTTAAAGTGAATGTTATCGGTGGACACAGCGGCGTGACTATTCTGCCACTTCTGTCTCAAGTCGAAGGCGTAAGCTTCTCTGATGAAGAAGTGGCTGCACTGACGACTCGTATCCAGAACGCAGGTACTGAAGTGGTTGAAGCTAAGGCGGGTGGCGGTAGCGCGACTCTGTCTATGGGTCAGGCGGCATGTCGTTTCGGTCTGTCACTGGTTCGCGGCCTACAGGGCGACGCTAACGTTGTTGAGTGTGCCTATGTCGATGGTGGCAGCGAGCATGCTGACTTCTTCGCGCAACCTGTACTACTGGGTAAGAACGGTATCGAGCAGGTACTTGCCTATGGTGAGGTTAGCGAGTTCGAAGCTAACGCACGTGATGCTATGCTAGACACGCTTAAAGCCGATATCGTACTGGGTGTCGACTTCGTAAAATAGGGCTAAGCCTCTAGTTAGTCCTTAAATAAAAATGGAGCCGATTGGCTCCATTTTTTTATGGGTAACTTTTATCTTGACATCGAGGGGCGAAAGACTGATTAGGAGCTAATCGTCTGCGACTTAGTGATCGCGCGCCACGGCGATTCTCGCCAGCGATATCAGGGCCTGCTTATAGTCGCTATTGGGAATTAGATCTAATGCGCGTATCGCCTTCTCTGCTTCTTCCTGAGCGCGTTTCTCTGTGTAGTCCAGGGCGCCACACTGCTTAAGGGCATTTAATATGGTATCGATATGCTCAGTGCCGTCGCCTTTCTCGATCGCATCGCGAATCAATTGACGCTCCAGCTCGTTGCCGTTGGCGATGGCGTAGATAAGCGGCAGGGTAGGCTTACCCTCGGCCAGGTCGTCGCCTATGTTCTTACCCAGGGCCTCGGTATCGGCCGTATAATCCAGTAGGTCGTCGGTGAGTTGGAAGGCGGTGCCCAGATACTTGCCATAGTCGGCCAGTGCAGTCTGCACTTCTATGCTGCTATCGGCCAGCACGCCTGCCAGACGGGTGGCGGCTTCAAATAGTTTCGCCGTCTTGCAGTAGATCACCCGCATGTAGCTTTCTTCACTGGTGTCTGGGTCGTTACAGTTCATTAGCTGCAATACTTCGCCTTCTGCCAGTACGTTGGTGGCATCGGCGAGCACTTCAAGCACCTCCATGCTCTTAAGCTCTGTCATCATCTGGAAAGAGCGGGTATAGAGGAAGTCACCTACCAATACGCTGGCGCTATTACCAAACAGGGCGTTGGCGGTTTCCCGGCCGCGCCTAAGCATAGATTCATCGACCACGTCGTCGTGTAGCAGAGAAGCGGTATGGATAAACTCAACGATTGCCGCCAGTTTAAGATGTGCTTCACCTTCATAGGCGATGGCGCGGGCGGCCAAGATAGAGAGCAACGGGCGCATGCGTTTGCCGCCGCCATTGATGATGTAGAATCCGAGTTGATTAATAAGGGCGACATCCGATTCCAACTGCTTATAGATAAGTTGGTCGACGGCTTTCATATCAGCGTCTGCCAGCTGACGAATGGCATTCAAATCCATATAATGGCTCTACTTTTAGGGTTGCGAGGTAATTCAGACAGCCCAAATTAAGGCGAAAATGTTATAATTATTGGATTCTACCTAAAAATGCCTCGCCTGACAGTAGCAGAAGAGTATTGTGCGAGTAATTCCGATCTTTTTTTGATCAAAGTGAATTAGGACTTGTCAGCCAGGCGAACTTAGCGTAAACTCCGCGACCATTGTCATTAAAGCTTTTATAGCACCCAGCCAAACAAAAAGGGTCTGCGTGCTAGAAATATCGGAGTAAAATAGCTATGTACGCTGTTTTTCAAAGTGGTGGTAAGCAACACCGTGTTGCTGAAGGCCATACTGTACGTCTAGAAAAATTAGAAGTTGCTACAGGCGAAACTATCGAATTCGACCAAGTTCTTTTGGTTGCAGATGGTGAAACTGTACACGTTGGTGCACCTTTAGTTGAAGGTGGTAAGGTTGTAGCTGAAGTGATCAGCCATGGCCGTGGCGAGAAGGTAACTATCGTTAAGTTCCGCCGTCGTAAGCACCACGACAAGAAGATGGGCCACCGTCAGTGGTTCACCGAAGTTAAAATTACAGCTATCAACGCTTAATAAGGGGTCTAACTAATGGCACATAAAAAAGCTGGCGGTTCTACTCGTAACGGCCGCGATTCAGAAAGCAAACGTCTTGGTGTTAAGCGTTTCGGTGGTGAATCAGTTCTAGCTGGTAACATCATCGTTCGTCAACGTGGTACTAAGTTCCACGCAGGTGTTAACGTAGGTATCGGTCGTGACCATACTCTATTTGCACTAACTGACGGTAAAGTTAAGTTCGAAGTTAAAGGTCCTAAGAACCGCAAGTTCATTAGCATCGAAGCTTAATACTTAGCTACCCAAGCTAGTTTCTAAAGCCCTGCCTCTGGTGGGGCTTTATTGTTTATGAAGAATCATTACTGGTGAAAGAGCCTGTATATCGCTCCAGCACCAGTCCAATATTGTCTCTGCCGCTTGTGTGCTGGGGCAGTTGCATCATTGTTTTTTGGCGGTAAGTTTCGATAGGCAGTATAATCGGTCTATTGTTTGGCGCCTGGAGTTGGTATGAAGTTTGTCGATGAAGCCGTGATCAGAGTCGAAGCTGGTGATGGCGGTAGTGGTTGCGTTAGTTTTCGACGCGAGAAGTATGTGCCCGATGGCGGCCCAGATGGTGGTGACGGTGGTGACGGTGGCAGTGTTTATCTGCAGGCCGATGAAAACCTCAACACCCTGATCGATTACCGTTTCGAGCGTTTCCATTTTGCCGAGCGTGGCGAGAATGGTCGTGGTCGCGACTGTACCGGTCATGGCGGTAAAGATCTTATTCTTAAGGTGCCAGTCGGGACCCGCGCCGTCGATGAAGAGACCCAGGAAGCCCTTGGGGATCTCAAGACCCATGGTCAGAAGCTGTTGGTAGCTAAAGGTGGCTTCCATGGCCTGGGTAACACTCGCTTTAAGAGCAGCACCAACCGCGCACCGCGTCAGAAGACATTAGGGACGCCGGGTGAGGTGCGTAGCCTGAGACTCGAGCTGATGCTGTTGGCGGATGTGGGTCTGCTGGGTATGCCTAACGCAGGTAAATCGACCTTTATTCGCTCAGTGTCTCGTGCCAAGCCCAAGGTCGCCGATTATCCATTTACCACTCTTGTGCCTAACCTAGGGGTTGTGACACCAAGACATGGCCAAAGCTTTGTGATCGCCGATATTCCCGGTCTGATCGAAGGCGCCGCCGAAGGGGCTGGCCTGGGTATTCGCTTCCTTAAGCACCTCGAGCGTTGCCGTGTGCTGCTGCATATCCTGGATATCGAGCCTATCGATGGCAGCGATCCCGTCGACAGCGCCCGCGCCATAGTGGGTGAGCTAGAGAAGCACTCGCCGCTACTGGCCAGCAAGCCACGTTGGTTGGTGTTCAACAAGACTGACCTGCTGCTCGAAGAGGAGCTGCAAGAGCGCGTCGATCGCATCGTCAAAGAGCTGGATTGGCAGGGCGATGTCTACTGTATTTCGGCCTACAACCGCGAAGGCACGCAGGAACTGGCGCTCAAGCTGATGGACTTTATCGATGCTCTGCCACCAGAGGTCGAGGAAGATCCCGATGCCGAGGTCGAGTTTAAGTGGGACAACTATCATCAGAAGACCCAGGAAGTGGTCAACGAAGACTATGATGATGACTTCGACGACGACTTCGATGATGATGACTATGATGTCGAAATCATCTATCAAAGGTAAGTTTATTAAGTTACCCCTTTCATTCTGAGAGAATTGTGTACGCCGATACTCAAAATGATATTACCCGGCAGGTTGTCCGGGTTGCTCAACTCTTACTGGCCTATGGTGCTGAGTCCGACCTCGTCGAAGAGATCAGTCAGCGCCTGGGTCAGGCATTAGGTCTCGCCAGTGTCGAGATCTCCATCTCCTCTAATTCCCTGGTGCTGACCAGCCTGGTGCACGGTCGCTGTATCACCACTACCCGGCGCATTCGCGAGCATGGCATCAATATGACCATCATCTGCGAGCTGCAGCGCATCTGTCTGTTGACCGAGAAGGGGATCTACGGCCTCAACGAGGTGCGTAAACGTGTCTCGCGGATCCAGCCAAAGAGCTATCCGAGGCGCTATCTGGTGCCCATGATCGGCCTATCCTGTGGCAGCTTCTGTCACTTATTTGGTGGCGATACCATGGCGGTATTGATCACCATACTGGCGGCATCAGTGGGCATGTCGGTGCGTCTGGCCATCGCCAAGCATCATTTCAACCTGCTGGTGAATTTTGCCGTGACCGCCTTTATTACCACCTTGGTGGCGCAGATGGGCTATCACCTGCAACTGACCGATACCCCTAAGCTGCCGATGGCCGCCAGCGTGCTGATGTTGGTGCCGGGTTTTCCCATGATCAATGCGATCTCGGATATGGTGAAGGGGCACCTTAACGTGGGGATCTCCCGTTGGGGACACGCCACCCTGTTGACCGTCTCATCCGTCATAGGGATCACCATCGCCATGCAACTGGGAGGACTTTTCCTATGATGGAACTGCTGCTCAAGCTGCTAAACGATGCGGCCTTCTCGGCTGTTCCTGCGGTGGGGTTCGCCATGGTGTTCAATGTGCCCAAACGCTTCTTGCCTTACTGCGCCCTGGCTGGCGCCCTCGGTCACAGCCTGCGCACCTTGCTGCTGCATTTCGGTATGCCGATAGAGTGGTGTACCTTTGCCGCGGCGGCCTTGGTCGGGGTGTTAACCATAGGCTTTGCCAAGAAACATCTGGCACCGCCGCTGATGTACGCCGTAGCGGCGATCATCCCCATGATCCCGGGAACCTATGCCTACAACACAGTGATCGCCTTGGTGCAGCTGTCTGCCCAGTCTGAGGTAAGCCCCGAGTTGACCGCAGAGGTGATCAGCAATGGCTTGAAGACCATCTTCATCTTAGGGGCGTTATCTGTCGGACTCGCCATGCCCAGTCTGCTTTATTTTCGTACCCGCCCAGTGATCTAATTCTTAACCCTACAGACGGCACAAGACCGTTGGAGAGCCCATGAAAATAGCTATGATTGCCGCGATGGCAAATAACCGGGTTATCGGCAAAGATAATCAGATGCCCTGGCATCTGCCCGAAGACCTGCGCCACTTTAAACAGATGACCCTAGGTAAGCCTGTGGTCATGGGCCGTAAGACCTTCGAATCCATCGGTAGACCCCTACCTGGGCGCCACAACCTGGTGGTGAGTCGACAAAAAGATCTGGTTATCGAGGGCGTGACCTGCGTGACTTCATTCGAACAAGCCAAGGAAGTGGTGCAGGGCTGTGAGGAGTTGGTGGTGATTGGCGGTGGCCAGCTTTATGCCGAGCTATTACCTCAGGCGGATCGCCTGTATCTGACCGAGATCAATCTCGAAGTCGAGGGCGATACCCATTTCCCGGAGTGGGATGATGGCAGTTGGCAGCTGCTCGACAGTGAATCTCACATAAATGATAAAGGTTTGGAATATCGCTTTATCAATTTGGCAAAAAAATGTTAACTTATGGTGTTACCCCGAGTTGTCTTTAGGCATCACTTTAGTGATAGCTTACTGAAAAAAATAATAAATATTATAGGAGTACCCGATGCGTTTTTTACCGACTACGTTAGCTGTGGTGATTGCAGCCTCTGTTTATACTGTTCCAGCGCCAGTTAAAGCCAACGATCAACTCGTTGCCAACATCTGTAACTATGTTCAGGCAGACGATAAAAACCGTTTACGTAAGAAATTAAAAGAAGCGCGCGTTAAGCTACGTAACGTGTACGAAGGGGTGGCCTGTGATGGCAACAGCCTGCTGCGTTTCGCCATGATCAGCGGCGCCAACGATGTGGGTGAGTTCATGAGCAAGCGCCTCTCTACCGAAGAGTTGAGCGTCAAGGAAGCCGATGGTCTGACCGTCGTCGAGTGGGCCGAGGGTAATGGTCACGGCGGTAGCCCAATTACGGCGGCAATCAAGGAACGTCTTGCTGGCAACTAATCTGCCAGAACGCTTCGAGTAAGCATTAAAAAAACCGGACCTTAAGTCCGGTTTTTTTGTTGGCAATCTGAAACCACCTCCTATGGAGGTGGTGATCGTTCCTTCTGGGCTATGCCCGTAGAGTGCTCATGCTAGATACTCACAGTTGTTTGTTACCAGCAAATAAAAGGAGTAAATAGCATGAGCAGATATGAATCCGCTTCTCACGTTTTCTATCGTTGCCAGTATCACATTGTGTGGACCCCGAAGTATAGATATAAGATTTTGAGAGGAAATGTTGGCAAGGAGCTTTATCGAAGTATTTATGTGTTTTGTAGCATGAAGAAATGTTCTGTTGTGGAATTGAATGTTCAAGTAGATCACGTACATCTTGTGGTAAGAACTCCTCCAAGCTTGAGTGTTTCAGAGCTAATGGGGACTTTGAAAGGTCGTACGGCGATAAGGTTATTTAATAAATTTCCATACTTACGAAAGAAGAAGTTATGGGGTAACCATTTCTGGCAGAGAGGATATTTTGTAGATTCAGTTGGTGCCAACGAAGAGATAATTAGAAGATACGTAAAGCATCAGGATAGAAAAGCTAAAGAAGATGCAGAACGTCAGCAACAACTTGAGCTTTCATAACATCCAAAGGCACCCTTATAGGGTGCCTCAAAAGCAAAGCCACCTGCTATGCAGGTGGATTTTTACATCTGTTTAAAGGCGTTACTATGTCTTTAACTTTGTTTTTAGCTTTTACACCTTAAACTCGCCCACAGAGGCCTGGAGCTCTTCGGCAAGCTGGGCCACCTGATGGCTAGATTGTGCCG
Organism: Shewanella halotolerans; assembly: GCF_019457535.1. Taxonomy (NCBI): domain Bacteria; kingdom Pseudomonadati; phylum Pseudomonadota; class Gammaproteobacteria; order Alteromonadales; family Shewanellaceae; genus Shewanella; species Shewanella halotolerans. The sequence goes on along the minus strand of NZ_CP080417.1, from coordinate 3,614,321 downwards.
TCTGATCGGCGCCTGTGGCCGTCTCTTCGGAGATCGCTGCGATATGCTCTAGCTTCTCAGATACCTGCTGGCTCACCAAATTCTGCTCCTGGGCCGCATTGGCAATATGAGTACCTGAGTCATGGGCATAGTGCACAGCGTTGCTGATGCTCTCCAAGGCGACGTTGGCCTGCTCTGTCTTCTCGACACAGCTGCTAGCCTGTTGACGACCCAGCTCCATCACGGAAACGGCTTCCTGGGTACCCTGTTGCAGCACCTGAATCATCTGCTGGATCTCTTGGGTTGAGTCTTGAGTGCGTGATGCCAGGCTGCGAACCTCGTCGGCTACCACGGCAAAGCCTCGGCCCTGTTCACCGGCTCTGGCGGCCTCGATGGCGGCGTTCAGCGCCAGCAGGTTGGTCTGTTCGGCGATGCCACGGATCACATCCAATATCGAGCCGATAGAGGCGCTGTCTGAGTGAACCTTGTTGATCACCTGTCCCGCTTTGGCGACTTCGTCGGCCAGCGCCAGTATGGTGCGCTTATTCTCATCGGCGATGGCACGCATATGCTGCGCCTCTTCATCGGCTTGCCTGATCTGGTTCAGGGCCTCGTCGGCACTGGTGCTTACCTGCATGGCGCTTGAGCTGAGCTGGGTCGTGGCGGTTGCCACCTGATCGACCTGGTTCTTCTGCTCTTGAATGCCTGCTGTGGTCTGCGCCGTAATGGCCGACGTCTCTTCGGCGGCGGCAGCCAGTTGGTTAGAGCGGTCCAGGATCCCTTGGATAAGGGTACGCAGGCTGTCTACCAGTCGGTTACAGTTGCGCGACAGCTCGGCAAATTCGTCGTGGCCGCTGTCGTCCAGCTTATGAGTCAGGTTACCCGAGGCCAGGATATTGAGGGCGTTGTTGACCTTATCGAGTGAGTTCTTAAGTGGGCGGATCACTGCGATACTCACCAGCACGGCGACGACGATGGCGATCAGGACCAGTGCTAGGGTCTTATAGCTGGCGCTGTCGATCTCGTCGATCGCCTTGACGCTTACGGCTTGCGAGGTGGACTCGATCGCCTTGTTCAGGCTGCCCATGCTCTGGTTAACGGCGGTGGCGTTGGATTCGACGGTATTAAGCAGTTGACTGGCCTGCAGGTTAAAATCCAGCTGCTGACCCTTGCGCTTAAGAATCGAGTCCGGCCCGTTGAGCATGGTAAATACCTTGCCAGCCTCAGCGTTGATATTGTCCAACATCTCTTGGTCGATGACGCCTTCCCAGTGACGGCTTACATACTCCAGCTTGTTTTGCGCTTCGCTGATGATGTAGTCCAGTTCCTTGAGAATGGTCTCGTACTTGGATTTCTCCTTGGCATTGACCAGGTCATAACTGCTGGTGATCAGGTTGCTGAAGCTGTTGTCTATGTTACTGGCCGTGGCGGCAATTTCACGCTCTGTGGGATCTTCGCTCGTCTCCAGATCGATAAGGTCCAGTAGTAGTGATGCGGTATCATCGGCGGCGGCTTCGAGATTTTCCAGGTTGTCGACCAAAGACTCCTGAGTCTGCAGCGACTGCTCTCTTGCCTGCATCATCTTGAGGCTGTTGTCGTTGAACGACTGGTAGTTGGCTCTGAGTGACTTGATCTGGCCGCCAAGATTATCCTCGTGGCCCTGAATGATGCGATTGAGTTGATCCAGCTCTGTGATAAAGCCTTTGCTGAGGCTGGTGAATTGGCTGCGAACCTGAGGCAGCTCTTTGGATTGCTTGCTATGGAAGGCCACCAGTAGCTGTTTTTCCTGTAGTGCAAGATTTTGTGTTAGGCCATTGCTGCTTTTCAGGGCGGGAAGGCTCAGGTCTTGCAAAACGAGGGTGCTGCTCTTGATGTTGTCGTTGGTGACTAGGGACGCCACACCTAAGACGATAAGCAGTAAGGTGACGACACTAAATCCACCGATGACTCGAGTGGCGACATTCAATTTCATAGGGCACTCCGGTTTTTGTTGTTATATCCCTAATTACATAACATATTCTCAGGGCAGGGCGGTGATTTCCGCTTATTTTTTTATCGGCCAAGCTAAGGGCTAGTTTAACTCTTTTTTAACTTATTTTGGGTAATTTTTTGATTCGATTCAAGATGCCAGAGGGTTAAATATTGTCCCCAGCAGCATCCGGTATCCAGCGCCTGCAGCCCAGACTGGTTCACCTCTCCCATCAAGGCCGCCCAATGGCCAAAGACCAAAGTATGGCCTTTCATGGCCCGGCCTGGTTGTTTAAACCAGGGGATCAAGCCTTGCTTCTCGCCTTTCGCTGGCGGTAGCTTACAATCGAAGTTTAATCGACCATCGGCATGGAGAAAGCGCATTCGGGTGAGCGCGTTGATGGTATAGACAAGGCGCTTGAGTCCCTTGGTCTCGGGAGACCACTCGCTGACGGCGTTGGTGTACATCTTGGCGATGAGGCGCTCGATATAGTCATCTCTTGCCAGCGCCTCCTGTACCTTGCGCGACTCCTTGAGGGCGGTTTTAACATCCCACTGGGGCGGAATGCCGGCGTGGGCCATCAAAACCGAATGGGCTTTATGTTCTCGGGCCAGTGGCTGTAGCCTGAGCCAATCGATGAGCTGGTTGAGATCCGGCGCCGCCAACAGGGCGCCCAGGTTATCCTTGGGATTGACCCGTTTCACCTTGCCGTGCAGCGCCATCAGGTGCAGGTCGTGATTGCCCAGGACGGGTTTTACCGAGCCCTCAAGCCCCTTGAGGTAACGCAGCGTCTCCAGGGATTGGGAGCCCCTGGCCACCATGTCGCCGACCACCCAGAGCTCATCTTTTGAAGGGTTAAAGTCCACCTTGGCCAGCAGGGCCTGGAGCTCATCGAAACAGCCCTGAATGTCGCCCACGAAGTATGTTGCCATAGATGCTCTCGGCTCGCTGTGTCGAATTAATGCAGCAGGCCGGGGGCCGCTAGACGGAAGGGGGCGATGGGTGCCTTGAAGGTCTCACCCTGTTCGGTCACCATCACATAGTAGCCCTGCATGACGGCAAAGGGCGTCTCGCATACCGTACCGCTGGTGTACTGATAGGCGGTATTAGGTTTGATGGTGGGGGTCTCGCCAACCACACCTGCGCCTTCAACCTTACTCTCATGGCCATTGGCGTCTGTAATGCACCACATGCGGCTCTTCAGGGTGACGGCTTCATCCCCTAAGTTGATGATGGTGATGGTGTAGCTGAACAGGTATCTCTCTTCTTCGGGCGAAGATTGCTCTTCTATATAGTCGGTTTTGACCTCAATCCTGATTGAGGATTCGAGTTGTTTCATTCGGATCCCTAAAGGTTAACGGGTGGGAGGCGCGACTTGCGCCTCCGTCACGGTTAGGCTTGGCGTTTATCGACCAGATGGTTGGCCATGGCGACATATTGCTGCACTGTGATCTGCTCAGGGCGCATGCTGGCATCAATGCCCAGCGCGCTGAAGTCGTCATCATTTAACAACTGCTTGAGGTTGTTACGCAGTGTCTTACGACGCATGTTAAAGGCGGTAGTACACAGGTGTCTCAACAGATCCACATCTTTGCAGGGGTAGGGCTTCTCTTTGTAGGGCACGAGTCTCACCACGGCAGAGTCGACCTTTGGCGGCGGTGTGAAGCAGCCTGGTGGCACTTCGAGTACCGGCATTACCTGACAGAAATATTGTGCCATCACGGTCAAACGGCCATAGGCCTTGGTACCGGGTGCGGCAGAGAGTCTCAGTACCACCTCTTTTTGCAGCATGAAGTGCATATTCTCGATATGCTCTGCAAACTCAAACAGGTGGAACATCAGCGGCGTAGAGATGTTGTAAGGCAGGTTACCAAACACCTTCATCTGCTTGCCTTCTTCGACCAGCTGCATGAAGTCGAATTTCAGCGCGTCGCCCTGGTGGATCTCCAGCTTGTCCTTGAGGAACGGATGTGTCTGCAGACGCTCAACCAGATCTTTATCTAGCTCGACCACGGTCAGCTTGTCGATGCTTTCGGCTACCGGCTCGGTAAGCGCCGCCAGGCCTGGGCCAATCTCGACCATCACGTGATCGTTATCGGGCGAGATGGCGCCGACGATACGGTTGATCACATTGCTGTCGGTCAAAAAGTTTTGTCCGAAACGTTTTCTCGCCGTGTGGCCTAAATGTACTTTATTACTCATTACTACTCTTTAAGTGACTCATTCTTGGTGGCTAGTTCGATAGCCTTGTTTAGCGCGCAGACAAAACTGCCGATGTCGGCCTTGCCTGTGCCGGCCAGCTCCAGTGCCGTACCATGGTCGACCGAGGTACGGATATAGGGCAGGCCTAGGGTGATATTGACCGAGCTACCAAAGCCTTGGGACTTGAGTACCGGCAGTCCCTGATCGTGATACATGGCGAGGATCACGTCGGCATCTTCCAGATACTTTGGCTGGAACAGGGTGTCGGCGGGCAGTGGCCCGACGATATTCATATTTTGCTCGCGCAGCTCGTTGAGCGCGGGAATGATCACATCGATCTCTTCGCGGCCCAGGTGGCCATCTTCACCCGCATGGGGGTTGAGGCCACAGACATAGATCTTAGGATTATTCAGAGCAAACTTGGTGACCAGATCTGTGTGCAAGATCTTGATGATCTGATGCAGTCGGTCACGGGTGATCGCCTTAGACACATAGGCCAGCGGAATATGAGTGGTGACCAGCGCCACCTGCAGGCCAGGCGCCGCGAGCAGCATCACCACATCCTGGCAGTTGGCCTGGTGGGCAAAGAACTCGGTATGACCGCTGAAGGGGATACCCGCTTGGTTGATGATCCCTTTGTGGACAGGGCCTGTCACCACGGCGTCGAACTCGCCATTCATGTTCTTCTCACCTGCATAGGCCAGGGTGTCGATCACATAGCTGCTGTTCTGTTCATCGAGTTTACCGCACACGGCATCGTTGACCAGCGGGAAGGGCACGATAGTCAGGGTACCGGCTTCCTGTGGCTTAGGTGCCTGATTGGGCTGGAAGGGTCGCAGCTGGATCGGCAAGCCGATCTGCTTGGCGCGACTGGTCAGCAATGTGGGGTCGGCACAAACAACAAGCTCAGCGGGCCAAGCGCGCTGAGCAAGTTGAATGACTAAGTCTGGGCCCACACCGGCAGGTTCTCCCGGTGTGATGGCGATGCGTTTAGTCGTCAATATGATTAACCTCGATTGAAATCGGCATCGAATACTTCAATGTAAGCCTCTGCTCGCATTTCATCCAGCCAGTTTTGTAATTCTTCATTAAACTTGCGGCGGAAGATGAGCTGGTGCGCCCGATTAGTGTTAAATTTATCTGTCGCATCCGTCTTACGTCTCTCCTCCAGCTGCACTATATGCCAGCCGTGGCTAGAGCGGAATGGCTCACTGATCTCGTTGATCTTCAGTGCGCCCAATGTTTGTGCGAAGGCTGGTACATAGACGGTAGGATCTGCCCAGCCGAGTTCGCCACCCTTGGCCGCCGAACCTGGATCTTCGCTGTATTGACGGGCCAGGGTGGCAAAGTCTGCTTCGCCGCTTCTTAGCTGGGCCGCAAACTTGTCGAGCATCGCCTTGGCACGCTCTTCCGACAGGATAGGTGACGGCTTGATCAGTATATGGCGTGAACGTACTTCGTCAATTTCTTTGGTCTGCAGGCCGCGGGCATCCATCACCTTGATGATGTGGAAACCGGCGCCGCTGCGCACGGGGCCTATGATGTCACCCGTCTTGGCGCCGACTAAAAGCTCGGCGAACAGGGTTGGCATCTCATTGACGTTCATGTAATCCCAGATACCACCTTCCAGCGCCTTAGGGCCTGAAGAGGAGGCAATGGCGGTCTGTTTGAAGTCGGCATTGTCTTGTAGGCGCTTGAGTACGGCGTTGGCACGGCTGCTGGCGGCCTCAAGTTGTTCGCTGTTAGGGCTGTTGGGCACCTCGATCAGGATATGACCGATCTGGTACTCCACCTGCTGCATCCCTTGCTCTTCGATTAGCTTAACCAGGCTGTTGATCTCCTGTGGAGAGACCTGGATACGACGCTGTACCTGAATACGCTGGATCTCGCCCAGGGTGATCTCTTCGCGCAGTTGCTCGCGGTACTGGCTCCAGCTCATGCCTTCGGCCTCGACCTTTTCGCGCATCATCTCAGGAGTCATCTTCTGCTCCTTGGCGATGTTTTCGATTGTCTGGTCCAGCTGCAGGTCGCCGATGTGCAGGCCGATGCGGTCGGCCATCTGTAGCTGCAGACGGGTCACGATCAGACGCTCGATCACCTGAGTGCGCAGCGCCTTGTCAGAAGGTAATGACTGGCCGGCGGCTTTTGCGTTGGCTTTGACTGTCTTCAACATGTTGACGATTTCGCTTTCCAGCACTATGCCTTCGTTGATCTGAACCGTCACCCTATCCAGGGGCAAGTTCTCGGCCATCGCGCCGTGGCTCATCGCCAATGTAAGTAAAGCAAAAATCAGTTGTTTACAGGGTTTCATCCACAAAAATCCTTGGCATATTCAGGTCGGTCGACACAGGTGTCGACCGAGTATCTAATTCGACTATTCAGATTGGACTACAAGTCCGTATCTAGGTTCAGCGCAAAGCCGATTAAAATATCAAAACTAGTTTTTCAGGTAGAGCGGCTTGCGATAGTTAAACAGGCCATCGTTAAGCATGTCCGATACCCCAAGCGGGCCGGAGCCACCTAATCCCTTGATCACAAAGTTCAGGTAGAAGCCGCTTTCGAACAGCTCCCTGTCGTTGAACGTGGGATCCAGGTTGTCAACATAGTTGGTTTTAATGCGGTAATGATAACTTAAGCGCACCGCCCAGCAACAAGATTCGTATTGAAATCCTGTGTAGGTCTCGACGCTACGCTTCTCATTGAGATCGTAATACCAGTTGCCCACGATATACCAGTTGTCATTGATCGGCCAAGCCGTACGCAAGCCGGTTTGCGACACATTAACAGATTCGTTGGTGTTGCTGTTAACTAAATCGGGCACATAACGGTAGCTGAGCTGCAACAGCTTGTTGACCCCAGGGCGGAAATCCAGGGTGACCTCACTCTTCTTGTTGTTCCTGTTTTTGGTGTCATATTGAATGGCGCCGCTCAAGAACCAATCGCTGTAGAGCTGAGTGTTGAGCTCCGCCGCCAGCACTGAGTTTGAGGTATTTTCCTGCTTAAAGATCTCGTTGGGACGTGAAGGATCTGTAATGCCAACCTTGCTGTCTTCGAAGTAGTAGATTTGACCCAGACTGAACTTGAAGCGCTCAAGATTATGGTCGTCAAACAGGCGGGTGGTTAAACCCAGTGTCATCTGGTTGGCGTCGGCGATACGGTCCAGACCCGAGAAGCGGCGATCCCTGAAGAGGCCGTAGTAGTCTTCCTGCAGCAGCGCAGTGTCATAGATGCCGATGTTGGACTGGTCCTCATAGCCGACATACAGATACTGGAACTGTGGCTCCAGGGTCTGACGGTAGTTGGCATCGAAGTAGTCGGTGAAACGCTCGAAGTTAATCTGACCGTGGATACGCACCTGGGGCAGGGTACGGCTCACCGAGCTGTCCAGCGGCTCAGTGCCTGTGTAGTTCTTGGTGTCCTGCCAATAGTTGGTCTGCAGCAGCTTAAGCTCACTGGTCAGCGATCCGGCCGGCCCGTGGATCGGTAGTGAGACACTGGGCTCGAAGTGCAGACGGCTGGCGGTGGCATACTGGTCTTCCTTATGACGGAAGTTGCTGGCTTCCCCCATGAGGTTGAAGTCCAAGCCTTGCCAGAAACCTGGGGCGCGATAGTTAAAGCCTATCTGCGGCATCACCTGATAGGGAGACTCTTCTTCACCCAATACCTTGATATCCTGCACCCGGGCTGACATGTCCCAGTTATCTTCGAAATAAGCAATTTCGCCTATGCGAGAGAGCTGGTTGTCGGTGGCGCGCAGCACGTCGGAGGGCAGATCGTTGAAGTAGTTGTTGTCCGACACATCGGTAAAGTTGGCTAGCACCCGCCAGTTGTCGGCGATGGCCCCCTGATGCTCCCAGTGGTAGAGGTAACGGTCGGCGCGGTTAGGCACCAGATCGTCATTGCTCAGGTATTCTACATTCAACTGCCCCTGCTGGGCCTCACCGGCGAGATAGCGAAATTCCGACTTGAGGAACAGGCCGCGGGCCGACATATAGTGCGGAGTAAAGGTGAGATCATATTCTGGCGCTATGTTCCAGTAGTAGGGTGTCGCTACCTCGACACCATTGGTGGTGCTGGTGCTGAAATAGGGGAACAGGAAGCCTGACTTACGCTTCTCCGACACGGGAATTGTCATGTAGGGCAGATAGAAGACGGGCACATCGCCTATCTTGAGCTTGGCATCCCAAAGCTCGCCCCACTCTTCGCTGCTGTCTATCTTGATGGTCTCGGCCTCAAGCAGCCAGGAGCTATCGCCTGGCGGACAGGTCGTGAAGTTGGTGTTCGACAGGTGCAGGTTGTTGTCTTGGGTGATCTCCAGGTTTTCCGCTTCACCGTGGATCTGCTGACCGTGGAGCCAATATTGGGCACCCTTAAGTTGGGCGCTGTTGCTGCGCATCTCGGCGCTGAGTGAGTCGGCCGTGACGGTAAACATATTGTCCTGGAACACCAGGTTGCCATTGGCATCCAGGCGCTCGTTAGCCTGATCCAGTACCGCGCTGTCGGCGGCAATATGGCGGCCGCCTTGGCTGAAGGTCACATCTCCCTGGAAACTGGCCTTGTCCCCCATCTTAGCTGCCGATGAGTCGGAAACGATCTTAATCTGCTGCAGATCTAGGGGACGTTCGTCTGTGCTGGGCTCAGGAATAGGAACAGGCGGGAGCACCAGACACTGGGCACCGGGCGCGGGAGTGGTTTCCGATTCGTCTGCCAAGACTAGCTGCGGGAGTAGCGCCAATGCCAATAAGTAACGGATATGCATCTTTTATCGTTTTTGTGATTTCTTAGTCTAGACAAGTTATCGGTGAGAATAGTTGCATCCCCCTTGGGAAGCAACTTAGCAAAAGAGATAGAATCATCTTAATTGCTGTTTCTATTTTGCTTTATAATAAAGCAATTTTCTTCTAAGAGCCATGAGGTGCCCTTGTCAGATCCAAGATTTCTTGCCCTTAATTCATGGATAGCGCGAACTTTAGGCGATGAGGCGCGAGTCGCCTTAATTTCCGGTGACGCCAGTTTTCGCCGCTACTATCGTGTCCAGTTTTCAAACCAGACGTTTATCGCCATGGACTCGCCGCCGGATCTGGTGCCCGTCGCCCCTTTTATCGCCCTCGCAAACGCCTATCATGACCATGGCATACTGGCGCCTGAGGTTAAGGCCGCCGATCTGTCTCAAGGTTTTCTGTTGCTCTCGGATCTCGGCGATACCCAGCTGCTGGAGGTGCTAAACCTAGACAATGTCGGTCACTATTATGGCAAGGCACTTGGATTGCTGGATAAGCTACAGACCATCACTTCGGCGGCGGGGCAGCCCTTGCCCGATTATGATGACGCCTTCGTGCTGCGTGAGCTGAATATTTTCGTCGAGTGGCTGCTCGAACGTCATCTTAAGCTGAGCCTCGACAGCCAGACTCGGCAGATAATCGATAAATGTTTCGACCTGCTTATCGATAACGTCGCCCAGCAGCCCAAGGTGGGCATGCACAGGGACTATCACAGCCGCAATCTCATGCTATGTGATGGCGTGCTGGCGGTGATCGATTTTCAAGATGCTGTATTAGGTCCCATCACCTATGACGCCGTCTCCTTGCTGCGCGACTGTTATGTGCGCTGGCCGCACGACGTGGTCGAGCCTTTACTCGAGCAGCACTATAATCAGATGCGCGTTCTGGGCCGCATAGGCGATGAGGTGAACTTGAGCCAGTATCGCCGCTGGTTCGATCTTATGGGGATGCAGCGCCATCTCAAGGCCGCGGGGATTTTCTGCCGCCTCAACTATCGCGACGCCAAGCCGGGCTACCTTAAAGATATTCCGCTGACCCTGAATTATGTATGTGACATAGGGGCGCAATATCCTGAGTTTGCCGAGTTTGTTGCCTGGTTAAGGCGTGAGGTGATGCCGCAGATGACGAGCGACAAGCTGTCGCAGCTGACAAATAAAACGGAGGCGCTGCGATGAAGGCCATGATACTCGCCGCCGGTCGCGGTGAGCGCCTGCGCCCCCTGACCGACACCCTGCCTAAACCGCTGGCAGAAGTCGCGGGCAAGCCGCTCATCGTCTATCACATAGAGCGTCTCGCAGCCCTTGGCATCACAGAGATAGTGATTAACCACGCCTGGCTGGGCCACAAGCTCGAGGCCAGCCTTGGCGATGGCAGCGCCTGGGGCGTTAGCATCAGCTACAGCCCAGAGACAGAGGCGCTCGAGACTGGCGGCGGTATCAAGCAGGCCTTGCCTCTGCTTGGGGATGAGCCTTTTCTGGTGCTCAATGGTGATGTCTATATCCACAGCTTGCCAATGGTTAAGGGGCTGGCGCTGGATGCCGCGCTCGATAGGGCGAAGATTGCCGAGCTGATGAGGGAGCAGGAGGCCTATCTCTGGCTAGTGGATAACCCTAAGCAGCATCCAGAGGGCGATTTTGCCCTGAGGGATGGCAAGGTGAATGATGAGGATGAGCCTAAGCTGACTTTTTCCGGCATGGCCATCTATCATCCGCGTTTCTTCGACGGTGCCCCTAGTGGCCGCTTTGGCCTGGCGCCTATGTTAAGAGCCAAGATGCAGCAGGGGCTGATCGGCGGCGAGCATTATCCTCACCTCTGGTGCGACGTGGGCACGCTGGAAAGGCTTAAGTCACTGGACGCCGAGCTAAGGACTGCATTCTCACATACAGATCCAGCATTATCAAAGACTCAGGTTGTTAGATGAAGGGTTGTTAGATGAAAATTTGGGGTAAGTTTTTCGGTTTTGCCATAGGTTTCATGTTTGGCCGCATCATAGGTGGACTCATCGGCCTCTGGCTTGGCCACCTCTATGACAAGAAGCGCGGCGAGGTGGAAAAGTTGATGGGCAAGGGCAGCGATCGTCAGGCGCTGTTCTTCAATACCGCCTTTGCTGTGATGGGCCACGTGGCCAAGGCCTCGGGTCAGGTGACAGAACATGATATTCGCTTGGCAACGGCGCTGATGGACCAGATGCGTCTGAGTGGCGATGCCCGCCGCGAGGCCCAGGCGGCCTTTACCCAGGGCAAGGCCGCCGATTTCGATCTTAAGGCGTCGCTGCGTACCTTCAGATTGATCTCCATGGGGCGGCGGGAGCTGCTGCAGATGTTTCTGGAGATCCAGATCCAAACCGCCCTGTCGGACGCCAAGCTAGATGCCAAAGAACATGCCATACTCTTAACCGTGGCGCAGGAGCTGGGCTTTAGCCGCGAGCAACTCGACGAGCTGCTCAAGCGCTGGCAGGCGGAAGTGAACTTCCAGCGCCATGGTCGCCAGCAGACCTCCATCAAGGATGCCTACGAGGTGTTGGGTCTGGATGAGCAGGCCTCGGATCAGCAGGTGAAACGTGCCTACCGTAAGTTGATGAACGAGCATCACCCCGACAAGCTGGTTGCCAAGGGGTTACCCGCCGAGATGATGGAGCTGGCCAAACAGAAGGCGCAGGATATTCAGGCCGCCTACGACAGGGTAAAGCAAGACCGCGCCATGAGATGATTATCTAACAAAGGAGAGGGCGATGAAGCGAACAAGGCTGACCTTATTGACAGGACTCTTAGCATGGATGGCGGCCCAGTCTTTCTGGGCCCAGTCTGTTTGGGCAGAGTCGGATATCTTCGTCGCACCCTTCGGTGGTTATAGCTTCGGCGCCAGTGACCTCGATGCCACTGATATAGACACCAATACCCAGGGTAACATCAGCATCAAGGATTCCAGCCACTATGGCATCATATTGGGGATGAAGACCCGGGATCCCGGCGATGTCTACCTGCTCTACAGCCACCAGAGCACAGATATGCATGCCTCGGGCATGTTCAACCCCAACCGTTTGGCAAAGCTTGAGCTGGATTACGTCCACCTGGGCGGCTCGCTCTATTTCCCCAAGGGCAATCTGCGTCCCTATGTTACCGTCAGTGTCGGCATGACACAGATGCGCCCGTCGGGGGATTTCTCCGACGAGTCACGCTTCTCCATGGGAATAGGGGGCGGGGTGGAGTACCTGCTCGGCGACAACTTCAGCCTGTTTGCCGATGGCCGCGGCTACGCCACCTTTATCAACAGCGACAATGCGCTGTTTTGTGATGCCAACCGCTGTATCTGGAATATCCGCGCCGATATCATGTGGCAGGGCCAGGTGAACGCTGGATTTAAATACACCTTTTAACCCATAAGAGAGCAGTCTTAAATGAAGATAGTGGTACTCGATGGTTACACCCTCAACCCTGGCGATCTCGACTGGCAGCCCCTCGCGGCGCTGGGCGAGTTTCACTGCTATGGCAGAACCTCCCCGGCCGAACTCCTGGATCGCGCTCAGGGGGCGCAGGTGCTGCTAACCAATAAGACAGTGCTCGACGCCGATGCGCTCAGCGCACTGCCAGATCTTGAGTATATCGGCGTGCTCGCCACAGGTACCAACGTGGTGGACCTCAACGCCGCCAGCGAGCTTGGGATCAAGGTGACCAATGTGCCAGGCTATGGCCCGGATGCGGTGGCCCAGATGGTGTTTGCCCATATTCTTCATCACACCCAGCGTTTGTCGGACCATCACAACGCCGTGGTGGCCGGTGCCTGGTCTCAGGCGCCAGATTTCTGCTTTACCCTGGCACAGCTACAATCCCTCAAGGGCAAGACGCTGGGGCTGGTGGGGTTTGGCGACATAGGTCGGCAGGTGGCCACTATTGCGAAGGCGTTTCAGATGCGGGTGCTGGTCAACACGCCTTCTATTAAGCACGACCTTCCTGAAGGGGTCTGCTGGTGCGAGCGTGAGGCGCTCTTTGCCTGCGCCGATATCATCTCACTGCACTGTCCGCTAACGTCGGACACCGAGAAGTTGATTAATCGAGAGCGGCTCAGTGCCATGAAGGCAAATGCCATCTTAATCAACACGGCCAGAGGCGGTTTGGTGGATGAGCAGGCCCTAGCCGATGCCCTGGCGCAGGGGAAGATTGCCGCCGCCGGGGTGGATGTGCTCTCTAGCGAGCCACCACAGGCTGACAATCCGCTGCTGAGCGCGCCTCATATCAGCATCAGTCCGCATAATTCCTGGGCGACCAGGGAGGCGCGCCAGCAACTGCTGACGATAGCCATAGATAACCTCAAGGGCTATCTGGCGGGTCAGCCGGTGAACCTGGTGAATTAGCTATGGTAGGGGGGTTAACGAGATAAACAAAGGGCGCCTGATCCTTGAGAAGAGGCGCCCTTTTTGTCATCGCTTTGCCGGATTAATCCAGAATCACCTCGACCTGTTTAGCCACGTTAAGCGCCTTGTCGATCGCCTCATCGACGGTGTTGCCACGGGCCAGGCCGACGCCGAGACGGCGGCGACCGTCGATATCTGGCTTGCCGAACAGGCGCAGCTGGGTGTTGGGCTCAACGAGTGCCTGTGCCATCCCCTGATAGCCTATGTTGTGGCTGCGGCCTTCTGCCAGGATCACCGCCGAGGCCGATGGACCGTGCTGCACTATGTTGGCGATCGGCAGGCCTAAGATGGCGCGCACATGCAGGGCGAACTCAGACAGATCTTGGCTGATAAGCGTCACCAGGCCGGTATCGTGGGGGCGAGGTGACACCTCAGAGAAGTAGACCTCCTCTCCCTTGATAAACAGCTCGACGCCGAACAGCCCATAGCCGCCCAGCGCCTCGACCACCTTGCGGCCAATCTCCTGCGCCTTGGCGAGTACGGCATCAGACATGGCCTGGGGTTGCCAGGACTCGCGGTAGTCACCATCTTCCTGACGGTGGCCGATGGGGTCGCAGAAGTGGATGCCATTGACGGCGCTGACGGTGAGCAGGGTGATCTCATAGTCGAAGGGCACGAAGCCTTCGACGATCACCCGGCCGCCACCGGCGCGGCCACCTTCCTGGGCATAACGCCATGCCGCGAGGATCTGCTCCTCGCTACGTATGATGCTCTGGCCCTTACCCGACGAGCTCATCACAGGTTTGACGACACAGGGCAGTCCTATGTCTGCGACCGCCTGCTCAAATTCTGCCTGGGTGTCGCAGAAGAAATAGGGCGAGGAGGGTAGCCCCAGCGTCTCGGCGGCCAGGCGGCGTATGCCCTCGCGATCCATGGTGAGCTGGGCGGCCTTGGCCGTTGGGATCACCCTAAGGCCTTGGGCCTCCATCTCAACCAGAGTCTGGGTGGCGATGGCTTCGATCTCGGGAATCACCAGGTG